>SLJO01000170.1 GCA_007135095.1 Bacteroidales bacterium | reverse complement strand
TATGGACAAAAAAAAGTTTGAACCGTTTTTTATGTTTAATAATTTTGCATAGAATAAGATTAAATTAACATCACAAATTCAAAGAACCAGAAAATAAAGAAGTCAGTTCCTCAAAAGAGAAAAAACAAATATCGTAACAAATGAATGAAACTATAAAAAGTCAATGTCCAAAACGGGATTAAATATAGTAAGACGGAACGAAAAATCAGCATTGAACCTTAAGAAATAAGTCCATATAAAAACATGGAGTTAAGTAATAAAACGGAAGTAAAGTCAAACTAGAAAATTAAGGAGGAAGTTGATATGAAAAAAAAGAATCACATTAAAGTATTTATGCATGGAGCAATTGTCATATTTTTTATTGCCTTCAGCATATCCGGTTTTGCCCAGCATGAGCACATGCATGATGATCATCCAGTACCTGAGGGCGCGTCAATAGGTGATGTTGACTTCAGGGTTTCCTGTGATGAGGCGCGAGAGGATTTCGACTATGCACTAGGTATGATGCATCATATGATGTACGTATCTGCACGTGCTGAATTCGAAAATATAATTGAGAATCACCCTGATTGCGCTATGGCATACTGGGGTGTAGCAACCACTCTTTTCCAGCCGCTATGGGGTACGCGGCCAGGTGAAGATGACCTGCAGCGTGGCTGGCGAAAAATCGAAACAGCCAGAGAGCTGGCAGATGATGAACGGGAAAAATACCTGATTGAATCAACAGCAGGATTTTTTAAAGAGCCTGAAACAGCTGATTTCCATACCCGGCTGGGGCGATGGACTGATGGTGTGGATGCTGCCTACCGGGCATACCCGGACGATCCGGATATAGCTGCATTATACGGGTTGTCACTCCTGACCATCGCGCAGCATGCAGATGAACGTGAGCCTCTGTTTGACGAAGCAGAAGAAGTTCTGCGCGGAATTTTCGAGCAGATTCCAACCCATCCCGGTGCTATCCATTACAGTATTCATGCTACCGATGTTGATGGCCGGGCCGAAAATGCCCTTGATATGGTAGAGATGTATGGTGAGATTGCCCCGGAAGTACCGCATGCCTTGCATATGCCTTCACATATCTATGTACGCCTTGGAGATTGGCCACAGGTTATTGAATGGAATATTGCATCTGCCGATGCTGCGCTGAACCATCCGGCCGGCGATGCCGAATCCCATCATTATATCCATGCGATAGACTACATAGTCTATGCTGCTTTGCAGCAAGGCAATGATGAAAAGGCCGAATCTTATTTCGAGGAAGCCTGGAATAAAGAAAAGCATCAGCCAACCTTCATCAGCGCGTTTCATGCGGCCGCTATGCCCGCCCGGATTGCAGTTGAACAGCGTGACTGGGAGAGGGCTGCAGCGCTTGAGCCACGTACACCTGATTATCTGCCATGGGATCAATCCCCATGGGCAGAAGGTTTAACATGGTTTGCCCGCGGTTTGGGCGCCATTCATACAGGTGATATGGAAAATGCCCGTAATGCGGAAGTGCGGCTTGATGAACTCCGGGAAAGAGCAATAGAATCAGGCGATCAGGCGATGGCTACATACATAGAGATTGATCGTCTTGTGCTTGCCGGACGGATAGAGCATTCACGTGGCAATGATGACAGAGCTTTGGAATTGACGCGTTCAGCAGCTGAACTGGAAAGAACCATTGAGAAGCACCCTGTAACCCCGGGTGCACTGGTACCTCCCTATGAAGCTCTCGGATACCTGCTTATGGAGTTGAACCGTTCCTCCGAAGCTCTCGAAGCATATCTGAAGTCTGATGAAATCTGGCCGGAACGCTACAACACACTGCTGGGAGCTGCCCGGTCAGCAATTGATGCAGGCGAGGAAGAAGCCGCTGAACAACTTTTCGACAGACTTCTGACTATTGCAGGTGATTCGGATCGTCAGGATTTGGAAGAAGCCTGGAACTTTGTTACAGAAAAATAAATGTCTAACCAAAGTATAGTAGTTATGACAAAGGCTGGTTACATTCAAGATGAGAGAGTGTAATGTAAGCTTGTTTTGCAGTTAATAATGCCCGTCGCTGTTATGTGCCGGGCATTTTTTTCATGACGCTCCCCTTCCCTGGCAATGAAACCGGTCAGCGGCATTACGGAATGAATATCCTGAAATGCTTCTATTCCCTGGGACCCAGCGTCCCTCCCAGATTGTAATTCTGAATGTTCTCCATGTCGTATTTCCCAACGCCCTCATGCATCAGGATTGATGTAGACACCGCGTGGACTGGTTTTGTTTTTTACTGCAACCGAGGCTGCCATTCCAACAACTTCACCCATCATGCCGGTGGTGCGCATAACACGAACAGTGCCAAGTGCCACATGTGTTACGCTGATATTTCGTCCGGCCATAAACAGGTTATCGATGCTTCTCGAGTAAAAACAGCGGTAAGGAATGGGATATGGATGAATGTGTTCGTGCACGGCAATGGCTTTGAACTCCATACCCAGAAAATGTTCTGTGTTTTTTGGATCGGGATAGTGCAGATCAATGGTCCATGTCGTGGGTGCAGAGCCATCAGGGTAGATAACATAGTTAACAAGATCATGTTCTGTTAAAATGTGATCGCCCAGTAACCTTCGTGATTCACGTTTTCCGGCAATATGGGCTACCCATTCCAGTTTCCGGCGGCTGTACTGATCTTTCACCGGGCTGTAGTTTTTCAGAAACGACCAGTTGGAATAGACCACCAGCATCCCATAATCACGGATACGTTCGAAGTCGTTGATCTGGTCCAGGTTCATGCCCGTTTCCCAGGTTCATGGTCATCAACTGAACATGACAATACCAAAGAACTTACCAGAACTGAAACTAATTTCTTCATAATCATATATTAATGATTTTGGCTTATCGGCACCCCTTACAACAACCCGGTTATCATGCGTGATCAGTTTTCCCCCGGCAGGAATTACACTCATCTGCGTTTCATAATCAGCTTCGGACACTCGAATTTGATGCAATATCAAGTCTGCTGGTCAATAACAGCATCTTCGTGATCACCTGGTGGAAATATCACTTAAACAGCAGATATTTCAGGTTGGCTTTCTGATCGATAACAGTTTCGATCAGGCCTTCTGCCGATGTGAAAAGCGTTGTGACACCCGGTCCGTGCCCGGCAATTATGCTGCTACTGTGTGTTATCACACCAATGGTAACGGCGCCCGTCCTGAATACCCTGCCGTAGCTGGTATCAGCATCGATTATAGCCACTATGTCTCCGAACCTCAGACTGTTCAGGTTGTATTTTTCAACAACCCTCTCGTCGAATAACTGAATGTCATAGTCGCCGCTGTAGGAATGGTCGTGTCCCAGCCCGCTACCCATAATCTTTGCCGGAACGGTCAGTGCCACCCCGATTCGCAGCTTTCCTTCCGGGGATATTCCCATTCCTGCACCGGTAAGCGCCTCCATGAGGCGGGGACTGACGTTCATTGCTTTTACACCTTCTATATTTGTCAGTTCCATTCCCGTTCCGTAAGCGTAAATGTGCATCCGGTCGCCCAGCAGCAGCTTATCAAATACTGCCTGATCAGCGAAATCGACCATGACATGTTCCGACCCGCCGTGCTTGCCAATTACGTAGCCTTTTGCACCCCTTGCTTCGCCAGATGTGACCCTGACCTCATTCCCGATGCAGGAAAGTACGTTGAGGCCCCTGCTTTCCGCACTCGCCCTGCCGCTGGGATGGACCAGTGTTACTGCCGGTTCAACATGGTCGCCGGCCAGATCGATTGCAGTATCGCCTGTGCGAAAATTGTAGGTAATACTGCCAGTACCGGGTACTACTTTGAGAGAGCCGTCAGCCCCGATCCTGTATGGCGGATAGTTCATCCGTGCCTCGCCTATCTGACCCATAACGGCCATCTTAACAAGTTGATCGTTGTTGTATTCGACCGGTGTCAGTATGCGCTCCCTGGCGCTGAGTTCCGGGGTTATTAACAAAAGTATTGAAAGCACTGTGATGAAATACGCTGCAGATGAGGCGCATTTTAAAGAAAAATAAATATTTTCCTTTAAACAGGTGTAATAAATAGTCATTACAATAAGGTTTTTTGGTTGGTCATTTCGAAGGCTAAAATAACCAAAATCTCAAATATAAGAAATTAATGCCCGCACTATTCTTATTGCATTAAAAGGGTTGGTCCTATGCAGGATATTGATGTAATTATCTGTTTATAATTACTTTGCCAATCTCAACAAACTGCTCGGGATCACGGTAACCGGCTGTTTGTGCTATAAACTCACCGTTACTGTCGATAAAAATCAAACTTGGATATCCGCTGATTTCATATTTTCGGGCCAGTTCAATCCCTTCCCCTTTTTCCCCATCAACCATAACATTGATAAAGTTGGTATTATAAAATTCTCCAACCTCTCCATCAGGAAAGGTTTTAGCTTTCAGTGCATTGCAAGGACCGCACCAACTGGCTGAAATATTAAGGAAAATGGGAGTTAACTCTGATAACGCAGAAAGCCAGTAATACTGCGATTTTGGTAATTTTCACCTGCCGGCTGTCTGCATCTTTCCAGAAAAGGCTGCTTCTTTCCTTCATGAATGGCTGTGTACTTTTATGGTGCAGATAACCGGCAGGACCCTTGCCGCCATCGTGGTCCATTGCTCACTATCTGTTATTTATGCAATCATCACCGCCTTGATAGTGTGGAATATGCCTCTGATAAGAGCTGTCATAACAGCTACCTTTCCTTTCGGTGCAAACGGTCATCTTCATTATTGACCGGGAAAATAATCAAATTGTTTGTTTTATAATCGCCATAAGGGTATCTGCTGTAATTCCTGTTATAGCCTGTTTCTTCTGATAAAACAAGAGTTTCCGGATACATGCTTTTCCAGCCAGGAATTCGCTTACAGAATTCAAAAGAACAGACGGATTAAGGAGTAAATCCTTACATTGTCTGGTGAGAACCGGAAGTTAATCAGAATGTCAGAACCTTTGCCCCGCTCTTAAGGTAACCGGTCAGCGGACTCCCCATTCCCTTCACAACAAAGTCCATATTCTTCAATACATCGGTTACCCCGTAAGCGTCGGCACAAACAATACAGGCTTCAATCACTACACCGTCTTTTTGCATAGCCTTCAGTTTTTCCTGTACCTTGATATTTTCAGCCGCCAGTTTTGCAGAAGGACCCCAGATAATGAGCGTTACCTCATTGAACCAGCCTGCTGTCTTTGCCGCGTGAGTATACATAAATGCAACCCGTTCTGCCACATACGGATCATCGCTGGTCCACACCACTACCAGCTTGTCATTACTTTCAGCAGATTCTTCTGGCTGCGCAGTAATTCCGGAATGGCTGTAGGTAAACAGCAATGCAAATGATAATAATAAGATTTTACTGGCTTTCATAACAGTATTTTTTAGAATTGATGAATAAAACTGAGTTTTAAGAAGCATTGTTAATTAGAAACATTTATTTTTCAACAGTTATGTAAAATGGCCCTGATATCTAATCAGTTGCTTAGAAACAGGCCAAAAAAATTATTTAATCTGTTTGAGTGCAACTGAAACAAAATCATTTAACTGACCGGTATCCGTTGTTTTTGAAGCAACAGAAAGACCCTGCATTACCCCAAGGAAAAAGGCCGATTGTTTTTCAACATCGGTATCCGGTGCTATTTCGCCTTTATCAACAGCGGTTTGAAGAACCTTTCTCAGCATCTCACGGATAAAAATAAAGTAACCGTTCACTTCTGCAGCTATCTCCTCATCACTGCTTACTAATTCGGCTGCCGTGTTAACCACAAGACACCCCCTGGATAAACCGGGTTTCTTTTTTTTCCTAGCGGCCTTGTAAAGATATTGCTCAAGTTCTTTCATGCCCGCATCTTCCCGAAGCAGGGTTTGATAGACATTTTGTTTTACATGTTCGCGGTACCTGCGGATAGATTCAATGAACAACTTTTTCTTACTGGTAAAGCTGGAATAAATAGAAAACTGGTTTATGCCCATTTCCTTTTCAAGCAAACGGACCGAAGTGGCTTCATACCCGTTAATCCAGAAAACAATCATGGCGCGCTCAAGTACCGCATTTTCATCATATGACTTGTTCCGGGACATAAAAGCAAAGTTTTTACAAATCTAAGCATACGCTTTGATATATTACATTTATTTTATGGCTTTGTTCAATCCATACAAAAAGATTTTCCCGGCAGGATTCAGGATTCTGCAGAAACCGGCTGGAATATGCTGTGCGGAACAGACTCTATTATACTACCAGTTACCATCAAGAAATTCCTCTACCTGTTGAAAAAACTCACCCGGTCGCTCAACCTGCGGATAGTGACCGGCACGGTCCAGCAGCACCCCTTGTATCATTAGAGGCATTTTTCCCGGCCCTTCGTTACGACGGCAGGAATTAGGCATATCCCCGGGCAATGAATTAGCCTTGTTGAACTTTAAGATTAAATGATTTATATTTACAATTAATGCCGGCTTTAATTCTATGGAAGGAAGAGAGTGGAAACTGTTTTTTTATATGCTAACTAAAATATTAAGGTTTTAATATCGTTAAATATTTTGTCCTGAAAAAATACACATATATAAAAGTGTGGCGCTGTGCGAGTCTCAGGCAAATAATATGACAAAATGGAATGCCCGGAAAAGAAATCAGAGTTTTCATGCCAGGAATGATATATTGACTATCTGCATCTAAAAATTACTTGCGGGAATGAAGAGTATCGATCAAAAAAGGGCAATTTACCGGCTTCTGCCGAAAGGCCCGTGGTTAGCATTTCTGGTATTAACCATCGGTCTTCTTTTAACGGCCGTCATGGTATACAATACCAGGAACCTGATAGAAAAAGCCGCTATACAGGATTTCGATTTTGACAGTGCCGAGCTGCAAAATAAAATGGAGGCCAGGCTCAGGGCCCACGCCCAGCTGCTTCGCAGTGGTGTTGCACTTTTCGCCGCCACCGACTCGGTAACACGTGAACAGTGGAACCAGTTTTACCAGCGGTCAAGAATTCACCGGTATATGCCCGGTATACAGGGTTTTGGCTATAGTATGATCATTCCTCCGGAACAGCTGTCCCATCATGTTAAGGAAATCCGTGAAAGCGGTTTCCCTGGATATACTGTCTGGCCGGAGGGAGAAAGAGAACTGTATACATCCATTATTTACCTTGAACCATTTTCCGACAGGAACCTTCGGGCATTTGGCTTTGACATGTTTTCCGAAGAAGTTCGGCGAAAGGCAATGGAAACAGCCAGGGATTCTGCTTATTCCGTATTATCGGGCATGGTCCGCCTGGTACAGGAAACCTCAGAAGATGTTCAGCCGGGAACATTGATGTATAGTCCTGTCTACAGGCAGGGCATGCCCACCAGCACTGTCGAAGAGCGCAGGGCAGCCATACAGGGCTGGGTATACAGTCCTTACAGGATAAATGATCTGACTGAAGGGATACTGGGGAACTGGGATCATCCCGGATCAAACAGGATACACCTTAGAATTTACGACAACATCAGTCAATCGGATGACGCCCTGTTATTTGACAGTCAGATGGGTGAAGATTCAGGAAAAAATGCCGATCCAAATCTGTCAGTTACCCTTCCCGTAAGATTAAACAGCGAGGAATGGACTATGGTTCTTACCAGGAAAAGCGAAGAATTATCTTTGTTCAACAGAGTTGTGTTTGTCGTTTTTCTTGTCGGCATCATTATAAGCCTGTTGCTATATCTTTTGACGCTGTCGCTGATAAAGATGAGCAAGAATATGGAACAGATAAAGCAGCTGAACAGGGACAAGGACCGGTTTATTTCAATACTCGGGCATGATTTGAGGAACCCGTTTAACAGCCTCCTTGGGTTTTTGGAAATTTTAAAAAAGGACTATCATCTCCTTGGGAAAGAAAAAATCGAGCTGTACCTGAATCAAACCAGCACCGTGGCGAAAAACACCTACGGACTTCTTGAAAACCTTATGGAATGGTCTAATACGCAATCCGGAAAAATTCAATTTAAACCGGAGATATGTAATTTCAAGGAAATCTGCAATGAAGTTCACCACCAGCTTCGTCCGGCGGCCGAAGCAAAGAACATCATGATAAACAGCTGTTCAGATGAGAACATAAAGATATTTGCCGATACATATATGCTCAAATCAATACTGCGGAACATATGCACGAATGCAATAAAATTCTCCCGCAAGGGAGGGGAAGTTTTCATAAGAGCCGAGCAGGACAAACGCCATGTAAAAATTACGGTCTCTGATACCGGGGTTGGGATAAGCCCTGATTTATTGCCAAAATTATTTAACATAACTCAGGTGTTTACGACGAAGGGCACCTCGAATGAAACAGGAACCGGCCTTGGTCTAATTATATGCCGGGAGTTGATCACCATTCATGGGGGGAGGATCTGGGCTGAGAGCGAAGCCGGCACCGGATCGCGGTTTATTTTCACCCTTCCATATGCGAAATCTGCAGAACCGGATTCAACACTGATCTCAGACTTAGCCGGAGCTTAAGTTTAAAGGCCTTCCGGGTTGCTTTTTTACGCACCGGCATAAAAGGGTGAGCAAAGGGTTCATTATCACTATGTGCACCCGGGCGGGTTCTTTAAAGGACTTGCCATACATTATGGGCGGTTGAATGTTCTTTGTAGAATCATGCCAATGCACCGGAACCTGACCCGGGCAAGAAGATTCTTGGCTTCCATCTGGTCGTTGCGCAGGCACAAACGCGGCCTGTATCTTTTATTTTTATTGTATGGCAAAATGAATTTTCATCTGTGCTGTCCTTCTGAGAAAGCATAACAACCTCATCGCCATACTGAATTTCCGATATAAAGCGCCCGTCAATAAAATGCAGGAAATTGTTCTCAATAACCTCATCGGGAATTGAGTCAAGCAGCCATTGGAGGTATTTTATGTTATTCACATGAAGATACATGTCGATTTCTGACTGCCTGACCTTGAATTCTTTTTTATAATCACCCGTCTGAACCGGATCGATTTTTTTTGCAATATTATGTTCTATGGCCTCTTCATCAATAAAGGACCATTTTTTGACAATATCATCAAAAACGGGAACTGGCCGCCGGCGTTTAATATCAAAAAACATCCATAGCCCTTTAGCCCGTCCGATGATATTATCTCTTTCATCATAAATAATATTTTCCCGGAAACCCCTTACAGTTGAAAAATTAGACAGCCAGGTCCGGATGAGTATCTTTTCCTTGTAATGGGGATACCGTTCCATTTTCATTACACCGGAGAGCAGTACCCAGCCTATATTCTCTTTAACAAGGTCATACAGGCCATAATCTATTGAATAGCAATGTTCTGCGGCTGCCTCCTCGAGTAACGCAAGCATAATGGCAGGTGAGGCTTCTCCGAACTTATTCATTTCGAAATGTCTCAGTTCATAATTTATCTCGAAACTATTTTGCAAATCTTCATTTATCATAATCAATCTCATATTTTGATTATAGTTACCTGACAGATATAAATTTACATAATATTTTTAAAAGCAGAAATTCAAATTTTCGTTTACATGCTGAATAATCAGCATCCAACAACGGTCTTAATGATGAGGAGAGCCGATTTATCGCAACCAGATTCCCTTTTTAACCTGGATGATTTGCAATATCCTGATCAATTCCATACTATATCTGGATCAGCCTTCACGGATGCTGGAACCGATCGGTGTCATTGAGCATGATAAGGCAAATATGAGATATTCCGGTTATTTCACTTTTCAAGCTGATTCTCAACGGGAATAATAGTTGATTTATGGTCTTCCAGGACCTTCCTTATTTCAGCGATTATTTCCGGATGCTTTCCGGCAATGTTGTACTTCTCAGAAGGGTCAATATCAAGGTTATATAAAAGAGGCGGATCATGGGTTGTTACAGTCGGGTCGCCGTATTCATCCCTTGTCAGGAAATGAGCCTTATAGCTGTTATGACGGATAGCAAAGACTTTTGTGCCACGATAATAAAAGACATCCTCGCGCTGACCCGCTCCTGTTTGAAACATTACAGGTGAAATATCATAACCATCATATAGCCTGTCTCCCGGAAGTTTTATATCAGCAAGCTTGCAGAAAGTCGGGAAAAGATCCATCGTGGTTCCAAGTTCCATTCTAATTCCCGGCTCAATCTGTCCAGGCCACCAGAAGATGGTTGGAACCCGCATTCCTCCTTCGAAGGTGCCGCCTTTTGCTCCCCTTAACAGTCCGCCAAACCCCCCATGGGTTTCAAAGATATGCCAGTGACCATTATCAGAAGTAAAAATTACCAGGGTATTCCCGTCTAATCCTTCCTCTTTAAGAGTTTCAATGATCCGTCCGACTGACCAGTCTATCTCCTCAATCACATCGCCGTATATTCCCGCCAGTGAAGCGTCCTTAAACTCCTCTGACCTGAAAAGCGGGATATGTGGCATAGAATGTGCCAAATAAATAAAAAATGGCTCATCTTTATATTCCTTGATCTTTGCAACTGTCTCTTCAGTAAAGCGTTTGGTTATAGTTCTTTGATCAGCGGGCCTTTCAACAATCTCATCATTACGCATAAGGGGAACATTATAAGCTTCCCAAAATTCTTCTTCTGCAAAGGCAATCTGTGAGGTTATCCAATCGCCAGGCAATTCTGCCACCCGGTCCATATCATTGGAATAGGGAATTCCATAATAATAGTCAAAGCCATGATCAGTTGGCAGGAACGGGGACTTGTGACCCAGGTGCCATTTCCCTATTGCCGCAGTCCGGTAATCCATGGTTTTTAATGCTGCAGCAATAGTTATTTCTTCAGGAGGCAGACCGCCATTGGAATCAGGGAAAAGAACCCTTCGGGTATCACTGGTCATTCCTGACCTGATGGGCAACCTGCCTGTTAATAATGCAGCTCGTGAAGGTGTACACACTGATTTCCCCACATAAAACTGCGTCCATTTCTGACCTTCATAGGCCATCCTGTCGAGGTTGGGGGTTTTAATGGTAGGATGCCCGAATACTCCCAGATCGCCATATCCTAAATCATCAGTAAAAATAATAATGAAATTAGGCATTTTGGGATTTGAATCTTTATTTTCTACAGCGCATCTCTGGCTGGCAAATCCTATGGAAAGTAACCCGGTCATGGCGATGATGCCTGAATTAAATGATTTCATAATTTTTCGTCATTATTAAAACTCTCTTTGCTAATCTTAATTTACATTGCTGAGGAATGAGCAGACTTTGGAATATCAATAGGTTCATAAGTTAATACCCGAAATTGAATCACTAAATATATTAAAAAAAACATTCCCCACGGTCAAAGCCGGGAATACTGAAGACCTGCACAGGTAAATTATATGGCAGAGGCCATATCCGGTTGGTGATAAAAGCTGGATAGCGATAAACTGGTGGGGGATACAGGGCTGTCTGATTCTGAGTGAGTTGAAGGGCAATATTGCATATTACCTCAGGGTTAAAAATCTGTCTTTAAGAGCATTCAGGTCCCGATGCTCCTTAAAGGTATTTTCAGCCGAATTCATAGTGATTTCTGCATGGATAAGTAACTCTTTTTTTTGTTCATCAACATTTACAAATTTATTGATGGTAACAATCGAATCCATCAACCTGATAATTACAGCAGGGCTGCCTTCGGCATAATTTCTGATCTGATTAAAAGCGGCATCCAGCATTTCTCCGTAAGAAGGAGAATTGGCAATTATCCTGAGTTTGTCGTCATCATCATAACGATAGGGGGAGGGAAAACTGACACTTGTCATCCGGCACATAACGGCTGTCAGGCTATCTATGCAACTGATTGCAGTAAAAGGATCATTTATTCCCGGTGATAAAGCCCGGCAGGCAATTTCCGCCATCTGCTGGATTGAGAATTCTGCGTCCTGAATCGGGGTACGTATTTTCCCTATAATAAAGGACTTGTTAATTTTTTCAGATATTCCCTCTTTGATTTCCCCGTCGGAAAATACTTCAGAAATTATCTGGTCTTTTACAACATAACCTCCCGGCTTGAAATTGAGGAAAATTACAAGATCCTCCTTTCTGGAAAGCTCCATCAGGTTGTCACTGTCAACCGATTGCAGGTATCCGCTTCTGAGACATTTTATTATCGCCCGGTTGCTTTTCTTTTTTATGGCACCGACATCAGGCACAGGCCTTGTATTTCCATATCCCAGCTCATCAGGAAAAAGTTTGTCGATGTTTTTAAGTAATGAATCGGATATGTCTGAAATAACCTTGTTTGCATGAATACTGACGGATATGTGATGAATAAAAACAATCAGGAGCATTATCCCTGCAATGGCCAGAATTATTGCAACGAAGACGGAAATAACCGGCACAAAATAGGAGTCGTCATCCTGACTGATTGAGCTAAGCACCATCAGGCAATAAACAAAGGTGGATACATAAGTGCCCAGAACAAATTGATTGAGCCTGTCATACATGAAGTTTCTCAGCATTCTTGCCCCAAGCTGTGAAGAAGCCAGTGTTAAAACAACAAGGGTAATCGAAAAAACTGTGCCGGCAACACCTATCATTGCACCGGCTATGACTGTAAGTATCCTGCGGGCCGAATCAACGCTTCCGGAAAAGAGATGTTCCAGAAAACCGGAAGGAGAATAATCAATCAGATGGTCTGTGTAAACAAAAGCGGATGCAGCAACAATGGAAAATACAAGAATTAGCGTTGGAATAAACCAGAAACTTGCGTTCAATTCTTCCCAAATATAACGTAATCTTGTCATAGCTTCAATCTTTATCCGGGGGTTTGTGATATATAACAAAAATACTTCAAATCCGGCAATTTTTGATCATTTTGTATCTTAAGGAAAAAGAGCCTCCTGATAGCTCAAATGTCGCCCGGTCAATCAAAAACAGCCTGCTCCGGGGGCCTGATGAATCTTTCAGGAAAGCCCCTTCTGACAAGATATATATTATCCGTCCTTTAGGCAAATAATTTAAGACATTGAATTGTGGATATCAGTATCAGTGATTATTTAAGAAAAAAAATCTTGTCCATGAATTTGTACTTTTACAATATGGAAAACGATGATATTAAACAAAAGATATTGGATGAGATCCCGAAAACAGAGAAACTAATTGAAGAGTATAAGGATATGACCAAACCAGTTGCACCGGATGTTGCAATTGGTCGAATTTCCAGGATGGATGCGATTAACAACAGAAGCGTTACCGAAGCATCATTACGACAAGCTAAACTTAAACTGCAAAGCTTAAAGAGGGTGTTGTCAATGTATGGCACTCCCGAATTCGGACGTTGCATTAAATGTAAAACACAAATACCTGCCGGCAGGATACTTTTAAGACCCCAAAGTTTACACTGTGTAAATTGTGCAAAATAATGAACACTTTATGCTCCCTGTGCAATAATGAGTCTGAAGAATATTTTAAAGATAAAAAAAGGCTGTTTTTAAAATGTAATGGCTGCAAAGCCATTTTTGTACATAGTCTATATTTGCCGGATAAATCGTCTGAAATAAAAAGATATAAGGAACACAACAACGATGTGGAAGACAAAGGCTATCAAAAATTTGTGGATCCTATTGTAAACGAAATTTTTACAGATTTTGGGCCTTTGCATATCGGACTGGATTTTGGTGCGGGTCCCGGCCCGGTCATCTCCAAAATATTAGCCGACAGGAATTACCGAATAATGCAATACGATCCGTTTTTTTACAATTTTCCCCACTTGCTTGAATTAAAGTATGATTATATTGTTTGTTGTGAAGTCATTGAACATTTTCATAAGCCAGCCAGGGAATTTCGACTGCTGAGAAAAATGCTTGATGAAAATGGTAAATTGTATTGCATGACAAGTATTTATAATGAAAAAACAGATTTTAAAACCTGGCAATACAAAAACGATCAAACACATGTGTTTTTTTACCAAAAAGACACACTGGGTTTTATTTCGGATAATTTTGGTTTTCCCAATGTAAAAATCAAAAATAACCTGATCGTTTTTTCAAATTAATTTTTATTCTCCTGCACTTTCAAGGGTTAATGATGCGCACCTGAACAATACAGATTTGCAGTTGTTTAAACACTGGTGCTTTTAGAACGGGCATCAGGCAGCATCAAAACACAATTTATTCGAATGAATCCCCATGTCACTGAGTGACACAAAAAGGCATGAACAAACCAGGGGGATCCATTTTAGACATGATGCACTTGAGAGAGATGGCGGTGACAGAGTTCCTGATTTTAGCCTGCGCATCTCGGGAGGTGAATGGAGTGAGTACCGGAAAAACATAGAAGAGGCCATTACAGGTTCTTCATGGCGGGATTTCGTGCAGATAACCGAGATCATGCATGACCGGGTGCACCATATCATGTACAATTCAATTGTCTATGACAATGAAAGCAGGGATCGTGGAATCGACATCGGGCAGTATATCGGAGACAGGACTGTATACCCGTCTGCAGAAACTTTGCCTGAACCCCGGGAAATCAATATCACACCAGTTACCAGGGATGAATTCCGGGAGCTGGTTTGGCATACAGGTTTTGAGGAACAGCACCTGCATTCTGCAATGCAAAAAATGCAGTTCTTCACCAGCATGCTGTATGAGCTTATGGACCAATGGGCCGGATATGCAGCCCAAAAGGAGGAAGGTAAATGCAGGCCGCCGGATTATGCCGGCCGCATTTCCGGTGAGGAATGGAGCCAGTTTGTGGAATATATCAATGAGTGCAGCGATGATCAGTGGAGCGACCTGGTCAGGACCACAGCATTGATGCATGACCGCATTAGCCACATGAATTACAAGATCGCTGTTCATCTGCAGGAGACAAACACCCGGCCAGGTGTCAGATGATCTGTGAAAAACACCCCTCCAGGTGCCGGTTGATCTGTGAGATACTCTACCGTTTCAAAGGGTTTTCCACCACCGGGGTGTTTCTTACAAACTGCTGGGTTTCACGAACCAGGTCAAGTTCTTCAAAAAGCAGGGCCTGCGGAACAATATAGGAAACCGGCGTGCCGGTGAGTTCAAAGATACTGCCGTAAAGGGGCGTATTCACCGGTGTGAACATGGTATTGTATACCTGCATGTCATGGGAAGCGCCAAGTATCCGCCTGAACGATCTAATGTTAACACCTTTGATCGCGGCCAGGCTGACTGGTTCCTCGCGGCCATCTTCAACATAAACCCTGTAGGCCTGTATGGCTTTTGAAAGGTCATTTTTTTGACGGACCTGACCCGAGACAATCAAATCGTTATCCAGCGATAACGCCGCCACCGGTGAAAATACCTTGCGAACAATATAAGCATAGTCAAGCCCTTCGCGGATGGCTAAGCTAATGAGCATTTCTTTTAATTCCCGCTCATCATAAGAGGCATCCTGATCAACGGACATTTCAATAACCCCGGGAGCTGTAACAGTGGTCACAGAGGCGTTGTTAATTGCGAGACGGGCGTGTGCATTTGATTCCTGCACCCTTAATGTAGGAACCCTGGTGCTAAGCAGGTTGTTAAGAACACCGTTTTCGACAAGGTTAAGCTTTTCCAGTGAGGGAATACCTTCAGCATCGACCATGAAACTACCAATAAGATTTTCACCACGGTATGATTCAAGTCCCGGCAAAGCGTCAATGCTGATATTTCCTGACATTATCCTTCGTCCCATCCTTGCCTCCAGGCTGTTTTCCTTTATCCAGTCAGATGCGTATCGAATCATCTGTTCGTCACCAATAACAGGCTTTCTTACAGCAATCAATCCATCAACATCACCGAACAATACCCGGGCAAATATTTCAGCAGCTGCCTGACCTTCCAGCAAGACCGGACCAAAGTAAGGTTCTGTTACGGGGATGATGCCGGCTAAATTATCAAGGTACGCGGCTACCGCCAGGGCTTCGGATATAAGGACTTCCCTGGCAGGTATTTCAGAAACATTATTAGCAAAATGAAGGGAGTGCTCAAAGATAACCTCGCCCGATGGTGTCTGTGTTGAAGCAGCAGTCAGCACAGCTGCAACCTGGAATGGATAGCGGGATTTGGTACCTTCACTGTTGTAATGGAATACCTCTCCGTCATAAACATAAATATTTACCCGGGATGAGATAATATTTCCGAAACCGTCGAAAACGGCAGATATGCTTCGTGCCAGGTTCTCCAGCTGATCTTTATCAATGCTCATGGCCTGGTAGGGTATAACGACCTCCTGGCTTTCGGCAGGCAGAAAATCAGGCAGTTCTCTTTCTTCCTGGCTCAGGCTTTGCTGCCTCAGGGCTGAAATTTTTGATTCGTAGGTGTTTAATGCCTTTTTGTAGTTATCGTCGGTTACCAGCCAGAATGCCCGCCTTACATCATCCTTGCTGGCCGTGAGGGGTATGTTGTTTTCGTACCTGCTCCATGTGCCGAGGTTATCGAGGTCAATAAAATTCTCACTGGATATGCCATCTTTGAGAATCATGGTACGGTTGTCGAACTTGATTATCCTGCGCTCCCGAGAGCTTACAATACCGCCAAGCACTGCAGATATCTGCAAGGTGCCGGCATCGACAACATGATAGCTGATAAATCCGGGGGGCAGCATACGGTCAAGTATCAGGCCCTCCATTCCCCGCTGCACCTCTTCCTGCATGGCCTGCATGTAAATGCTATCGCGGGAATAGATTTCTGAGACAGTGCCGGCACACAAAACGGCAACAAGGGCAAATTTTATGATGGTTTTTGTGTTCATCCTTACAAAGTATTTATTGAACATTTCCATTTTTACGGTCTTGGCAGGAGGGGCAAACGCTCCTGTCCCTTTGGTTTGCGCTGGGTCTCAATCTGGCTGACGAATACCATGGGGCAGACCGTCGATGTGGGAACCCCTCCTGATTCAGCTCCGCAGGTGCCCGTGAAGATGCCCCGCGTTCCACCCGCCGCTTCTATGTTTGAGAATATAGCCAGTGGAGTGCCGACCAGGTCAACACCCCTGACCAGTTCATCCTCCCTCCCATCGGTATATATCCTGTAAACCACCAGAGGTGTTACATTGAAGGCATTGGGCATAAACCTTCCCGTCATTGTAAAGCCACCCATTGTGGTAACGAAATAATAGCCATAATCCCTTCCCTGTCGCCGTGCTTCGTTAATGAGCATTTCGCGTAAACGGGATTCGCTGTAAGGCTTGCTGTTTTCTACAATGAGGTTAGACTGGCGACTCACGGGCTGATACCCGGCCTGTGCCCTGCCGTGACCGTTTGAATTGCTGAAACCTTCGATGGGTGTTCGCGACATTAAGAAGTTTTTCAGGATGCCGTTTTGCACAATGGTGACCTTTTGACCCCGCTGGCCTTCACAGTCATATTTATATGATCCGTTCAGGAAGTAATCGCCGTATCTCTCCATTCCCGGATCAAAGTAAAGGGAAAGGTTTTCGTTAAGCACCTTGTCGCCAACTTTTTTCTTGAAGGTTTGGGCATCGCTTTCCTGCTTCAGGCGATGGCCTTCAACACGATGGCCGAAAATTTCATGAAAGAATACTCCTGCCGACTCAGGAGAAAGCAGCGCGGGACCACTATAGGCATCTGCAACCGGGGCTTCCCTGAGCCTGACCAGTGTTTGCACCATCTTTTCAGTGTCGGCAAGTATTTGCCCGTGTCCAGGAAGGTCCTCAGGCCTGAAACCAAAATAGCTCAGGTTTAGTGGAAGCTCCATGCCGTCATCGGCCTGTGTTAGTCCGCTGATGAATAGGCGGCAGGTGAGGCGGTTTTCAGTAATGTTACTGCCCTCGGAGGATACAAAGTATTTGCGTTCATATGAAAAGATAAAGGTGGCAGAGCCCCTGAGAATATCCTCATTCTGCAGGAAGATGGCAGAATATTCCTTTAATTTCTCCTCCCATGCGGCAACATCAAAATCGGTGTCACTCGTTTCAAAGGGCTGCTCGTGATATGTAACAGGCTTTTCATGGGTGAAGTCGTTGGAATGGTCTTCGGTTTCCACCTTTATGGCCGTTTCGGCCTGCACCCTGGCAAACCGTTCATTGGCCTGGATAAAATTCTTGTCAGTTTCGCGCCACAGTATCTGCCTGATGCCTTCGGGATTGTTATCAAGTGGCAGGTCTTTACCTGTGTCAGTGATCAATATGCCATAGCGGCTTCCCCTGAGGGGATGGGTATTGTCCAGTTCATGACTGCCAACGCGCACATGCACAGAGAGTCTGCGAGAATGGTCGCCAAAGGATTCCATCAGTTGTCCGAAAGAGCTTCGTATACGGTAATTCTTAATTTCATTGACCCGATAGGACATAAAATAGGGCTGGATTTCTTCGCCCCCCATGCCTTTCATGTTGCGCACCAGTTCATCCTCAAGCAGGGCTGAAAGCGTGTCCTGTGCTTCAAGCGGTACGGCAATCCACAGAAGGGCAAACAACAATAACAGGTTCTTCATGATTATTGAATTTTATATATTATAATCAAATTGGCTTCACGACCCTTTAAGCAAAATTAGGGCTTTTTGGAATAACTATAATTAATCCGCTTTAGCGATTAAATCATCTTTCAATACACGGGGCTGTAATATTTCCCCTGCCAGGTATCCTTCTCCTTAAGTTTTTGTTCGAACAGTCCGAGGACCTGGTCGTATCGCAGTCCCCACCGTACCCCTCCGGCGATAAACCTTAATGGCACTTCACCGGCAAAACGCTCAACTACGAATGAAGGGTTAAGCCTTTCAATAAATTCTGCCAGGAAATCCAGGTAATCCTCAAGAGTAAAAAGGTTGAATTTTTCAGGCTCTTCTGAATATTGCCTGGCCACCAGGGTGTCTTTTACTATCTGGAGCTGATGAAATTTGATATTATCGAGCGGCAGGGCAGATAGTATTTCAGCTTCAGCAAGCATATCCTGCCGGCTTTCTCCCGGCAGACCAAAAATAATATGGGCCCCGGTGCGTATCCCAAGTTCTGATGTTTTACGGATTGCGGCAACCGATGCTTCAAAATCATGCCCCCTGTTGATCTCCTTAAGGGTCTTGTTATAACATGATTCTATCCCATATTCCACAATGACATAATTGTCTTTTGCAATTGAGGCTATCAGGTTAAGTATTTCTTCATCAACACAATCAGGGCGGGTACCAATGACCAGGCCCTTTACTCCAGGCACCGACAGGGCCTGTTCATATATTTCCCTCAAATGGGAAGAACCGGCATAGGTGTTGGTGTATGACTGGAAATAGACAAGGTAGCCAAATGAACGGCGGTACCTGGTTTTATGAAATTCAATGCCTTCCCCGATCTGCACTGTAACGGGCTTTTCAACAAGGCAGTAGGAAGGACTGAATGCATTGTTGTTGCAATAGGTGCAGCCCCCGGTTCCTGCCTTCCCGTCACGGTTGGGACAGGTGAAGCCGGCATTAACAGAAACCTTCTGCACTCTTCCCCCGAACTGCTTTTTGAAATGATCCGGCAGGGAATTGAACCGCCTTGCTGTGCCCCACTGATATAGACTTTGCTCTGCCATTTTGTCGCTCACCCTTCTTTTCTGTTGCTATTTATTCAATTATAACGAAATCAGGAAAATAAAATTCCTTCTCAACTAATTAAAACTCCTCTCCTGTTTCCTGCCGGGATAGTGATTTATTTTTCCCGGGACAAATCTATTAATTCCCGAAGCAAAAAAATACCCGGAGCTCCAATTGAAAATAAGGTTTTAAAAGGAATTGCAAATATATTGATCCTGATGTTTTAGCAAGGAGCAGCGTTGAATTATCATCGCAGGAACAATTAACTTCCATTGCCACTTAAAATGACAATACTGCTTGCTAATCAGTAAAACTGTCAGAAAGGGTTGTTATGCAAGTTATTCCTTATGATATTTGACAGGATTGCTGATGTCTTCCGAGGTAAAGGTATTTAGCTCAACTATTTTTGCGGTGGGGCGATACAAGGGAGGGACTAAATTCCTGGCATCTTCTTTACCCGGAACTTCTGCTATTATCCATGCTTTATGAACGCCATCCTTGCATCCCCAGTCGGCTTTTTTTAGAAAATGAGAGCCGGTTTCCAGGAAAACCCGTATTGCCTTATCGCAATCTTTTTTGTTTTCTCCATGAGGAACTTCGATCATAAACTTTTTCATATCCCAATCCTCCAATTATTTTTATGATACCTGAAATTTTTTTGCTCATAGAACACTTCATCTGCTGTGTGATTTTTCAAATTCGCCCAAAATCTGTGCCATTCAGACTCACAACACAGCATGAATGTCACAACTGAAATCGGAAGTGTCAACAAAAACAGGGCACGACTGGGCACAATCCACTTCTGGATCTCGCTAATGTTTATCATGCTTATAGTATTGCATATTTACCTGCATTGGAAATGGATCGTATATATGACCATCGGCAAACCAGTGAAAAGGGCAGGCATCAAGACAGGCCTGATTATGCTGGGTGTTGTGATTATTGCAGTTACCCCTCTCCTCTCTCAAAGAGAATTAGCGTCAGAGAATGACAGAGAATATCCGCCTTATACCCGCTACGATGAAATTACAATTCACGGATCCATGACACTGTCAGAGTTGGAGCAAGAAACCGGAGTGCCGGTGGCCCATTTTCTGAGAGCCCTTGATTTGCCCGGAAATATTCCGGCAAGCCGGCGACTGGGGAATATCGCCAGAAGGTATAATCCTGAAATGAGCGATTTCAGGAGAGTTGTTTATGATTACCCCAAAGATGTGAACTAAGCTTCAATTTATTGAAATTGCACCGGAGGGTCCATGAACTAATCAAATTCCAGCTCAGGGTTCATGTCAACTTCATCGATCACTCCGGCAAGGGGGTACCACACATACCCTTTCAGGTTATTATACCCCATTTCCCTGAGTTCATCCATATAGCGGCGCACCTGGTTCCTGTACCGCGGCTGCACATGTTGGCCGAATTTGTAATCAACCACCACAACCTGCCCTTCCTTTATCATTACCCTGTCAGGCCTCCTTGTTTTCCCGCCCTTCAAAAGGATGGCAGTCTCATTTCTGACCCTCCAGCTTCCGTCAAACCAGTGGGCCACTTCCTTTTTGCCGGTGATGCCGGTAATGGTGCCGATCATCTCCATGGCTTCTTCCCTTGTTATTATACCTTCCCGGGACTTTTGCATGACCGCCTTTTTTATATCCCCTGAGGTGATGATATGCTCGAAGATTTCATGCATCAGTCTGCCATGATCGATTCGCTTCCCGATGTCATTGTCGTCGCTGAAAAACAGGTTGCCATAGGGTCGCAGGCGCAGCTTATCCCTGAAATCATTTACATGGTAACTTTCCGGCACCAGCTCGTCATCGCCCAATGCCTCGCTGCCGGATGCCACACACGGGTTTCCAAGGGAAAAGGTTTTTTGCTGATCATCCCACTGTCCGCCGGTAACTGAAGAAGTAATTATTTGACTTGCATTATCAATAAGGTGCCCGGTTGTATCGGCCATATCATCCGGCCGGTCGCCTGATTCACCTGCGTCAGCCTGGCGGTCAGCAGCACCTGCCGGATCTTTCCGTCCTCCGCCGGCATCTGCGGCATGATCCTCCGGCAACCCGGCTGAAAGAATCCTGTAAAGAAGTCCTGAGATATTTTTTACCTGGTCCGCACCCCTTTGTTTTTCCTCAGGAAGGGGAGAAAAAGCATACAGCTCCTCCTCTGCCCTGGTAAAGGCAACATACAGCAGGTTAAGGTTATCGACAAACACCTGCATCTTCTCAGTGAAATATTCATGTGCAAATATGCTTCCGGCAAGTTCCGATTTATATTTTACCGGAATAAGATCAAGCTTGTCAAAGGGTTTGATAACTGGTCTGCACCACAGGAAATTATCATGCAGGGGATCGTGATCGATATTCCATTCCGCAAAAGGAATGAGCACCACCTTGAACTGCAGCCCCTTGGCTTTATGGACAGTCATTATCCGTATGGCATCCTGCCTGTCATTGCTGCTTACCGAAAAGCTGCCGCAGTGCTCCTCCCACCACTCCAGGAAAGGACCCGTGCCCCCTCCCTCCTTCCTGGAATAATCAACCACCACATCCTGAAAAGCCATCAGGTAGGGAATCTCGGTATCGTGGACATTAAGGCCGAAAATGGCAATAAGCTGCTCAACAAGCTCATATAGTGACAATTGTCTTAAATATTCCTTTCGGGATATAAAATCTTCCGGCAGCAGGTTGTTATAGGCAGTATCATCAGATGCTGCAATGCTGCCAAACAGGTCATGATCAGATGCCTGACCGGGATTGCCCCGAAGGTAGATTAAATATTCACGGAGGATTACAGCCTTGTTTATCCTGTTGGCAGGATCGGCCAGGTAGCCAAGCAGGGCAAGCAGAAGACGGACGGATGTTGATTCCTGTAACAAAAGGAATTCCTCGGAAATGAAATCAAGCCGCGTCCCGGCTTCCCGGCCAGGGTCTGCCTGCCAGTCAAGCAGTCTGCGGGCTATCTGATTGCCATCCTTTTTGTTTCGAACCAGGATGGCAATTTCCCTCAGCCTGTATCCCCTGGATCTTATGCCGGTGAGAAGTTCCGGAAGGCTGTCAAGCACGTTCTGCTTCCATTGGCGGTCACCGTTCCGGGGGAATTTAACACTGACAAAGCCCCCGTTTTTATCTTCCCCGCCCGGCAGCTTCTGGGCCTGTTCAGCATAGGCCCTTTCGATCTGTTCACTTATATCGGAGGCGAAATCTTCCGGCAGACCGGCATCCAGGTACTCCCTTTGGAATTGCTGGCGGATAATCTCCGGGCCATAATGGAAAAACGAGTTATTGAACTGCACGATATTTTTTTTGCTCCGCCAGTTGACCTCCAGGGTGTGCACCTGCGGGGCAAAGATTTTCATATCTTCCTGGATCCCCGTTGCCAGTATCCGCCAGTCGCCGTTGCGCCACCTGTATATGGACTGTTTTATGTCACCCACCAGTATATTGCGGTTGTTTTCAGCCAGACTGTTGGTTATGAGCGGAACGAAGTTCTTCCACTGGATGGATGAGGTATCCTGGAATTCATCGATCATGAAATGCCGGTAGAAATGGCCTGTCTTCTCATAGATAAAGGGCGCATCATTGCTGCCGATGATACCTGCAAGCAGCGATGCCACATCGGAAAGAAGAAAAAGGTTGTTTTCGGCCGCATATTCCCTTACATTCCGGGTAATATCATTGAGTATCCCCAGGGTATAAAAATTTGAGAGCACCAGTCTGCTGCTTATATATAAAGGATAGGAATCATTGTACTTGTCAATTGCCTGGTTCACCATCCGCATCAGACCCCCTGCCACTGCATCTGTAATATCCTCTTTTTTTATTGATTTATTAGTAGACCAGGCTTGCGGGTCAGCTGCAGCATCAAGGACACGCTTTCCGGGCTCAAATTGTTTTTTTGCAGCCAGCTTTTCAAAATATCCGGCGACACCTTTTGATCCGTAACTAAAATCATTGACCGAAAGCCCCCGCCGGTCAATGATTTCCAGGGCGGCAGTCCCAATCTCACTCATCTGTTTTTCAAAATCATTCCTTACAGCCTGCATTGAGCCCATATAATCATTCATGAATTTGCGGTCGGAAAGTTTTTCAGTCATCTCCTGCCTGAACTCCATGAATGTCTCATTGAAAACCTGGTTCCCCAGCCGGCCAATATCCTGCAGGAAATTCCAGGACAGGCCATCCCTTATCCTGTCCTGGGCATACTGCATCATCCATTTTCTCAGGCCGCTGTTGGTGGCGGTCTCTATCATCAGGCGGTCAATGACCTTTTCAAGCACCCTCCGGTTGTCAAGTTCAAGCTCAAAACCGGACTGTAATCCTGTTTCCCTGGCAAAGCTGCGTATTACACGCTGGAAGAAACTGTCTATGGTGCCCACCGAGAACCGCGAGTAGTTCTGAAGTATTTCGTCCAGCAGCTTTCCGGCTTTTTCCCTTACAGATGCTTCATCCAGTCCTGTTTCTTCCATAAGAACCTGCAGGTAGGATGAGTGGGAGCCCCTAGCCAGTGAGTCGAGTACGCCGGTGATACGGTCTTTCATTTCGGCGGTGGCCTTATTGGTGAAAGTAACCGCCAGAATATTGCGGAACGGAACCCTGAATGCCAGGCGCAGATACTCCTCGGTTAGCTTATATGTTTTTCCTGATCCGGCCGAGGCCTTGTAAATAATGAGTTTCTGCATCAATATCGTTTCTGTGGTTCTTTGCCGGCTGAAATAACCGTTCTTTCCGTCCTGTAACAATCACCTCGCCCCAAGAAGGTTTTCCTGGTTTTCTTCCCCTGCAAAAACAGGAGCCGTTTATGCAACGAATTTATGAAAAAAAAGGGTCTTTGCCCTGTTTAATAAATTAAGGTTGCGCGGGATTTTTACAGGAAGTGCCTTCACACCATCCGTGTTCTTCCTCCGGAAGGTGCACGGTGCGGAACCATGAATATGTAACCGGATGAAAGCCTGAAATATGAAAATCACTGATTGACCTTTATGGGTCATGGCTGTAGCACAGATTGAATTATCGGTTATTGCATAACCGGTATATAATCCTTATTATTGATTTTTTATTTTTCAATATCCACCGACTGCAACGTCAGCGGTCTGAATTATTATAAATCAGTAATGAACCAGCCTCTTATTATCACGAAAGCCTCCGGGGAAAAAGAACCCTTTTCACAGGAAAAACTTGTAAACTCACTTAAAAGAGTTGGAGCCGACAATAAAATAATTAATAAGATAAGCGATGAGCTCAGCAACTGGCTCTATGAAGGAGTAAGCACCAAAAAAATTTACAGGCAGGCATTCCGTCTTTTACAGAAGCATAAAAGCAGCACCGCTGCGCGTTATAAGCTAAAGCAGGCCATCATGGAGCTTGGTCCGACCGGCTATCCCTTTGAGCACTTCATTGGCCAGATCGTGAAACATTTTGGCTTCGAAATTAAAGTTGGCCAGATCGTGCAGGGGCATTGTGTCCGGCATGAGGTGGATGTTGTGGCAACGGGAAACAACAAGCAGATATTCGTGGAATGCAAGTTTTACAACAGTCAGGGAAAGTATGCAAATGTCAGGGTGCCACTTTACATCCGTTCAAGGGTGGATGATATTATCAAGAAAAGAGAGATGAACCCGGAGTTCAACAATATCTCCTTCCAGGGGTGGGTAGTGACCAACACCAGGTTTACCTCTGATGCAATTGATTACGGGATGTGTGCGGGACTGCACATGATAAGCTGGGATTACCCCGCAGGTCAAGGACTAAAGGACATAATAGAAAAAGAGAATTTTTTCCCTGTAACGGCCCTTACAACAATAAATACACTTCAGAAAAAAATATTGCTGGACAGCGGGATAGTAATTTGCCGGCAGGTCTGCCAAAACCCGGAGGTACTGAAGAAACTGGAAATTAGTCCCCGCAAAAGAAAAGATCTCCGCGAAGAAGTCAATGATCTTTGCAATTGCGGTAACTGCAATGGCTGAAATTACCGCCGGCATACTTAACCTGTCGGAATTACCATCTCAATTAAAATCGGGGCAGAGACCGGGGATATTGTAAGGAATTTGTGATAGTTTTCCAATTACTTAATTGATAAAGGTTCGGTGGATGTAGATTTTTTGAATTTTGAATGACCAGGCTAATGGACGGTTCATATCATGATTATGATTTCCGATAAGTTCAGTATTCATCAGGGGCCTGTTATATATCCTGAGATTTGACAGCTGCCCCAACCCGCTCAGGGGTCCCCTTCCCAACTGACCAATTTCAATGGTGTCAAAATCGAAACCTTCAAAACTGCCCCTGTAACGACCCCAGCCATATTGACGAAAATCGTTCCCGTTATTTACTATTCCGTCCACTACAAACTGGATGATCTTAGGTCCGTTGTCGACAGTAACAGAAACAGCATGGTCCCTGAAAGCATTTACAAGACCCGGGTCAGAACGCCATGAGTCAGTTATCTCACCGTTATTGAGAACTATTTCAACCGATCCGTGCTCTCCTGTTCTGAGCACCAGCGATTTACTATTTTCACTGCCGGCTGTAAAAATTATTTGCCCCGGTGATATGTCAACCAGCTTGAACCGTAAATCGATGGTGAACCCTCCGGTTGGCTTATTTCTGCCAGGGGACGGAATGCTTAATTTATTTTCCGGCCCGAGCTCGTACTCAGTCCATTCACCCAGCAAACCATCCCTGGTAATAAAATCCCGGTCGAATTGTGACCAGAGGGTATTTAAAAACTCTGTTGGGATTGAATGGACCCTCGCTTCTTCCTTGTTGGTTTCAGTGATCCAGTACCTGCCATCCTGCTCGATAAGATCCGGGTAGCTCATTCGAATATTTATATTGTCTTCATATAGAAGGATCTCCGGCTGGCCCCAGACAATTCTGCCATCTTTCTCCATTCCACCGCTGATCCATGCAGGATTTCTGTGCATATAATCCCTGCCCCCATGATTGTGATACCAAAAAAGGTATTTTCCATCTCTGGTTTTCCATATTCGCGGGCAGGCCCGGGGATTTTTCAGCTTGACACCGTGTTCATACGTGGGGATCTGTGGCAAAGTCCATGAATACCCGCCATCATAGGAATATGACTCGGCAGGATAGCCTGAAACAGTCCTGTGCATAGAGTATAAAGTGCCATTACTCATCTGAAAAATATTATGCTCCGAATTGATAGGCCCCAGCATATCATTTTTTACCCCGGTTTGCGAATCAGGAAGCATAACCCAATTGAGTTTGTCGGGATTTTTCTCAATGTTAATATTATCGGATCTGAAAAACCAGCCCTCACTATAATCGAGAAGGTGTTTTCCAATTTTGGAAAACGCAAACATCATACCATGATTAATATCAACAGGCTTGCCAATTCCCCAAAACATCTGAACTTCCCCTCCCCAGTCATTGTTATAATCAACTTTTGTTTTTGGCATGTCCAACCGGTGCCTTTCAGACCAGGTTGCCCCGTCATCGTCAGAATACTTAAAGCAATACCATCCCAGCACATCCTCTCTGATATTGTCCCCTCTAAGCTCAAAAATCTTATCCCCGTTGAAAACATAAAACACATATATCCTGCCAAAATCAGTAAGATAGGGCATTGCCCATGAGGCAGACTCACGTCGGGGAGGTTCAATTCTGACAGTATCGGACCACGTTTTTCCCTGGTCTTCACTGATGCTGCTTACGATATGCTGGCCTGCCGTACCTTCTTCCCCGGCATTGGTCGTAAAAACAGTAAGCCATTTGCCATTTTCAAGTACGACTACGTAAGGCTGGTCGGAGTATCCATAAGCATAGATAAGATCTCCATGCTTTGCGTTCCTCCAGTCAGTACCAATATCTCTGCCCCCCGGGCGGGCTGCATAGCCAATAATAATTCCACTAATCAGGAAAGCGGTGATTATAAATTTTTTGATATTCATTCTTTTATCAGGTAGCCCTGGTTTTTATAATCAGTAATCAACCTGTCCATTTCCTTCACTTTTTCTGGATAAACTGAATAAAGGTTTACGCGCTGTTCAATGTCATTCTCCAGGTTAAACAGTAATCCTTCCGTTTCAAAATCAGTATATCCCCTGAGTTCTTTAAAGAATTCCGGCATTATTCTATGTTCACCTGAATTAGTATTCATATAAAGCCAGTCACCCTCTCTTACGGCCCATCTGTTTTGATAGGTGTTATGTATTAATACTTCTCTTTCCGGAAAATCATATTTCTTCCCCAGTAATGTCGGCAGAAAATTATAACTGTCCGGGGCTGAGCCTTCCGGGAGTTTAATGCCGGTTATGGCTGCAAGTGTCGACATATAATCTATTTGTGAAATCAGCTTACCGGAAACTGACCCTGCCTCAATATGCCCGGGCCATTTAATGATCATTGGCACGCGATGTCCTCCTTCCCAGATATCAACCTTCAGTCCCCGCAAATCCCCCATGCTGAAATGACCGTAATTTCTGGCTCTCTCGAAAGCATAAGCTTCCGGGCCATTATCAGAGGAAAAAATAACAATGGTGTTGTCTTCAAACCCATTCTCCTTTATCGCGTTAAGAACCTGTCCGATCACCCAGTCTGTCTGATATACAAAATCACCATATCCTCCCGCATCTGATTTCCCGATAAACTCTTCATTGGGTATAATCGGGGCGTGGGGAGAGGGTAATGAAAAGTAAAGAAAAAAGGGTTGTTCCTTACTGTGATTGTTAATCCACTCTACCGTTTTATCTGTAAGAGCCGGTAATACCTCATAGGGATTCCAGCCTTTGACCCTCGGTCCGGGACGAAATTCCCAACTGCCCTCCATTGTTTCAAACCCTATATTATCCGTGTACATCATTTCAGTAGGAGCCTCAATAATCCTGTCATTTTCAATCCACGCATATGGGGGGAAATTTATGGTGCCATCACCAAAGTAATAATCAAATCCACGATCCAGTGGTCCGCCAGAAATTGATTTGCTCCAGTCTATGTCATTCACCGTCACTACATCTGCTGGTTCGGTTATGAATTCCCAGTTCCAGCCCAAATGCCATTTCCCGATACAGGCTGTTGTATAACCATTTTCTTTTAAAACCTGGGGTAAGGTAATATCTGATTCGTTGAAAAATGGTTTTTCAAAGGAATTAACAATTTCGTGCTGCCTTCGCCAGTGATACGTTCCTGTTAGCAAGGCAAAACGGCTGGGCGAACATATTCCGGAAGAGCTGTGCGCATCGGTAAAGCGAATGCCTTCCGAGGCAAGCTGGTCGAGATATGGAGTAGGAATTTTCGAGTCAGGGTTCTGAATATTAAGATCACCATAGCCCATATCATCGGCATAAATTATTACGATATTTGGAAGATTTCTTTCACCGTCAGTGCAATTGGTAAATGTTGCAATTGCAGATAAAATAGTAAAGTATTTAAATTTTTTCAATGAGTTTGTTTTTATAAATTCAAGTCAAAAATACAAATCAGGATGTCATTTGATGCCATATTTCCTGCATTTCTTTACATTCCCTGGCATTATCAGGAAAAACCTTCGGGCGCAGAATAACCCGGGCCCCTGTTTCAGCCGTCATCCTGCCAATCCTTTCAACATATTCCTTCCATGATTCCCCGGGTTCTTCAGCCACACGGCTGTAAAGCACTGTATCTGTTTCGGCACACCTGCCGAGTAACCATCTGATATCATATTTTTCAGGGTTTCCAAGATCTATGGCCTTTATCTCGCTTAACGCTGAAAACTGGGAAAATATGGTTGGGTGGTAGCCGCAAAAGTGCAAAAAACCACCTCCAAAGGGTTCCACACTTCTTTTAATAAAAGGAATTATCAATTCCTCTATCATTTCCGGAGATAACAATATGGCAGTATCTTCGGCGATCCTTACCCCGCAATGCGGAAAATAAACACCCTGTTCAGTGCCATGACCATGTACCATTGAATTATGGCTTTCATCCAATAGAGCTTTAAACTCCCTGGTTGCTTTAAGATACAGATAAAGGCTGATCTCCATCAATTCCATAAACCAGCTCTCTTCTGCATCCTCGAAGGCAGAAAGGAATATATCATTTCCGGATAATAAATGTGCTATATCAAATACCCCCTGGGTATCCGGCAGATAAGGATAAACACCGGATTCGCCACTTTCCAGGTGAATATTATAAAAACCAGCCGCCAATCTGAAAACCTCAGAACATTTTATTTCAGATTTGACAATAGCCCTGATTTCATCCCTGGTAAGCGGCTCTCCCGGCCAGGGCATTGAATCAGGGGGAGTTTTATATGCCTGGCCGGCCATGGCAGGAATAGTAATAACTCCCAGGTTTGGCCTTACGGTCGGAATACCATCGGTAGGCCAGCGGATCAAAGCTCTGGCCCGCCTGATCTCCGATTCCCACATTAACCGGGGGTCATGAAACCTGGCAGGATAATCATTAAGATCATACAACTCTTCCCTGAACGGGGGAATTAAAATAAGACCGGGCCCCTCACCCCTCCAGAACCTCCTGTGAAGATCAATCCTGTTCTCCATGACGCATTAAATTTTGTTGCATCTATATAACAGTTTTCAGGCAAACTTATCAGCAAATTAATTCAAACCATATTACTGAGGGTAATTACTTAACCAGTATAATTTTTATCAATAACCACAGGGATCCCAGATAGTAGCAACTATATATCTGTAGGGTGGTCTGGTTCTGTCAAGAGAATGGTTCCAGTAATAGGTAATTACAAGTTTCCCGTCAGGTCTGGCCACTATACGGGGATATCCCGAATCATTGTTTGCTCCTTCATCGCCACGCAAAACTATTTCATCACCCCAGGTGCGGCCATTGTCTGAACTTATCCTGGCACATAAGCTTGATCCCTCAAAGGTGCCGGGATCTGCATCCCATCCGCCCCTCCTGAATATATAAACCAGTACCAGTCTCCCGTCACTCAGTTGCATTAGCGCTGGCGGTGAATTAATATTATCCTTTACAGGATCATCGATTTGATTCCAGGTTTGACCGTTGTCCTCAGAAAGATAGCTTGTTAACCAAACCTTTCCCTCATCCCCTTCACGATGCCGGATTGCAGTTAATATCTCAGATGATGATAACCTTACAGTTGATGGCATCAAGGAATAGTCATTCCTGCCCTGAAGCTCCTCAGATCTTGTAAAATCAGGCCCGATATAAGATAAAAGCTCCCAGCTGATCCCGCCATCCTTTGTTTGTGCAACCCCGGTGCGTCCATGCCCGATAGAAAGCATAGCCAGCATCTCATGCCGGCCATCTATAATGTAGTCAGTCCGATTTGTAATTCCTGCAGGATCCAATTCGGGAAAACTGTAAGGTCCAAACCATGATTTGCCCCGGTCGTAAGAGTAATAAAAATGGGCCGGACCCCGGTTATTGGTTTCGCGCTGAAACATAAATGCAAAATCCGGATTATGAAAATCCATTGGCTTTTCCAGTTGCCGGGGTGCAACGGCCTTTTCACCAATGCGGTGATCCATTGCATATCCGGTAATACCACTCTCATAGGCATCCTCAATGGCCCATGTTTCGCCTCCATCCAGGCTTCGGGCGAACATATTGCGAGCTGTGGATACATCATAGGTATGGCCGGATTTATCAACGTGATCAGCCACATTAAAGCAGACCAGTATCTCCTTATCCCACACCCACATTCCCCCGTTTGCCGGCCATGCAGCAAAACGGCCCTCTTCATAATAAACAATTTCATGCTGAGTATCAACTCCGCCGTCAATATGCCCGGCACCACTTCTGCATGCCGGCATCACTAAAAAGGATGCCGACAATAAATAAGCTACGCGATATAGCTGGTTTTGAAAAATGTTTTTGATCATAACCTGAAATTTTAAAGTTAACCAAAATCGGTTTAATCGCCTGCAGGATTTGTTGCATCAGGATCCCAGATGGTTGCTGCAATATACCTTTCCGGCCCGGTTTCCGGATCCCAGTAGTAGTAGATGGTGACTATCTTTCCGTCAGTACGCTGTACAGACCGGGGGTAACCTATATCCCAGTTCCCGCCATCCTCCCTGAAAATAACCGGGTCACTCCAGGTCCTGCCATTATCTTCACTCAGCCGGCCCCTCATTCCATAAGGCTCAGCCCTGTGGGCATAAGTCACAGCCAGGCGGCCGTCGCGAAGTTTAATAAGGCCCGGGGGATTGCCAGCACCTGTATCAGGTGCCACCTCGGAAAGAAACTCCCAGCTGGCGCCATTATCTTTTGACAGCCATGCCTTTATCAGTCTGCGGTCACGTTCTCTTTTGCGAACGGTGGTGAGGATCTCATTCCCTGATAATCTGACCGTTGAGGGCATTATGCGAAAAACATCAGGCTCCGGACCTATCCACGACAGGAATTCCCAGCTTAAACCGCCATCAGAGGTTTTTACACACAGGGTCCGGCCTTCACTACCGTCTGATTTTCCGGCCGTTAAAAACACCAGCATCTCATCTTTATTCTCAATCAGGTAATCAGTTCTTGCAGCTATCCCCGGAGTATCAAAAAGTGGCAAAGCAAATGGGCCATTCCAGTTTTTTCCCCGGTCATACGAATAATAAAAGCGCGACTGCCCGGTTCCCCTGTGGTCCTCCATCCTGAACGTCATTGCAAAATCGGGATGGGAAAAATCTATTGGTTCGGTAAGCTCCGTAATGGGCGGATATTCCACATCCGGGAGGGTGCTGCCAAACAGCATAGCTCCCCGCGGAAGCAAAGCCCCCTGTTTTTCGGGATATTCCATCTCCCAGGTCTCCCCGCCATCAAGACTCCTTGCAAGAACATGGTGTTCCGGCTTATCAGGGTCAACAGCATGTCCGCCGCCACGGTCCATATACCAGGCAGCACAAAAGCCAACAAGAATTTCATCTCCCCATGACCATATCCCGTGATTGGCAGGCCAGCCACCGAAACGGCCGGGTTCATGATAAACCACCAGATTTCTAATTTCATGGTCTTCTTTCACTCTGTTACATGATAAAAGAACAGTCACGACCGCTAAGAGAATAACATATGCCGGCAAGGTGCTTACACATGATTCAGTTTTTTGTTTCATTTTTTTTTGGTATTTTATTTATAATAACTGTTAAAAGAAGGCCGGTGAAAAAAATCACCATAGTGCCCACCACTATTGTCATATAGCTATGAAGCGGATTCTGGAATTTTTCCAGATCACCCGTAAAATAGACCCGGGAGAGACTCATCCAGATTATAACCAGGAGTCCCAGTACAACCCCGGTTATTGCGGCAACATTTTCAACCTTTCGGGCAAAATAGCCCAGCAGAAATATTCCAAGCATACCTCCGCTGAAAATCCCTGCAAGGTTCCACCATATATCAAGGGCGCTTTCCACCCTGATTATATAAAATGAAATAATTATTCCCAGGATGCTGACAAGGGCTGATGATATATACAATACCCTGACCGATTCCTGCTCATTGAACTCTTTTTTGAACCGTTTGTAATAATCATTCAGGATTACCGTTGCGCTGCTGTTCAGGCTGGTCGAAATAGTGCTCATTCCGGCTGCAAATACCGAAGCAACAAGCAACCCGGTAATTCCGGCAGGTAAAACATTCACAATGAAATAAGGAAAAACACTGTCCGACATACCTTTTTCCAGAAACGCGGCAGGCAATGCACCTGGATAGACCTGATAGTAAACAAACAAACCGGTACCTATCAGGAAAAAAAGCAAAGATACAGGCACATATAACAATCCCCCGCCAAGGGCAGACGATATGGCTTCCCTGTCATTTCTTGCACTCATATATCTTTGTATATAATTCTGATCTATGCCATAATTTTGAATGTTGATAAACAATCCGTAGATAAACACAACCCAGAAGGTAGATTCGGTGAAGTTTATGGCAGGACTGCCCAGGCTGAATTTATTATGCCTGGAGGCAATCTCAAAAAACTGCGATATCCCTCCCGGGAGTGAAAAAAATATTATTCCAAGCGTTACTATAGCTCCAGAAATAAGTACAATTGCCTGAATGGCATCGGTCCACACAACAGCCCTGATCCCTCCCATAACAGAATAGATCAGCACACTGACCCCTGTTGTCAGGATAATGATGCGCATATCCCATCCAAGGATGATATACATCGGCAAGGCAAGCAGATAAAGAATTGTTGCCACACGCATTACCTGTGTCAGTATCCAGAAAGTGGCAACATAGATCCTTGCCCAGGTGCCAAAACGCTTTTCAAGATATGTGTATGCAGAGGGACTGCCTACACTGCGGTACAAAGGGATAAAAAATTTCACCGCCATCAAAATGGCAAAGGGAATCGAGAGACTGAAGACATAGGCATTCCAGTTGGATAAAAAGGCTATGCCGGGAAGTGCAAGATAACTGATGCTGCTGACAAAGGTTGCAAAAATTGACAAGCCGATCACCCAGGCCGGTATTGTTCCTGAGCCAGTCGAATAATCGGCCGATGTCCTGCCTTTTTTATAAAAGGAGACACCAAATAAAACAATCCCCGTCAGGTAGGCGATAAAAATCAGAAGATCTATTGTTCGCATTTACTCGATTGCAATTTATTGGCTGCCTTTTAGAGGGCCGGGGTTAAAATATCTGACAAGCTTCCTGTTAACCAGCATCAGTATTATCAGCACGGTCATCCATTGAAAGAACATGGTGCCGGCAGTCGATTCCCTGAACGGATTCCACCAGTTGGCCGGATCGTGAATAACGGACTGGTATACCAGCCAGGCGAATATTATGCTTATTATTACCGGGTTGATACAAATCAGGACATTATACCAGCGCCCTGTCCTGATCCTTGTTCCGGGTTGATTAATATGCTCTGTCCTTACCCTCTCCACCCCGAATTTCATTATGGCAATTGCCGTGAACATTCCGCTGATCAGCAGCGCCACACCCCAGACAAAATCCTGGTTATTTAAAAACTCAAGGCTCCAGGCCGAAGGTATACCGCAAATAAAACCGGCCCCGCAGGTGAACAGTACCGCCTTTTTGCGGCTCCAGCCGGCAGTCACCAGGTTGGCCACTCCTACCTCCACCATCGATATAAGCGAGGAGAGGGCAGAGAAGGCAAGACCTGAAAAAAATACGATTGCCATAAAATAGCCACCCGGCATAAGTGTGAAAAGTTCAGACATATAGATAAACGTCATCCCCGCATTTCCGGCTGCCAGTGCATTATGTGCATACTCTATCGAGGATGCAAGCGCAAAAACAGTAGGGAGTATGGCAAGTCCGGCAATAATGGCTACCGCGATGTCGGCATAGGCGACAACAAACATACTTCTCCCGATTCCGTCCTGGGGCCTTGTATAAATCGCGTAGGTCATCAGAAGAGCCCATCCTGCACCGGTCGACCAGGCAGCCTGTGTAAATCCTTCCAGCCAGGTGCGGGGGTTCAGGAGATAATCCGTATCGATGCGGAAAAGGTACTCCACGCCAAGTGAGGCACCTGGAAGTGTCAGGGCCCTGAGAGCCCCTGCAACAAGTAGCAGGGCCAGAACAGGAAGCAGTATCCTGGAGTACCTTTCAATTCCTTTTACCACACCCTGAAAAAGGATAAAAAAGGCGGAGGCCATGGCTATAAAGTGATAAAAAATGGTTTGCCGGGGACTGGTGGAAAATGTATCCCACAGGAATTTTGTATCAGTGCCCACTACAAATTCCCCCTGCAACGATAATACAACGTATTTTATGGTCCATCCCGCCACAACAGAATAATAGAACATTATGGCAATGCATACAAAACCCATCCATGCACCGATCCATGCGAATCCTGCCCCCATAAAATCACCTGCCGCGCCGATGGTTCCTTTCCGGGTATGGCGGCCGATGGCCATTTCTGACATCAGCAAAGGCACAGAACAGACAAACACGGCAATTATCAGGATGATAACAAAAGCACCTCCGCCATTGGCAGCAGCCATACGGGGGAAACGCCAGATATTTCCTGTCCCGACTGCCATGGCAATAGCTGCCATAATAAACCCAAGCTTGTTTGAAAAAAATTGCTGTTTATTTTGCATGATCAGGCCGCAAAACATTTCATCCTTAACAAAAGGATATTTATATGTTCATATTAATTTATTGATAATATGCTACTTAGCACAAACAATATTCGTGTTTGATTTTTGAAGATAATGAAAAATATGCTTTCCCGTTCTCTTCATACCGTCTAAGGGAATTCCTGGTGAGGAAAATCAAATTCAGTTCGTTTAAAAATCCGGGCTGCCTGAGCGTAGCGAGTCCCCGGATTTTAGACAATAGATTGGATTTTCAGGAAATTACTGTAGCGGCGCCATTTTTTGCTTCCTGTTTTTGCTGCAGAAAAAAACAAGAGCAATTTTTCATTTGCCTCTGTGCAATTTAAGCTGAAAAAATTTAATAGTATATTTGCGTTTAATTAAAAAAATTATGATAGAGGCAGTAATATTTGATATGGACGGGGTGCTGATTGACTCGGAGCCTCTCTGGCGTGAGGCCGAACAAATTGTGTTCAGCAAGGTCGGAATTGAGCTGACTGAAAAGATGTGCCTGCAGACTACCGGGTTAAGGACAGATGAGACTGTTGCACACTGGTACCGGTATAAACCCTGGGACAATAAATCACAGGAAGAGGTAGGCGGAGAGATTGAAGATACCGTATGTAAAATTATCGACAGAAAGGGATTCCCGGCTCCGGGAGTAAACAAGATCATCGATTTTTTCAACCGCACCGGGCTGCCCAAAGCCCTTGCATCCTCATCAAACCGTCAGGTTATTGAACGGGTTCTTGGCAGGCTCGGACTGAAAGATGAGTTTAAAGTGATTGTCAGCGCTGAAAATGAGGAGTTTGGCAAACCGCATCCGGCAGTTTATATCACTACGGCTAAAACAATTAATATCCCGCCGGTCAACTGCCTTGCAATAGAGGATTCCCTGGCAGGACTGATAGCAGCCAAATCTGCAAAGATGAGAACGCTTGTTATACCCGAGAAAGCCAACCGCAGCAATCCCAGGTTTACCCTTGCCGATGTCAGGCTTGACAGCCTTGAGCATTTTTCAAACGAACACTGGGAACTGCTGAACTCGCTGAACGGAATGCATTAAAATCTATGCCATGCCGAGTTCAACGGTGAAATGGCGCATTATGGGGGCTTCACTGATAATTTTCAGTCCCCGCTTTATATCCTTCCTCCTGTCATATATATTTTTAAGCGCAACTGCCACCACATCCATGTGGTTATTGGTATAAACACGCCTGGGTATGGCAAGGCGCAGCAACTCAAGCTCAGGGTAGCGGTTCTCCCTGGAAACAGGATCACGGTCGGCCAGAAGGGTTCCGATTTCAGTGGCCCTCACTCCTGCCTCCCTGTATAATTCAACCACCAGGGTCTGCGCAACAAACTCACTGACGGGTATATGGGGGAAAAACCTTTTGGCATCAACAAATATGGCATGCCCTCCATAAGGAACGAGCACAGGGACGCCAAAATCCCGGAGTTTGTTGCCCAGGTAAGCTACCTGGTTTATCCTGGTCTGCAGGTAATCAAATTCCGTACCCTCAATGAGCCCCTGCGCCAGTGCATTCATATCCCTTCCCGACATGCCGCCATAGGTATTATAGCCTTCAAACATTATGTTGTAAACAGAGGCCTTTTTATACAGTTCCTCATCCCTGAAGCCAATAAAACCGCCCATGTTAACAATGCCATCCTTTTTGCAGCTCATGGTCATTGCATCAGCACAGGCAAACATCTCCCCTGCAATGTTCCTTATATCCGAGTCGTGATAATCCTTTTCGCGAAGCTTTATGAACCATGCATTTTCGGCAAAACGCGCCGAATCCAGTATAACGGGTATCCCGTACCTCTCTGCCAGTCGACGTACCCCTTTGAGATTCTCCATTGACACTGGCTGGCCACCCGAGGAATTACAGGTGATTGTCACTATGATAAAAGGGATCCTGTCGCGCGGATAGGATTTCAGCACTTGCTCGAGCTTCATGAGATCGATATTGCCCTTGAACGGATGTTCAATGGTTGTGTCAAATGCCTGACTGATGGTACAGTCAACCGCCTGAGCCTTCCTGAATTCTATATGCCCCTTTGTGGTATCAAAATGAGAATTGCCGGGAACAATATCTCCTTCCCTGACCATGGCCGAAAAAAGGACATTTTCAGCCGCCCTTCCCTGGTGCGTGGGCAGAAAATAAGGAAAGCCTGTAATATCTTCAATAACAGACTTTAGCCGGTAATAGCTTGAAGCGCCGGCATAGCTTTCATCTCCCTGCATAAGGGCCGACCATTGCATGTCGCTCATGGCGCCGTTCCCTGAATCGGTCAGCAGATCGATGAAGACATGTTCGCTGCGTAAATTGAAAACATTGAATTTTGCCTCCCTTATCCATGCCTCCCTTTGGGCGGGAGTGCTTTTTCTGATGGGTTCCACCATCTTTATTTTATATGATTCGGCAAATGGAAGTTCCATAACTGTTATGTGTTTTGAAATTTTTTGGTTCTTAATTATTGACCTGGCTGCCAACATTAAACATGAATAACCAGCCGTTGATCAATGGGGTGCTAATACAGGAATCACCGCTGCCGGACCAGCGGGGAGCAGAAACAGGGATAGGTATCTCTTTTTTTTATATTAATAAAGAGATGCCTGATATGTGAATTTATGCGGTAAAATGGATCCATACATAAGTTATCCGGGGTGCAAATATGGGTAAATTCGCAATGGTATTATAATAAAATTGTAATTTTTGCAATCTATGGAGCTAAGATTTTTCCAGTGCCTTAACCACCTTGGTCTCACTTGTGGTGCCTGTTGCCAGTGAAAGTGCCGACTCGATAAGGGCAAGGTGTGAATAGGCCTGGGGGAAATTGCCAAGAAGCCTGTGGGTGTAAAAAGTTATGTCTTCACTGAACAATCCGAGATGATTACCGTAGGAAAGTATTCGCGTGAACATTTTTTCCGCCTCTTCCTTCCGGCCTATACGGCATAAACTGGTGATCAGCCAGAAGTTGCATATAGTGAATGATGAAGACGGCACACCGAAATCATCCTGGTTCCTGTACCTGTACATTAAGCCGTCTTCCATTAATTCCCGCTGGGTTGCTTCCACCGTGCCGATAAACCGCGGGTCATTTGCCTCGAGAAAGCCGTAGGTTTCCATGAGCAGGTTGGAAGCATCCATTTCATCGCTTCCATAATACTGGGTAAAAGAATTGAGCCCGGGGTTCCATGCATTTTCATGGATATCTTCACATATTTCAATTTTTAACCTGTGCCAGTCTTTTACATAATTTTCCATCCTGAGTATCCGGGCCATTTTTATTGCCCGGTCAACCGCTACCCAGCAAAGCAACTTGGAAAAAGTAAAATGACGCCCTTCCGAGCGTATCTCCCATATTCCCTTATCGGGATTTTTCCAGTTCTTTTCGACCGATCTGACAATGCTTCGCACGACGGTCCATAATTCCTCGGCATTCTCAGTGGAAACCTGGTAATACTTCACATCCTGGTATATTACATCCATCAGCACGCCGTAAATATCATGCTGTTTCTGTGTATATGCAGCGTTACCAATTCTTACAGGCGATGAACCCTCATAACCTGCAAGGTGATCAAGGATCTGCTCGGTAAGCTCTTTCTCCCCCCTGATCCCGTACATTATCTGTATCCGCTCATCCTTTGCGGGAGTAACCTCAATAATAAAGCGCAGGAAACTCTTGGCTTCAATGACATGGGCAATACGGTTGAATATATTGATTGTCATGGCGGCATCCCTTATCCAGCAGAACCGGTAATCCCAGTTTCTTACTTCACCGATTGTTTCGGGAAGTGATGTGGTAACAGCGGCGAGCACCGCACCGGTTTTCTGGAAAGTCAGCAGTTTAAGCAACAGGGCGCTTCTGTTAACAACTTCATCATACTTTTTCAGGTGGATGGTTTTTTCAGTCCAGTTCAGCCAGTATACCTTTGTTCTTTCATACTTAAGGTAGATCCGGTTAATATCCTGGTGGCGGATTTTCTGGTTGTAGGATAACAGGAAAAAGGCATTTTTTTCGAGCACTATTTTATTGCGTTCAACTATGCTTTTTTTATCAAGGTCCGAATAAAGGTATATGGACTCATATCTACCCTTTAGGCTGAAACTTTTTATATAATCCTCTTCTATGATTGTTTTGGTTTCATCCCTGGCATAATTCAGTTTCGGGTCATATACAACCTTAAATTCAGGTTTCCCCGATTTATGAACAAGGTACCTGATAATGTCGGGAGGAGCATAATATCCTCCATCCTCGTAATAGTACCGGGGCATAAAATCGATTACCTCAAAAATATTATCCCCCTGTTCATAAGTGGTCAGCAGTATGTTGGTGCCCGGGTAATACCTTTGACTGATCTGGTAATCATCTGCACATTCGAATCCGAAAGTTCCCCCTATGTTAACATCAAGTATTCTTGCAAACACGGATGCGGAATTAAATTCCGGGAGGCAGCACCAGTCTATCCAGCCCTTTTTGGATACCAGGGCGGCGCTAATGCAATTCCCGATTACTCCGTAATCAAGGTTCTCCATTTGATTGAATTTAACAGGTTTCCTGTTGCATGTATTAATTTTCAATAATGCCAGCGGTAATTTAACTCCGCCGGTCCCTATACAAATATAATAAAAACCCATTGAACATTTTAGCCCTTTAATCCGTTAAAAATTCATTACCATTGAAATAGTACTGTCCTTATAATTTGAAGGAGGCATCCCAAAACCATCAGCACAGCTTTTTTTTGCGGGTAAGTTTTCTTATCTTCGGAATAATTGAATATAAGCTTAATAACCATAATTTATTCTCATGAACCACATTGAAGGCAGAAAAAGAGCAATAATAGAAAATGTTAATCCTGAAATAGACTGTGGAAAATATCCCATAAAAAGAGTAATTGGAGAAAAGGTACGGGTCAGTGCCGATATTTTTGCCGATGGCCATAATGAAATGAGGGCCGTGCTGCTGCACCGCAAAAAAGGATCCAGTCCCTGGGATGAAACGCCTATGCAGCATATATCAAATGACAGGTGGGAGGCTGAATTTGTGGTGAATGAAATGGGGTATTACGAATATACCTTCCAGGCATGGGTAGACCATTTTGCTTCATGGCAAAAGGGCATAAAACTCAAATATGAAGCAAACCAGGATATTCGCATTGAAATGAAAATTGGTGCCCTGTTGATGCAGAAAGCCAGTCAGCTTGCTGTACCGAATGTCCAGAAGAAGATCGACGAATGGATTGATTTTATTACCGAAACGGAATACGTCCCTGCTGCTGCAATGGCGCTGGTCCTTGGCGAGGAGGTAAGTGAGGTGATGTATCAATGTACCGACCGCAAGGATGCTGCCACCTACGAAAAGATCCTTCCGGTGCTGGCGGAAAGGAAAAGGGCATTGTTCAGCAGCTGGTATGAAGTGTTTCCCCGTTCCACATCACCGGTGCCAGGAAAACACGGGACTTTCAAGGATGTTGAAAGTGTGATACCGCTGGTTGCAAAAATGGGGTTTGATATTTTATACTTTCCCCCCATTCATCCTATAGGAGAATCCTTCAGGAAAGGAAAAGACAATTCTCCGGAGGCAGAACCCGGCGAGCCGGGGTCTCCGTGGGCCATAGGAGGCAGGGAAGGGGGGCATAAAGCCATCCACCCGGAGCTCGGCACATTGGAAGACTTCCACAATGTGGTGCGGATAGCAGCCGAAAACAATATTGAAATAGCACTGGATCTTGCCTACCAGTGCTCACAGGACCATCCCTACGTGACCGAACATCCCCGCTGGTTCACCTGGAGGCCTGATGGCACTGTACAATACGCAGAGAATCCCCCGAAAAAATACCAGGATGTGCTGGCAATGAATTTTGAAAATGACGACTGGCAGAATATGTGGAAAGAGCTGAAGAGCATAGTTGATTACTGGATACAGCAGGGGGTGCGCATTTTCAGGGTCGATAATCCCCACACCAAGTCTTTCAGATTCTGGGAATGGATGATCGGTGAGATAAAACTTGAGCATCCCGATATAATTTTTCTCGCAGAGGCATTCACCAGGAACAAAGTGATGGATAAGCTGGGGAAAATCGGATTTACCCAGTCATACACTTATTTTACCTGGAGAAACACCCGGGAAGAGTTTGTGCAGTACCTGCATGAGCTTACAAAGACCAAAAGAAGAGAATTTTTCAGACCCAATTTCTGGCCGAATACCCCGGATATTTTACCCGAATCCCTTCAATACAAAAATGAGGCTGCCTTCGTTGCACGTCTTGTTATGGCAGCAACCCTGTCATCAAATTACGGCATTTACGGTCCTGTATTTGAATCAGGCCTGAATGTGCCCCATCCGAAGAGGGAAGAATACATTGATAACGAAAAATATGAAATAAAGAATTATGACTGGCAAAGTATGACCAGGATGAGAAAACTTATTGCCTTGATAAACCGCATCCGTCGGGAAAACACGGCATTACAAACTACCTGGAATATTCATTTTGCCGATTCCCAAAACAATTACCTGCTTTGTTACGGGAAAACCGATGATGAAAAAAGCAACAGGATTTTTGTTGTGGTTAATATGGATCCCGATTTCACACAGGGGAGCTGGATAAAAGTACCCTTACACGAACTGGGCATTTCGGCCGACAGGGGATACAACATGCATGATCTGCTCACGGGTCAGAGATATCACTGGAACGGCGAATGGAATTATGTGGAACTGAACCCGCTTATATTTCCTGCACATATTTTTAAAATTGATCAATAAACCCGGCAGTTGAAACACCAGGCATTAATAACTGCGGCAGCAGGCTATACACCCGGTTAAAAACCGATATTCTTATCTTATGGCAAAAAAGGAATTAAAAAACAAAGTGAGTGAGCTGGATGAAGAGTTGCTCTGGTACAAGGATGCAATTATTTACGAACTTCATATCAAAGCTTTTTACGACAGCAATGCAGACGGTATCGGAGATTTCAACGGATTGCTTTCCAAACTGGATTACCTGGAAAACCTGGGGGTAACGGCTATATGGCTTCTTCCGTTTTACCCTTCGCCACTGCGTGATGACGGATATGATATTTCCGATTACTATCGCATAAACCCGTCATATGGTGATATTCGTTCATTCCGACGGTTCCTCAGAGAGGCTCACAAACGGAATCTAAAGGTCATAACAGAGCTGGTAATAAACCACACTTCCGATGAGCATCCATGGTTTCAGCGGGCACGGAAATCAAAACGGGGTTCGGCATACCGTAATTATTATGTCTGGAGCGACGATCCCGATAAATACAAGGATGCTAGGATTATATTCAAGGATTTTGAAAAATCAAACTGGACCTGGGATAATGTGGCAAATCAATATTACTGGCACCGTTTCTATTCGCACCAGCCCGATCTGAATTTTGATAACCCAAAGGTGCAGAAGGAAATATTCAAGGTGCTGGATTACTGGCTGGATATGGGCGTGGACGGGTTTCGCCTGGATGCCGTTCCCTATCTCTTTGAAAGGGAAAACACAAATTGTGAAAACCTCGATGAGACCCATGTGTTCCTGAAGAAACTCAGGGCACATGTAGACTCCAAATATACCGGCAAGCTGCTCCTGGCCGAAGCAAATATGTGGCCCGAAGACTCAGCTGCCTATTTCGGAGATGGTGATGAATGCCATATGAATTATCATTTCCCCATCATGCCCCGTATGTTTATGGCACTGAAAATGGAAGACCGCTATCCTCTGACGGATATTTTCGACCAGACCCCTGAAATCCCGGAAACATGCCAATGGGCCATGTTCCTCAGGAATCATGACGAACTGACCCTTGAGATGGTGACCGACGAAGAAAGGGATTACATGTACAAGGTCTATACAAAGGATCCAAAGGCGAAAATAAACCTGGGTATCAGGCACCGCCTTGCTCCTCTTCTAGACAATAACCGGCGGAAGATAGAACTGATGAATTACCTTTTGTTTTCCTTATCCGGCACCCCTGTCCTTTACTACGGCGATGAAATCGGCATGGGCGACAACTTTTATCTTGGCGACCGCGACGGGGTGAGGACACCTATGCAGTGGACGGCCGACCGTAATGCCGGCTTTTCTGATGCAAATCCCCAGCAGCTTTATCTCCCTGTGATCCTTGATCCGGAATATCAGTATGAAGCGGTAAATGTGGAAACTCAACAAAGCAATTCATCATCCCTGTTCTGGTGGACCAAACGGGTTATTGGAATGAGAAAGCAGTTTAAGGCTTTCAGCCGCGGCACCATAAATTTCCTGTCTCCCTCCAACTCAAAGGTCCTTGCTTTTTTAAGATGCTACAGGGAGGAGACCATCCTTGTAATAGCAAACCTGTCCCGGTACAGCCAGCCCGTCGAACTTGATCTCCACAGTTACAGGGAATATATCCCGATAGAGGTTTTTTCCAACAATAAATTCCCAAAAATAAAAGAAACCTCATATCAGATTACCCTCGGTCCGCACGGATATTACTGGTTCCTTCTGGAGCAGCCGGTTCCGGCAAAGGCCAGGATCGATGATACCCACGTACCTAAAATGAAGGTGGCAAAATACGAGGATCTTTTCAAGGCTTCCAATGCCAAGGTGCTCACAGGCAAATTGATCCGGAACTATATCAAAACCTGCAGGTGGTTTGGAGGAAAGGCCAGGCTGATCCGCGAAATTGGCATTTCCGAGGCTGTCCATTTCACATTCCACCACGAACGGTTTTCATGGCTGATCATTGAGGTAAAATATATTGAAGGATTGCCTGAGTTTTATCAACTGCCGGTCAGTTTTGCAAGCAGGGAATATGAAGCCCTGCTGCGCGAAGGATCGGTCCAGTCAATCATTGCGCCTGTAACTATAGGCGACACCCAGGGAATTTTATATGATGCGGTTTACAGCAGGTTATTCCGCGAGGCGGTGTATGAATACATGACAAAAAGAAGGAAAATAAGGGAAAAAAGCGGAGAACTGGTGTTTTACGTAAATTCCGAGTTTAAAAAGGCACAGAAAACCGAGCAGGAGGCCAGGGAATTTCACTCCAGAATATTGAGCGCCGAACAGAGTAACACATCCATCATTTTCAACCGGAAATATTTCTTTAAGTTGTACCGGAAGCTTGACCGCGTTATTAATCCCGACGTGGAGATATTGCGATTTCTCACTGAAAAAACCTCTTTCGGCAATATTCCAAGGTACATGGGCGGCATTGAACACCTGCAGGTGAAACAGCCTCCAATGGTCATGGGGATGATGCAGGAGATGGTTGAAAATCAGGGTGACGCCTGGGATTATGCAGCTGATGAGCTAAACCGTTATTTTGAAAGGATACTTGCATTCCCTGATTTCAGGAATATCCCGCAGCTTACTGGCACACTGGAGGAACCGGATTCCTTCAGTGTACTGGATGAAGAAATAAAAGATATAATGGGAATTGCTGTTTTTGAAAGGATGAGTCTTCTGGCAAAACGCACTGCAGAAATGCATATAAGCCTGGCATCTTCCAGTGAGCCGGATTTCGAACCCGAAGCGTTTTCACTGCACTACCAGCGGTCTTTATTTTCATCACTCCAGTCGCTGACAAGGTCCTCGTTCCAGTCGCTCGAACAGAATATGGCTTGCATACCGGATAATGTAAAAGAGGAAGCCCGCGGTATCCTGGTAATTAAAAATGATATCCTGATACGGATGAAAAAGATTCATTCGAGAAAATTCAATTCCCTGAAAATAAGGAACCATGGTGATTTCCATCTTGGACAGGTACTTTTTACAGGCAAGGATTTTTTTATCATTGATTTTGAAGGCGAACCTGCACGGTCATTCAGTGAAAGGCGCCTGAAGAGATCCCCTCTGAGGGATGTTGCCGGAATGTTAAGATCATTCCATTATGCTGCATACAGCGCATTGTTCAATTATTCAGCCATAAGGCAGGAAGACTTTGACATACTTGAAAAGTGGGCAGAGCTATGGTATCATTATATAAGTGGCACATATCTGAAAACCTACACCGGGGCACTTGGAGAAACAAGGCTGATACCCGATAATAAAGAAGATCTGAAAACAATGCTTGACACCTATATTCTTGAAAAGGCTGTTTATGAATTAGGCTATGAGCTGAATAACAGACCGGACTGGGTGCTTATACCCATAAAGGGTATAAATTATATTATGAAATCAAAGAGTGAACAGTAAACCAGGGAACCTATGAAAAAGAATCCAGGGAAATCAGAAAAAGAAGGCCCGGTATTTACATACTCCCTGATGAATGATTTCGACATTCATCTTTTCAGGGAAGGAAGGCATTTTAAATTGTATGAAAAGCTTGGTTCCCATCCCGTTGAAGTGGAGGGGCGAAAAGGCACCTTTTTTGGTGTCTGGGCACCCAATGCCAGGGAAGTAAGTGTTATAGGAAATTTCAACGGCTGGAATTCCCGCTTGCACAAGCTTTTTGCGCGGTGGGACGGGTCGGGAATATGGGAGGGATTTATTCCGGATATTGGCCATGGCGAGGCTTATAAATACCATATAGAATCCAACCTGAATAATTACCGTGTTGAAAAGGGAGATCCCTATGCATTCATGTGGGAAGAGCCTCCACGCACAGCCTCGGTGATATGGGACAGGAAATATGCCTGGGATGACAGAAAATGGCTGAAAACAAGAAAAGAAACCGCCGGTAAGCCCAGACCTTTTTCGGTATATGAAATGCACCTCGGATCCTGGCAAAGGTGTCCGGAAGAAGGTAACCGCTATCTCACCTATCGTGAACTTGCCGCCCGGTTACCCCCATACATTAAGGAGCTGGGGTTCACCCATGTTGAATTTATGCCAGTGACCGAGCATCCTTTTTACGGTTCATGGGGGTACCAGGTTACCGGTTATTTTGCCCCGACAAGCAGGTACGGCTCCCCACAGGATTTTATGTTCCTGATAAACGAACTTCACCGGGAAGGCATCGGGATTATTCTTGACTGGGTTCCCTCGCACTTTCCCTCTGACCAGCACGGCCTTTCATATTTTGACGGTTCGCACCTTTATGAGCACCAGGATTTGCGCGAAGGCTATCATCCCGACTGGAGCAGCTACATCTTCAACTACGGGAGAAATGAAGTGAAGAGTTTCCTTATCAGCAATGCACTGTTCTGGCTCGAGGTTTACCATATTGACGGATTGAGGGTAGATGCTGTGGCTTCCATGCTTTACCGTGACTATTCCCGCAAAGAGGGGGAATGGGTGAAAAACAAATACGGGGGCAGGGAAAACCTTGAAGCGATAAGCTTTTTAAAACAGGTCAATGAAGCCACCCATGAAGAATTTCCCGATATATATAACATGGCAGAAGAATCAACCGCATGGCCCATGGTTTCGCGTCCTTCATATGTGGGGGGACTGGGTTTTGACATGAAGTGGATGATGGGATGGATGCATGACACACTCAGTTATTTTTCAAAGGATCCCGTGCACCGGCACTACCACCAGAATGAGATCACCTTCAGTATTGTATACGCCTTTAGTGAAAATTACATTCTCCCTCTTTCGCATGATGAGGTGGTGTATGGAAAGAAATCTATGATAGGGAAAATGCCCGGTGATGAATGGCAGCGGTTTGCCAACCTGAGGCTTCTCTATAGCTATATGTTTGCCCATCCCGGCGGAAAACTGCTTTTTATGGGCAGTGAATTCGCCCAGACTTCCGAGTGGGCCCATGAGAGGAGCCTGGACTGGCATTTGCTGCAATACGGCCATCATAAGGGAATTATGAAAACGATACAAAAACTCAATGATGTTTACAGAAGGGAAAAAGCATTTTATGAACTTCAGTTTGACCCGGCAGGCTTTGAATGGATTGATATCAACGATACGGTAAACAGCGTGATCAGCTTTATACGAAAGGGGGATACCGGCGATGAGCTGATTGCGGTAGTATGCAATTTCACTCCCGTGGTAAGACATGATTATCACATAGGTGTTCCCGCGGGCGGAAAATGGGTTGAATTATTCAATAGTGATGACGGAAACCTGGGTGGAAGCAACGTGAAGAATTCAGGCGAAATTGATGCCTGGGAGCACCCCTCACATGGCAAACCATTTACCTTGTCGCTTGTTTTACCCCCGCTGGGCGCTGTCTTCATTAAACACCAGAAATAGTCATACCGCACTGCCCGTTTGCCGACAGGGCTCCGTGTGGTGATTTACCTGCTTCTTGGAGAGCTTTCCTTATGGTATTTTGCAGTCTCCTCCACGTCAAAGCTTGTCAATTCAACTATTTTTGCAATGGGCCGGTACAGGGGGGGTATTATGTTCCTTGCATCTTCTTTCCTTGGAACCTCCACCACGATCCACGCTTTATGCTCACCATCAGTGCAGCCCCAGTCTGCCTTGTTTAAAAAATGAGAGCCCGTATCCAGGAAAATCCGGATTGCTTTTTCGCAATCATTTTTGTTGTTTTTATGAGGAACCTCGATCAAAAATTTTTTCATCACTTTCCCTCCCATCTTTTTTGCTATCCGGTTATATAACGTAAAGGTATAAAGGAATAGTTTTATTTAACTCAGGGTAAGTGAATTTGAAAGTTATTTTAAACGGCACATATATCCTTTGAATTAATCGCCCGGGCATTCCCGGCTTTCCAAGTATATACGGGTAAATACGGGAAGAAAAAACAGGCTGCTTAAGTAGAATCAATTTAAATTAATTGCATTCCATGGTTAGCGAAGGCTTACAGCCAGCCTGCTCACTGCCGGCATCCCGGCTTCCCAATCAGGGAGCCGCCGGGATAGAATCTGCAAACCAGCCGGTGTGCAAGGCCGGTGTCCTGAAATTAAACCCCTGCGATGAACTATTATCATGAAAACTGCGTTAATTCCTGCAACAAAGGAGGCAAAAACATAAAAAAATTAATTGTGAGCGATAACCCGTCACTTCTTCCCTCATCGGCCGAATTTATCAAAACCAAAGTTATTGATAACGAGCAGATTGCAGAAGGGGTTTTTTTAATCAGCCTGGAACGCCATTTCGATTTTGATCCCGGCCAGGTAACAGGCATTCACTTCAAGCCTGCTCCCGATGCCAGGTTATACAGTATTGCAAGCGGCATAAATGACGAACATATAAAGATATTGTTCGATATTCAGCCCGGTGGCTTTATTTCACCCTTCCTTGCTGAGCGCAAAAAAGGAGACAATCTCTTTGTAACAACGCCCTTCGGGTGGTTCACATGCTATGAAAAACCAGCCTGGTGGATTGCCACGGGTACGGGTATTGCCCCTTTTGCTTCAATGTTTTTTTCAGGCCTGGGAAAGGATAAGATTCTGATACATGGGGGAAGGACTGCAGGTTCGTTCTTTTTCCAGGAAGAATTTGCTGCAGTTTTGCAGGAAAATTATATACGCTGCTGCCCGGGAGAAAACAGGGAAGGCATTTATTCCGGGCGGCTGACTGCCTGGCTTGAAGAACAGGAAAATCTGCCGGCAGATCAGGCCTTTTATCTTTGCGGCAGGGCTGAAATGGTGGTTGAAGTGCGTGATATCCTGATAAGAAAAGGCATACCTTTTAAAAATATCTATTCAGAAATATATTTCTGAGTAAAAGCAAAAAACTATATGAGCAAAGAACCCCTTTTTGGAAAAACATATGACGAACTCAGGGCCATAGCCACACTGCTGGATATTCCCTCATTCTCGGCCAGGCAGATTGCAGAATGGCTGTATAAAAAAAACATATCTTCCATTGAGGAGATGACCAACCTGTCGAAAGAAACAAGGAGGCGGCTGGCAGAAAAGTATGAAACCGGACTCATTCCTTACAAAAAGGTTATGGAATCGGCCGATGGCACGAGGAAATACCTGTTTCCCACCCGTCAGGGGAAATTTGTTGAAGCTGCATATATACCCGAAAGCAGGAGGAATACCCTGTGCCTCTCAACCCAGGTGGGCTGCAAGATGGGCTGCCTTTTCTGCATGACCGGCAAACAGGGTTTTCAGGGGAACCTCACTGCAGGAGAGATATTAAACCAGCTGAGATCAATTCCTGAACTGGAAAATGTAACCAACCTGGTTTATATGGGAATGGGAGAACCCCTGGATAATCTTCAGGAATTAATGAAAAGCCTGGAAATACTAACCTCAGAATATGGTTTCGCAATGAGTCCAAGGCGGATTACTGTGTCAACAATAGGACTCATTCCGGGAATACGGGAATTCCTTAAAAAAAGCAATTGCCACCTGGCTGTCAGTCTGCACTCCCCCTTCGAGGAGGAACGCAGGCACCTGATGCCCGTTGAAAGTGTTTATTCACTGGCACAGGTTATTGAGGAACTGAAATCCATTGATATGGGCAAACAGAGGAGGATATCCTTCGAGTATATAATGTTCAGGGATATGAATGATACCCCCAGGCATGTAAGGGAACTTGTCAGACTGCTCGGTGGAATGCGCTGCAGGATTAATCTGATCCGCTTTCACCCTGTCCCCGGAGTGCCTCTGAAAAGTTCAGACAGCGTTAAAATGGAACAGTTCAGGGAGGCACTTAACAAAAAAGGACTTTTCACTACCATCAGGCAGTCGCGCGGGGAAGATATTTATGCTGCCTGCGGTATGTTGTCAACCAAAACTCCGGCCGGTGAGACTGACAGGGATTTTTAGAGAAAAAAACCCTTTCTGCAATATGGTATTGCAGAAAGGGCATTACTTTTTAATAATCAGGACCGGCATGCAATCGCCGGTTATATATTGGATTTTAAGCTAATACATCCTGTTTATAAGCTCTCCGAAGGAGTTTCTCTGTTTTACCCTGAATTTAAACTCTCCTCCATCCTTAAGTATCAGGTTCAGCCCGTTGGGAGCTAAAAATCCGGTGTTGAAAAAATGCACCTCACTTATCTGTGATGGTACTATTTCCAGATCATACTTCCCGGCATTACCGTTCAGGCATTTAAAGTATATACGCTGGTTTGTTACAATAAACTTTCCATCAATTTTTATGCCATTGTGAAGTCGGTCAGAATTACCTGCTTTTACGACAACTTCATTGGGTTTGAAATCTATTTGCATGACCATATTATTTTAGGGTTTCTTCTGTTAATAATTATTATCAGCTTTCATGCCAATCATTCTTTTTTACTGACACAGTGCCATATAGCCGCATAATGGTGTCTCTTGAATGTGCACGCAGGCGATACACTGGTGTACGGAATTGTACATTATGTATATATGACTATCTGACGGCAGAAATGTTACAGCAAATTGCTGTTTTTTTACTTTTATTTTATCATTTAATATCGATACCCGGAATGTCAGGATTATAAGTGAATAGAAGGAAGGGGCACCGGCAGACCATTAGGTCGCCGGTGAGGTAAAGGATATCGGCCAGGAAGGCTTTAAAAGGTGAATCCAAATACGGTAAGCGGGAATTCCTTTCCCTATAAAAGATCATCATAGTGAATATGGTCCGGCCCGCCACCCGATCTCTTTTCTGACCCGCCCCTGCCGGGAAACCGGCTAAAAAAACGGCTGAAAATTTCATCAATAAGGTTATCCGGATCATCGTCCCACCGGGTAAAGCTATCTGAAGGTTCTTTATAGCCCCGGGATTCCTCCCGGGTTTTATTTATTTCCTTGTCGTATAACCTGTCATACTCTTTCCTTTTTTCAGGATCTTTTAATGTATCATAAGCCTCCTGGATCTCAACAAAAGGTGCTGTATCGGTATTACTTTCCGGATGCTTGTCGGGATGATGAAGATTGACCATCCTGCGATAGGCGTCCTTAATCTCCCGAATGCCCGAATCCTGCTTTATTTTCAGTATACCGTAAAAATCCTTGAATCCCATAACCAAAGATTTTTAAAGATATTTACTACTCAGTCATATTTCCATAACAATATCCAGGCGGTCATTAACTCCGCCTGCCCATAAATATCCAAATATAATAAAGCAGTGTTGCCAGTGAAGCCAGCGCAGCCACAACATATGTGTATGCAGCCCATTTGAGGGCATCCTGAGCGTGGGGATGGGTCGACCTGTTTGTGATGTTACTGTGGTTGAGCCAGGCAAGGGCGCGCTGGCTTGCATCTATTTCAACAGGAAGGGTAATAAAGCTGAAAAGAGTTGTCATCGCGAACAGCACGATCCCGGTAAGCAGTATTCCGGGAAACGATTCAACCATCAATATACCGGCAAGCAGGACCCATTGCACATACCTGGATGCCAGGCTCACCACCGGCACAAGAGCAGACCTCATTTTCAGGAATGCATATGCCCTGGCATGCTGAACGGCATGACCGCATTCATGGGCAGCAACCGCGGCAGCAGCAACGCTGTTGGAGGAGTAAACATCACGGCTGAGATTTACTGTTTTATGGCCAGGATGATAATGATCGGTAAGTTCACCGGGAACGGAAACCACCCTGACATCGGTGATACCGTTATCATATAGCATTTTTTCAGCAACTTCCTTCCCCGTTATGCCATAGTTAACGGGAATCTTTGAATACTTCCTGAACCTGGATTTAAGCTGATTTCCAACCAGCCAGCTAATAAGCATGAATCCTATGAATATTATAAAGATTGGAGCCATTTTTTTCAGTGTTAATTTGTTAAAATTATTAATATTCTAAACAACCCTCATTTCCAAATTTTATTATGCCCCCTTCAAAAAATTAACCAAATCCTTAATTGCAGGTTCCTACCGACATTTTGTCTTTAAAGGTAAGAAAAAAGCCATTTTTTCAGGTTTGTCTTTTTGCATCGTGGCAAAAAGGCAGGTTCTGCCTGTGTTTGTAACAAAATCACGCATGGTTCGTTTCACAATAAACAGCCGGATTCCGGAAAGGTTAATTTTAATTTAATAAGAAACCAGCATATATGCAGGAATCATCTGATTCTGATGCCCGATCAGGCAGCTTTATGCCTGATCCTGAGAATTCCACCGAGAGGGAAATAATGGAAGGCGTCCGGTGTGCAGAATTAATACAACGCGCACTGCTTCCCTCAGGGCAGCTTTTGAAGAAGCTGCTGGGTGAATATTTTATACTGTTCGTACCTAAACAAGTTGTAAGCGGCGATTTTTACTGGATAACACAAAAAAACCGGAAAACCTATATAGTAGTGGCCGATTGCACCGGTCACGGCATTCCCGGCGCATTAATGAGCATCCTGGGTATTTCATTTCTTAATGAAATTGTAAAAACCGGTTCATCTGACATGGCGGGGCACATTCTTAACAGGTTAAGGGAAAAAGTAATGAAAGCCCTCCATCAGACCGGCGAATTCAATGAATCAAAGGACGGCATGGATCTGTCGCTTTGCATTATAAACCATGACATGACTAATCTGCAGTTCGCCGGGGCTAACAACCCTGTCTATATTGTCAGGGATAAAGCTCTGCTCGAAATCAAAGCTGACAAAATGCCTGTTGGTATCAATGCCCTGCGTGAAGAACCCTTTTCCAGCCGTGATATTGAAATCAGTAAAAATGACGTAATATATATGTTTACAGACGGCTTTCCGGACCAGTTCGGCGGACCGGCAGGAAAAAAATTCAAGTACAGACCATTTAAAAAGCTACTGATCGACATCCATCAAAAGGATATGAAGGAACAGCACAATATCCTCAGGGAAACTTTTATTAACTGGCTGGGGAAGCATGAGCAGGTTGATGATGTTTTGCTCATGGGATTCAAAATTACCTAACTTATACTAATAATGAGGCTTCTAGAATTCAGAATTAAAAATTTCAGGAGTATTGTTGATTCAGGATGGAACACTCTTTCTTCCGATAACATCACTGCCCTGATAGGTCAGAATGAATCGGGAAAAACATCTGTGCTGGAGGGCCTTTACAGCTTCTGGGAAGGAACAATCTCAGAGGATGTATTGCGCAGCGATATGACATTTCCGGAGGTATCATGCCTTTACAGGCCCGGTTCAGACGAATCATTTGATTTCATCGATAACGGGCGTTTGCCCGCCGGGATGCTGCCGGTCATGCAAAAGGAAAAGAATCTGGTACTTACCAGGGAATGGTTGCCGGATATGAGCAGCCGGATTACCTTATCAGGCGATGAGATATCGGTAATTTTCGATGAGATCGAAAAAAAGGAACTCGGTATGACGCAGACAGTAATGACCGCTATATACAAGGCGCTGGAAGAATCAGGAGAAACCCGGCAGGATGTTATCAGGCTTGAAGAAAGCACAGCTGAGCTTGCCGGGGAGCTGGAAAAAATAACCAGAAGGCAGGCAGAATTGAAAAAGCTTTCAACGCGTTCGTCCGATCCTGCAAAACAGGAAGTCCTGAAACAAGATACAGGATCAGTTGAAAAACAAATTGAGTGCATCACCGGAAAGCTGCAAAAAGAATCGGCCCTCCTGGCAGAATTAAGGAAAAATCTTAATGACAGGGCTATTTTTCGTGAGCATGGCAATATATGCCTTACATCAGTCAAAGACCTGGAAAACACAAAACCGGAACTGGACAAAGCCTACACAGAGCTAATGGAAGTGCAGGCAAACATGGCTTTTCTCAGGGGCGAGAAGGAAACAAGGGCCGGCGAACTTAAGTTATTCGAAGCCAAGGAAAATTATATCAGGGTACGCCGCAACATGGAATCTTTGAAGGAAAAGGCAGGAATCAGCACAAGGCTTGTGAAAAAACTCCTGGAGGGAAAAACATTGAATGAGGCTGAAAAAGAGGCTGTTGATGAGTTCAATGCACGCAATAAACTTTATACCCGCGAAGAGGCAGGAGAAGCTTTTTTCAAGTGCATACCCCCTCATGAATTTTTTCAGGATTTCAGCAGCCTTTTGCCGAACCGCATCGATCTTGAAGATATTTTTCAAAATAACAACAAGGTTGAAGGATACAAGGCAGTGAAGAATTTTTTGATTATCGCCGGACTGGATCCGCAGTTTTTCAGACAAACAAACAACCGCATCCTGAAACAAAAAATTGAAAACCTCAATAACGATGTAACGGTTGATTTTCAGGAATACTGGCGCCAGAACATAGGAAAAACAAACAAAATCAGGATTCATTTTGAGCTTGAACATTACGATACTTCCAATCCTGAAAAAAAAGGCAAGCCCTACCTGGAATTCTGGATAAAGGATGAGCATGAAAGGCTTTATCCCAAACAAAGAAGCAGGGGTGTCAGATGGTTCCTGTCATTTTACCTGGAGCTGAAAGCCTTTGCGCGCCAGAATGAAAATGCAGAAAGGGTGTTTCTCATTGATGAACCGGGACTAAGTCTTCATGCCAGGGCCCAGGAGGATGTACTCAAGGTTTTTGAAGATATAAAAGGGAAAATCCAGATAATTTATACCACTCATTCCCCGCACCTGATTGATAATGACAAGCTCTACAGGCTGCTTGCCGTGCAAAGGGGCACGGAGAACCACGAGCAAAGCGAGACAATAATCTACGATGCATCCCACCTGCATGCGGCAACTTCAGATACGCTATCTCCCCTTAGTTCCCTGCTTGGTGCCGGATTCAACCGCCAGCAGCTTGCCCTGCAGTCCGGCAACGTGATTGTTGAGGATATCAGCAGTTTTTATTACCTCTCATCACTTTATAAAATGATGAACCCCGGGGAAAATATTCATTTTCTGCCGGCAAACGGTCCTGCCGGGGTCACTACACTTGTTAACCTGATGATCGGATGGGGGTTTGATTTTTCCGTGCTCCTGTTCGATAATCAGGACAGCCGGGAAGTTATCAGTGAATTACAACTGAACCTTAAGGGATTTGATCCCGCAGAGCCCGGTTCCAGGTTAATACTGGCAAAAAACATTGCAGCCCCTGAAGACCTTTTCTCCACACTTGACTTTAAGAAATATATTATTAAAAAACGGATGGGAATACCCGACAGCAACTCCGGGTTTATGAGCGAGAACGATATTCCCAGACACCTGCTGGCATCGGACTTTGCCCGTTCGGTTGCATCAGAGGGTTTATCACCGGATGCTTTTGACCAGGAAACACGGCATAACCTCAGGAATATTTTTATACCTGCCAGGTTCAGGATCTCGGATGAAAACTGTTGATCGCCTCCCGAAGGTAATCGCTGTCCATATGGGTATAGATCTCCGTAGTTATGATGGATTCATGCCCCAGCATTTCCTGGACTGCCCGCAGGTCTGCACCACCCTCAACCAGGTGGGTGGCAAAGGAATGCCTGAAGGTGTGGGGACTGATGGTTTTGTTGATGGATGCCTTCATGGCAAGCTGCCTTACGATGGTAAAAACCATTACACGGGTCAGCGGTTTCCCCCGCCGGTTAAGGAACAATATGTCTTCATGCCCCCTGACTGCCGGCAGCCTGTTCCGGTCGGGCAGATAAAGTTCAATTTCCCTGAGCGCACGCGTGCCTACAGGTACGAGCCGCTGCTTTTCTCCTTTGCCGGTAATTTTTAAAAATCCCTCGCTGCGGTATATATCACTGATGCATAAATTCACCAGTTCAGAAACCCTTAGTCCCCCGCTATACAAAGTTTCAATCATCGCCTTGTTCCTTTGTCCCTGCGGGGTGCTTAAATCTATGGCGGCAAGTATCATATCGACTTCATCCACTGAAAGCACCTCCGGCAGTTTCCTTCGTGCTTTTGGCATTTCCAGCAGAGCCGAGGGGTCATGAACGATAATGTCGTTTAAAAGCATGAACCGGAAAAAGGCTCTTATACCCGATACTATCCGGGACTGGGTGACGGGGTTAAGATAAAAACCGTTGAGCCACTCAAGGAATCCCCGGAGATGGGAAATTTCAATTTTGTCAGGTTCGGGCGGACTGCCAAGAGCAGAGGTATAACTCTGCAGCTTTAAGATATCCTGCAGATAGGCATCAACAGAATTGGCAGATAAGGACCTTTCCAGTTTTAAATATATCTTGAACTCAGTGATAGCGGTATGCCAATGCATCGGAACATCAGTTAAACTGTTAGCGGGCGCATGTAAATATACAGCCATTTTTTATGTACGTATGCCGCATTATCGTAACTTTGAAAAATATTTTAAACCAGGACCAATTAATAACTAATGGAAAAAAAGAAAACCAAGATCGTGGCGACTATTTCCGATCGTAACTGCGATGTGCCTTTTCTCGAAAAGCTCTTCCAGTCCGGCATGGATGTGGTACGGATGAATACAGCCCATCAGAGTATTGAAGACTCACGGAGAGTAATTGGAAACGCAAGGCAGGTATCTGACCGGCTTGCGCTTTTGATTGACACGAAGGGACCTGAAATAAGGACCAATTCAACCGAAACCGGCCTCGAAGTGAAAACAGGCGACCTTGTTTATGTAAAAGGCGCCCCGGATGTAAGTTCGTACGATAATGTTATATGCCTGTCATACAGGGGAATTGCAGAGGAAATACCAGCCGGAAGCCGCCTTCTTATAGATGATGGTGACATTGAGCTGGTAGTCAAATCCAGGGATAATGATTTTTTGATTTGCGAGGCCAGGAATCCGGGCATTATCCTGGGAAGGAAAAGTGTTAATATCCCCGGCATTGAGGTAAAGCTCCCCTCGCTGACAGACAGGGACAAGGAGTTTGTTCAGCTTGCCATAGATGAGGATATCGATTTCATAGCACATTCATTCGTGCGAAACAAGGAGGATGTAATACAAATCCAGGAAATACTCGATAAACATTCAAGCAAGGTCAAGATCATTGCCAAAATTGAAAACCAGGCAGGAGTAGACCATATTGACGAAATACTGGATCATGCCTACGGGGTAATGGTAGCCCGCGGGGATCTTGCCATAGAAATACCATATGCAAAAATACCGGGCATCCAGAAAATGCTTATCGATAAATGCATTCAAAGGCGCAAGCCTGTTATTATAGCAACCCAGATGCTCCACAGCATGATCAACAATCCCCGTCCCACCCGTGCGGAAGTCAGCGACATTGCCAATGCCATTTACAGCCATACCGATGCCATAATGCTCAGCGGGGAAACAGCATATGGAAAATATCCGCTTGAATCACTCAAAACCATGGCTAATGTGGCCCTGGAAGTGGAAAAAACAAAAGAATCCATCCATGATATACCCGTTGAGGTTATCAACAACGAAATATCGGCATTTCTTATCAAGGCTGCCGTTGAGGCAGCGGTAAATCTGTCGGCCAGGGCCATACTCGCTGATTCCATGTCCGGGCGTACCATCCGAAGTCTTGCAGCTTACAGGGGCAACAGAATGATCTGGGCAAAATGTTATGACCGCAGGGTGGTGCGAGAACTCATGCTTTCCTACGGGGTAAGGGCAAATTATATGAAACCAACAGAAACATCGCATGATTTTGTCAGACTTGCCGGCGATTCACTCCTGCACGATGGTGTTATTGATAAACTGGACCTTTTGGTGGTAATTGCCGGTAACTTTGGCCACAATACCGGCGCCTCATACATTGAAATAGGCACAGTGGAAAATCTTATCAACAAAACGGTCAGGGCCTGACAAACAAAATAAGCAGCGCCCCGACAATCCGGTAAGGAACCGGGCAAAGCACACCCGGGGAAGGGGAGTTTCGTCTATGTAACTTAACACAAACAAAATAATGCAGAACCGCTGGGATCTGGCAGGCAAAAAGGCCCTTGTTACCGGGGGAACCAAGGGGATCGGACTGGCAATTGTAAAGGAGTTCATTGCTCTTGGCTGTGAGGTGTTATTTGTTGCCAGGAACAGGGAAGGAATAGACAAAGTCCTCAGCGAACCGGGAAGCAGCAGCAGGCTTACCGGACTGCCGGTTGATATTTCCAACGGGGACGAGCGGAAAAGCTTGCTGACTGCCGTTGAAAATAAATGGCCAGCACTTGATATACTGGTAAATAATGCAGGCATGAACATCCGAAAACCCACCATGGAATATTCGGAAGATGAATACCGGAAAATAATGGGCACCAACCTCCACCCGGCCTGGGATCTTTGCCGGCTGTTCTATCCCATGCTGACCAGATCAGGACAGGGAAACATTGTAAACATCAGCTCGGTTGCCGGTCAGACCAGCGTCCGTACCGGCGTGGTTTACGGCATGAGCAAGTCGGCGATGATACACATGACCAAATACCTGGCTGCAGAATGGGCCGCCGGCGGCATACGTGTAAATGCAGTTGCTCCATGGTATATCAGCACCCCGCTTGCTGAAGCTGTGCTCAGGGATGAAGCATACAAAGCAGAGGTTCTCTCACGCACCCCAGCGGGAAGAATCGGCAGGCCCGAGGACGTGGCGGCTGCAGCAGCCTTTTTGTGCATGCCGGCTGCAGCATATATCACGGGACAGACGATAAGTGTGGACGGAGGGTTTACAGTCCTTGGCTTTTAGTGTCTGACAAGGGCACAACACTACGGCGTACCTGTTACCTGGCCTTGCATTGCTTGATCAGTCATTGTTCATAAACCCCTGCTGACTTATAACATCCAGAAATTCGCGGGAAAAATGAACATTATCTTCTTTTTTATACCGGTTATCAGTAAATATCTGGGCAAGGGTCTCTTTCTTATTGATCTCCAGCAGTTCACGGGTCTGCTCCAAAGCTTCCTTGTCAGCATATATCCTGTCAATGTCTTTTGCTGAATAATCGGTGTAGCGCTCGTAATGCACCACGGCCTCAAGGGGCAGGCGATCGGTCAGCACAGGCTCCTCACCGGGATACCCGATTACAATAGCTGCCACGGGTACCACTCCCCGGGGGAGTTGCAAGATATCAACGATACGCCTTGCATTGTAGGTGGCCGTGCCCAGGTAACATATTCCCAGTCCCATATCCTCAGCGGCCAGACAGACATTCTGGGATACAAGCAATGCATCTATGGCGGCAGTAAAAAATGAAAGATAATTATCATAACCGGGAACGGCGTTGCGTTGTTCACACCATTTGTTGAAACGGTTAAAGTCGGCACAGAAAGTAATATGAACGGGTGCCTGCAGCACCATATCCTGCTTGAAATGGCATTCCCACAGCTGCTTCCTGATGGCTTCCTCCCTTGTTACCACCATGCTGTAAACCTGCATGTTGCCGGTGGTGGAAGCCCTGATCCCGGCCGACAATACGGTATTCAGGGTGTTATTGTCGATTTCCCCGCTTTTGTATTTTCTAATACTCCGGTGTTTAAGTAGAGTGTCAAGCATTTTTTTCCTGTTTAATGGTTGTTATCACAAAATTACTAAACATAATTTTATTTACCCCTTGTCATCTTCTGGGGTTTGATCATGTTTTCCGGTAGCAGCAGCCGGTCCAGCTCCTCTTTGGTCAGCAGCTTCTTTTCAAGCACCAGATCGTAAACCCCGCGATCCTGCTCAAGCGCCTCCCTGGCAAGCATGGTACAGATATCATAACCAAGCACCGGGTTGAGGGCGGTTACCAGTCCGATGCTGTTCAGCACAAGATTCCTGCAGTGACCTGCGTTGGCAGTGATACCGTCAATGCAGCGTGTTTTAAGGGTGAACATGCCGTTTTTGAGCATCTCAACCGATTCGAAAATGCTCTGCGCGATTACCGGTTCCATCACGTTCAGCTCCAGCTGGCCGGCTTCGGCGGCCAGACTTACCGTCAGATCATTGCCGATAACCCGGTAGGCTATCTGGTTGACTACCTCCGGTATGACCGGGTTCACCTTGCCTGGCATTATTGATGAGCCGGGCTGCATCGGGGGAAGGTTGATCTCGTTCAGGCCGGCCCGGGGACCGGATGACAGGAGCCTGAGATCATTGCATATCTTGCTGAGCTTAATTGCAGTCCGTTTAAGGGCCGATGAGTACATGACAAATGCGCCCGTATCCTGGGTGGCCTCAACCAGGTTTTGGGCATTGATGATTTTAAGTCCTGTTACTGCCTGAAGGTGCTTTATCACTTTGCCGGCATACTCCGGATCGGAATTGATTCCGGTTCCTATGGCTGTAGCGCCCATATTGACCTCCAGGAATAGTTTTGCATTTTCATCGAGCCTCATGATCTCCTCCTCAAGGGTTGTGGCATAGGCTTCGAACGACTGGCCCAGGGTCATGGGCACGGCATCCTGTAGCTGGGTTCTGCCCATCTTGATTACCTCCGAAAACTCACTCCCTTTTTTCCTGAAAGAGTCGATGAGCTGCAGGAGAACCTCAATGAGAGTTTTGTTGCTGTTTATGATGGCTATCTTTATTGCAGTGGGATAGGCATCGTTGGTGGACTGGGACAGGTTTACATGATTATTGGGATGGCAGTGCAGGTATTCCCCCCTTTCATGCCCCATGATCTCGAGAGCACGGTTGGCTATTACCTCGTTGGCATTCATGTTTGTAGAGGTGCCGGCTCCTCCCTGCATCATGTCAATGGTGAAGTTACTGTGGAACTTGCCGTTCCTGATTTCATTACAGGCCCTCACTATGGCATCGCATACCGACTTGTCAAGCAGGCCCAGATCATAATTGGCCTTGGCGGCTGCCATTTTAACCATTGCAAGGGCATTAATAAGCAATGGATAGAAGTTAAGGGTAATGCCGCTGATATTGAAATTCTCTATTCCCCGGAGAGTTTGTATCCCGTAATAGACCTCATACGGCACGTTCCTTTCGCCCAGAAGATCGTATTCCTTCCTGGTCCGCCCGGACTCATACTGTGCACCGACATCAATGATCCTGTTATTGGCATTGCGCATCCGCCGCGACATCACCCTTGCGATATTGGAAAATATCTTCAATGCTGCCGAACTGTTCTCAAGGAAAAATTCCCTGTCAATTACCAGTACGGAGGTATCGATAAGCGCCCTTGCAGTAGTCGAATGGGGGGATTTGCTTCCGAATGATCCTTCACCAAGGAAATCGCCGCGGCTGAAATAGGTCAGCCGCTTCTCGACGCCGAAAGGAGTTCGCTTGAACAGTTCCACTTCACCACTGTAAATCAGGAATATATTTGTCCTGGGAGCATTTTCCTGGAATAAAAAAGAACCTTTTGGTATCAGTTTTGACGAAACCGAACGGTTCAGTGCCTCGAACTCCGGGTTGTCAAGTTCCCTGAAAAGTTCTATCTCCTTTAAAAATTCCTTTATTTCCGATGAATTCATACAAAATAGTTTTAATGGCCGGGTGTTTGTCAAACCTTAAAAAACAACCACTTTTAGCCTGCCCGGATCCATGCCTGGTGAGAAGGCTGCGCCTTCGATGATCCAGGAAGCCTCCTTTGAGATGCTTCACTGCCATGCATCAAAACTATACATTATTTTCTGTTTAAAACATGATAAATGATCTGGCAATCAGACGAGCCAGGGCAAGACAGGGCCTGCGGACCCCCTCATCACAAACTCTCCACCCGGCATGCCGTATATTTGAAGGCAGGTATTTTGGAGTGGGGATCCAGCTCGTCCCTTGTGAGCCTGTTAACGGCAGACTCACTGTAGTGAAACGGCATGAACAGCTCCCCGGGAGACACCTCGCTGCTGATGCGCAGGATTGTGCTCAGCTCACCCCTGCGGCTGGTGAGCCTGACACCGGAGCCTTCAGTAAAATCAAATTTCCCGGCATCATCGGGATGCATCAGCACATATGCCTCATTTGCAAAATCATTCAGTGATTTATTGCGCCTTGACATGGTTGCCGTGTGATACTGGTATAATATACGTCCGCTGTTGAGGATAAATGGATACTCATCATCGGGTTGTTCCTTCTGCTCAATATACTCGACCGGATTGAGTTTTGCCTTTCCTGATGGAGTATTGAATCTTTCCAGGAACATGGTAGGGGTACCGGGGTGCTCTTTCGTGAAACAGGGCCACTGGATACCCTTTTCTTCGATCCTGGCATGGGAAATGCCTGCCATCATTGGCGTGGCGGCAGCTATTTCATCAAATATTCCGGCTTCATCAGCATAGTCACCAATGCTTTTACCCATTCTGCGGGCAATTTCCAGAATTATTTCCCAGTCCTGGCGTGCCTCTCCCGGGGGTTCAACGGCTTTTCTGACACGCAGCACACGCCGGTCGCTGTTTACAAACGTGCCGTTCTTCTCGGCAAATGCGGTTGCAGGCAGGATAACATCCGCAAACGGCGTGGTCTCGGTATGAAAAATATCCTGAATAACCAGGAAATCAAGGTTATTGAATGCCTCTTCTGCATGATTGAGGTTAGGGTCGGTGAGCATCGGGTTTTCGCCCATAATATACATGCCCTTTATCTTACCCGAATGAGCCGCCTGCATAATCTCAACGGTAGTCAGTCCTTTTTCCCCGGAAAGGGACTCGTAGGGTACCCCCCATATTTCAGCCACTCTTTTGCGGTTCGCATCATCATCAACAGGAATATATCCCGGATAGGTAAAAGGGGAAGTGCCCACGTCGGATGCACCCTGCACGTTATTCTGACCCCTCGGGGGATTAATGCCTGACCCCTCCTTTCCAAGATGACCAGTGATGAGCAGCATATTCAAAAGGCTGAATACATTATTCGTGCCGGTAACCTGCTGGCTCAGGCCCATGCCCGTGGCAACTATTGATCTCTTGGCTTCTGCAAACCAGACGGCAGCCTTGATTATATCACCGGCAGGCACCCTGGTTATCTCCTGGGTCTTTTCCGGGGTATATTTATCGGTCAGCAGCTTCAGCTCACGGAAGGACTCCATTCCGCCCTCCACCCTGTTTTCCAGAAATTCCTCATTAACCAGACCCTGCCGGATTATCACATGCATCATGCCGTTGAGTAATGCAACATCAGTCCCCAGCGCGGGCTGAAGCCACAGATCGGCATGGATAACCAGCGGAGTCCATTTGGGGTCAATAACCACCAGCCTGGCCCCGTTTTTCTTACCTTGTTTTGCAAATGTGGCAGTAACAGGATGCGTATCGATCATATTGTTCCCGGTAACAAGGATGCAGTCGGCCGTTACATAATCCTCTATGGAATTGCTTCCTGCACCGTCGCCAATTGAACGGAGCATTGCGACAACAGTGGAGGCATGGCAAAGGCGGGTGCAGTAATCCACGTTATTATTCCCGAATACAAGGCGTATAAACTTCTGGAACAGGTAATTATCTTCATTGGTGCATTTGGCCGAGGAATATCCGGCCAGTGCATCACTTCCATGTTCTGCAAGTATTCCTGAAAATTTTTCAGCAATAAGATCAAGAGCTTCATCCCAGGATACCTGTTCAAATTTTCCGTTTCGTTTAATAAGCGGTGTTGTCAGCCTGTCATCACTGTGTACAAAATCATAGCCAAACCTGCCTTTTACACATAACCGGCCGTCATTGGGCGGCAATGACTTTGCCCCGTTCGAACGTACAATGCGTCCGTTGCTCACCAGCAATTCAAGCTGACAGCCAACCCCGCAATATGGACAGGTAGTGATGACCTTCCTGTCAATTTTTTCAAGATTTATCTCCTGCCTGTGAGGCTTTTCAACGATCGCACCGGTGGGACAAAGCTGAATGCATTCTCCGCAGCCGTCACATTCCGATCCTTTCCAGTTATCAAATCCTGCTATAATATAAGATGTCAGTCCCCTGTTTGCAAAAGACAGTACATTCTTGCCCTGCACCTCGTCGCAGGCCTTGATGCAGCGGAAACACTTTATGCATTTTGACGCATCGTAAGTCAGAATGGGGGAAGTATCGTCAACGGGATAGCCCAGCTCCTTCCAGATGGAGGAGAACTGCCGTGTAGAAGGGTCATCCAGTCCGTACTTTATTTTAAGCTCGCGGAACTCGTCTTCATAGCTGGCATCATAACCCTCATTATGTTCGGACAGCAGGTAATCAAGGAGAAACTTCCGGGCCTGCTCAATTTCCTCATCAAAGGCTGTTACTTCCATCCCTTCTTTCACCCTGACCGCGCAGGAGGCCACCATGCCTCTCATACCCTCGATTTTGCACAGGCATAACCGGCAGGCCCCGGTGGGAGAAAGTTTTTCATGATAACACAATCCGGGTATATCAATACCGTTAGCCCTGGCAACGGCAAGAAGGTTCGACCCCTTTTCCGCCGTTATTGTCCGGCCGTCTATTTTAATGGATACCTGTTTTCCCATAATTGACTTATTATTGGCTTGTTGCTGATTTGTTGTTAAGCATGAAACCCCCATCAGCCTTCGGCAGACAAAATAACATGAACAAAGCATGGGGGTTCCATGGGAATTGAAACACTGAATATAAATTACCTGTTAAATATAACTATCTGCTTATTAAAATGATTAACCTAATTTGTACACATGAATCCCCATGTCACTGAGTGACACAAAAAGACATGAACAAACCAGGGGGATCCATACGAGTGAAATACCGAATATGAATTACATGCCTTAGTAAATATTTGAATATAAAT
>SLJO01000165.1 GCA_007135095.1 Bacteroidales bacterium | reverse complement strand
TGACACAAAAAGACATGAACAAACCAGGGGGATCCATACGAGTGAAATACCGAATATGAATTACATGCCTTAGTAAATATTTGAATATAAATTTGATAACAATAGTTTGTTCGTATGAAACTACTACTTATTGTTGCCTGGAGAAATCTCTGGCGAAAGAAACGGCGGACCTTTATCACTGTCAGTTCGGTCCTGTTTGCCGTGGTGCTGGCAACAGCACTGATGTCACTCATCGAGGGGACAAGGGAAGTTATGATTGATTCAATTATCAACAATACTACCGGTCACCTGCAGGTGCAGGATGCGCTTTATAATGAAGAGCCCTCAATAGACCATGCCCTTGAATATGGAGAAGATATAAAGAATGTCCTGGCAGGATATGCCGGGGTTATAAACTATACCGTTCCCAGGATCCAGGGATTCTGCCTTGGTGCAAAGGATGTCGGAACCCGCGGGGTATATGTAATGGGAATTAAACCCGAAAAGGAGGACAGGATGAATGATCTTTCCTCAAAAATGATTGAAGGGGAGATGTTCACAGATGAAGATCAGTATGCAGTTATTGCATCGGGAGTTGCCGCGCTTCTTGACCTGTCGATAGGCGACTCTATTGTACTCATGGGCCAGGGATTCCAGGGTATGACTGCCGCAGGGATATATAGTGTAGGAGGGATAGTTGAATTCAATTTGCCCGAACAGAACAATACCCTGGTATATCTTCCCCTTAAGCAGGCGCAGCTGTTTTTTGCTGCCCCTGAAAGATTGAACAGCCTTATCCTGATGGTTGAAGACGAAAGGATTGTTGATGACCTGGCTCAAAGTCTCAGAGAAAAACTGGATGATGAGTGGTATGCCGTAAAAACCTGGGAAGAGCTTCTTCCCGATGCTGTTGCGGCACTTGAAGCCCGGGATGCCCAGGTCAAAATTTTTGCCTGGATCCTTTATATAGTGGCAGGTTTTGGCATCTTCGGCACCATCATCACCATGATGCATGAGCGGCTCAGGGAATTCGGGATATTGCTCTCAATCGGGCTCAAACGGGCACAGCTTTCTTCAATATGCCTGCTGGAAACTGTTATGATGAGTTTCCTGGGAGTACTATCTGGCATTGCAATAGGCTACCCTGTAATGTACTGGTTGAACAGGAACCCTATACCGCTTGAGGATGAACTGGCCGGGGTAATGCTTGATATGGGTTTTGAGCCGGTATTGCCTTTTTCGGTGGCACCCGACATATTTGTTTACCAGGGTATAACAATATTCTTCATTGCCCTGGTTGTTGGCCTCTATCCCGTAAGGAAGGTTTTCGGCCTGGATATGATCAGCGCGGCAAGAAAATAATCTAATAATAAAAAAAATAAAATACCATGAAGACACTGATTAAAATATCATGGAGAAATATCTGGAGAAACAGGTCGCGGTCCGTCACTATCATCTCCGCTATTATTCTCGGACTTATGGGCGGGGTGTTTTCGGCATCGATGAGACTGGCGCTGGAGCAGCAGCAATTCGAAGACACCATTGACAACCAGGTTTCCCATATACAATTACATCATCCTGATTTTATCGCCAATCCCGAAGCCCGGTACCATATTGGCGGGGGAGTGGAAATTGCATCAGAGCTGTCAAAAAGAGATGACATCACGGTGGCTTCACCCCGTACGGTAGTCGACGGGATGATCGCTTCTTCAAACATGAACTCTGGCGTCACCATCAAGGGAATTAACCCTGAAATTGAAGCGCGGACTACCGGACTGGAAGATCTGGTGACAGAAGGAACATATTTCACTGAAAAAGGCAGGCTCCCGTCGGTAATCATCGGGCAGGCGCTTGCAAACAAGCTGAATTCTTATGCAGGATCACGACTGGTGCTTACCTTACAGGATGTTGATGGTGAGATGGTAAGCTCGTCATTCCGGGTTGAAGGATTATATAAACTCTCTTCGAAAAGCTTTGAGGAGAGGACGGTCTTTATCAATGCCTCAGATCTGAACAGGATTATCGGAGATAATGATATTGTAACTGAGATAGCCGTGGTGATAGAAAATCCTGATGATTACCGCAAAGTTGCAGAAATATTAAGCGGACTTTACCCGAACGCAAAGGTGCGTCACTGGGCGGACCTGCAACCGTCACTTTATTATTCGCTTGAGGTTCTCGGTGAGGCCCTGATCTGGATATTGATAATTATTATAATGGCCGTCTCTTTTGGATTGCTGAACACAATTCTTATGTCAATCCTTGAAAGGGTAAGAGAGCTGGGAGTGCTGCTGGCAGTAGGCATGAAAAGAGCAAAGGTGTTTTCGATGATTGTTGCCGAGACTACTATTATTGCCCTTATCGGGGGAATAGCCGGACTTTTCATGTCATGGGGCATGATCAGGTTTCTTGGTAATACGGGTGTACCTATACCGGGAGGAGAAGGCCTTGAGGATTTTGGATACGCATCGGTTCTTTACCCGAGACTGGAAACAGCTTTTTATTTCGAAATAGCCATTGTGCTGGTGATCTTTGCCATCCTGGCCTCAGTGTACCCGGCATGGAAGGCCATCAGGCTGCAACCGGCCGAAGCTGTAAGGCAGGAATAGCAGCGGGATAAGATCAAGCGGATGGGCCGCACCGGAATAGATGGTAAACATTAAAGGCATCAGGAGCCCGGTCAGGTACCAGAGGCAGAGATCAAACAGAAAAAAATAACTCTTAATACTTATAACGATGAAAACCGTAATCAAAACAACCAATCTTTCAAAAGTTTATTCCGGAACCGCCGTTCCGGTCCACGCCCTGAAAAATGTGAACCTTGAGTTTAAACAGGGTGAGTTCACAGCAATAGTTGGGCCCTCGGGCAGTGGAAAGACTACTTTCCTGAATGTGATCGGTGGACTGGATAAACCGACCGGCGGGCATGTGGTGATTGACGGTGTCGATATTGCCACCATGAAGGAGAGCCAGCTGTTCGACTTCCGCCTGAGGCATATCGGATTTGTTTTCCAGGCCTATAACCTGATACCGGTGCTCACCGCGGTTGAGAATGTATCATTCATCATGCTCCTGCAGAACCGGCCTAAAGCCGAGATGGAGCAGAGGGCAAAGGAGATGCTTGAGCAGGTGGGACTTGCTGATAAGCTTGATGTCAGGCCCGGCAAGCTGAGCGGCGGACAGCAGCAGCGCGTTGCGGTAGCAAGGGCTCTTGCTTCCAGACCCGATTTTGTCCTGGCAGATGAGCCGACTGCAAACCTCGATACAGAGTCTGCTTTCAACCTGCTGGATATTATGGCCAGGCTGAACAGGGAAGAAAATATCACACTTATCTTCTCAACGCACGACCAGAGAGTTATTGAAAGGGCCCGCCGGGTCATAACCCTTGTTGACGGCGCGGTTGCCAGCGACGAGTATTTTGACAGGGAAACGAGTGGTGAGGAGAATGGGCAAACCGGTCAGGTAATGACAGCCACTTTGTAAAGCGCTTGCGTTTGTAATGCCAGAGGCTAGCTGGCATGCAGTTAAGCCAATCGTGCATATGGAAAACAGGTAAACTTCGAACATTTTATAAAATGGCCACACAGGGTATAAATAGAAACATAAGGTCGGGGCTGATATGCCTGGCAACCCTGTTTGTGTGCCTGACTGCAACTGCCACTGACAGGACAGCCGGCTACGAAATATACAGACGGCTTGACCGTCCAACCGTGGCAGTTGTGCTCAGCGGCGGAGGAGCCAAAGGCATAGCCCATATAGGAGTTCTGCAGGCACTGGAGGAAAGCGGAATACCGATTGATTATATAGCGGGCACATCTATTGGAGCTATTGTCGGTGGACTCTATGCTGCAGGGTATTCCCCAGCCGAAATGATGGAGATAGTCCGGTCGGATGAATTTATTGCTGCCGCCAGGGGAAGGATCAACGGCATGTACGGTTTGCATTATTTGCAGCCACAGCCTGATCCTGCCTGGTTGAGAATTAATGTACACCGTGAGCATATGTTCGATTTTTACGGGGTCATCCAGAACAATATCCCGACAAATATCGTCTCACCGTTCCTGATGGACTTCCTGTTTATGGAGTATCTCGGACCTGCTGCTGCTGCGGCAAACTACAGCTTCGACAACCTGATGGTTCCCTTTCGTTGCATCACAGCAAACATAGAAGACAACAGGGGAGAGGTAATGAGGTATGGCAGTCTTGCCGATGCAGTCAGGGCCTCGATGACATTTCCCTTCTATTTCAAACCGATAACCATAGACGGCAAACTGATGATGGATGGTGGCATGTTCAATAACTTTCCCTCCGATGTGGTGCATCTGGAATTTGTTCCCGACATTGTTATCGGAAGTGTGGTTTCTGAAAACCCCGAAAAACCGTCGCCCCATGATATAGTCTCACAATTGCAGACTATGCTGATGGCACACACACGCTACGATATCGGCACAGACAGGGGCTTTATGGTAAGGCCCGATGTTCCCGATCTGAATGTAACCGATTTCAGCCAGAGCGAGATGGTTTACCTTGCGGGGTATGAGGCGGCTATTGACCGGATACAGGAAACCCGGCACCTTTTTAAACACCGGGTAGAAAATGGAGAGCTTGATCGGAAGAGAGAAGCGTTCCGCAGTGGAATGCCTGAAATGATCATTGACCGGGTCATGGTTACCGGTCTGAGGGAAAATGAAAGAAGGTTCGCCGAAAACTTTCTGAAACGGATTGACGAGCCTGCAGATCTTGAGGAGATAAAGAGTAACTACCTGGCTCTTCTGTCTCTCCGGAGGTTTAAAAACTCCTATCCGAGAATCATCTATAACTATGAAACAGGTTACTATGATTTCTTTGCCGATATGGAATATGATTCCGACTATTTCAGGACATTTGGCGGCAACATTTCATCGGAAAACATCAATCAGGCATTCAGCGAAGTACAGTTCTGGCGACTGGACAAAAACCCGGCCCACCTGTCCGCCAGGACATATTTTGGCAGTTTTTACACGAGTGCGGCTTTAACCGGCAGAAAGGATTTCATAGGAAGGAACCCGTTTTATCTGCTGACTGACATGACCTACAGCCACTGGAAATATTCATCAAGTCCGATGCTCTTTTTCGAAGAGCAGAAGCCTGCCTTTCTCAGACAACGTGAGGTTACAGGTGAACTGCGGCTGGGCATGCCTGTCGGCAGGAAAGGAAAATTCGAGATCGGGGGTGGCAGGACCGGGTTGAAGAACACCTATTATGATTCTGACGACTTCTCAAAAACAGAAAGGGACAATGTTACATGGTTCACCTCATGGAGGGGACAGATGAATTATGAGAGAAATACCCTCAACAGGAAGCAGTATGCTAATTCGGGAAGCCTGCTCAGCGCTTGCCTCGGTTATGTGGCGGGTGAGGAGAATTTTCAGGCGGCAGAACCGGCTGAAGATGGAGCAAAACTGCAGGATCATTCCTGGTGGGAGCTGACATTGAGCCATGAAAATTATTTGTTTAACGGAAACCGGTTTTCACCCGGATATATGGCAGAACTGTTTATAAGCGACCGACCCCTGCTAAACAACTACACTTCATCTCTGGGCATCACGAAACAGTTCAATCCTTTTCCCCTGGCACGAACCAGGTTCCTTCCTCAGTTCAGGGCCTCCAGCTACATGGCGGCAGGGGTGAAGGCTGCATGGTCAGTATCGCGTTCCACCAGCTTAAGGGCTGAGGCCTATGCATTCCAGTCCTTCAGGGGGATTGAACCAGACTCAGGAAATAACACGACCTTTGGCAATACCAGCTTCAACCCTTCTTTTCTCACAAATTTTGCCGTTGTCAGGCATCTTTCCCCGGGCCCGCTGAGTATCAGTGCCTCCTACCTGGGTAAAGAATCAGATACCTGGGTGTTCATGATAAATTTCGGCTACATCCTGTTCAACAGGCAGCAGTTCCTGTAACCCCATTTATTAACATGCCGGATTGTATTTTGGTTACGTGGCGTTGAAATATCTGATTGAATTAGCCAAGTGCTCAATAATATACAGGCGGCCATGAAAATATTTTTCAGTGATTTGTAATTTTTTCGGAAATTTAATAACTAATCTGAAAAAAGCCAGGTCCGGTGGAAGAAAATGATTTTATAGAAATAATCAGCAACAACAGCGGAATTATAAACAATATCGTCAGGATGTATTGTCATAATAATGCCGACCGTGATGACTTGCACCAGGAAATAGTGGCACAACTATGGAAGGCAATACCAAAGTTCAGGGGAGACTCAAAGATCAGCACCTGGATTTACCGTGTAGCTTTAAATGTAGCGATTTCTGATTTCAGAAAAAGAAAAAGGGAACCCGTAACGGCAAATGCAGGGAACACCTATCCGGAAATTCCTGATTCGGGCAGCAAAAGGCCTGAAGAAGAAATACAACTCCTTTACAGGGCGATCGAAAAATTGACAAGGATTGAGCGGGCAATGATCCTTTTATACCTTGACGGGCAGGCATATGAAGATATTTCTGAAATAATGGGGATCACAGGGAACAATGCACGTGTTAAAATGCACAGGATAAAAGAAAAGCTGAAATTAATTTTTAAAGAACTTAATGATGGATGAACTAGGTAAAATAAGAAAAATGCTTGATAAAGCCACTTCAAAAGATGCTGCCGCTTCGGTCGATGACATCCGGAATATTCTGAGGAACCGTTCACTTAATCATATAGAGCGGCTGCAAAGAAATATTCTTATAGAAATACTTGCCGGAAGTTTTGCATTTCTTGTTATCCTTGCCGTGGCCTTTGCTTATCCCTTCAAGCTGGCTGGGGCCTGGCTCCTGGTTCCCCTTTTATTTTTCCTGTTCTCATTTACTTTTTATGCCAGAAAATACTATGGAATGAGAAAACTAAAAATTAAGCCGGATAATAATATCAAAATTTACCTGGAGAAGATCGTAGACTGGATAATCAATTTTTCTGATATATACTATCGTCTGAACCTGATACTGATGCCCTTTGCAGTGCTGGTGGCAATAATAGTCACATATAATATCAAGAACCCTGCAGAGACGTTTTACCCTGCAATTATTGAAAGCTATAGTCCGGTGCTTGTAATACCGGCGCTGATTATTTATTTAGCATTTATCATGCTGCTGAGTCATCCTGTTCTGAAATGGTACACCCGTAAAATGTTCGGCGATCATATTTCCCAGCTTCGAAACAGTCTGAAAGAACTGCAGGAAAATGGTTCAGACCCGCCTTCCCAAGTCACCGAACCATAACATTGACAGTCCTGTTTACCATCAAAGAAGTAACACCAATCAATAAATTCGTAGTAACAAGTACATTCAAAAACATAAACACTATGAAAACTTTAATCGGATATCTTGTATTTTCAGCAATCCTTGCACTACCCGGGGATACTGTCATATCGGCCGAAAAAATATTTCAGGAACAAGGCGGTACAACAGCGGAAATAACGAACCCTGGTTCTCTCCTGTGGGAAATAAGTGGTAATGGAATGGAAAAGCCTTCATATCTGTTCGGTACTCTCCACCTTATCTGTCCGGAGAAATTCAGTTTTCCGGAAACCTGGAAAACCAGCTTTGAAAAAACCGAACAGCTTATTCTCGAGATCGACTTTTCAGATCCGGGTCTGATGCAGCAATTTCAAAAGGGAATGATGATGGAGGGTGGAAAATCAATTCAGGATTTTCTGAGTACGGGCGATCTTCAATTTCTTGAAGATTTCCTTGCTGACAGTCTGATGATGGACATTAACCAGGTCCGCATGATCATGCCGATGATCCTTTCATCTTTTTTTTATAGCCATCTCCTTGAGTGTCAGCCCATGAGCTATGATCTGTTCCTGATGGAAGAAGCCATTATAAACGGATATAAAATCAATGGTTTAGAAACGGTTAATGATCAGCTGTCCGTTTTTAAAACTATCTCCTATGATGAACAGGCATTATTGCTGATGGATATGATAAAAGATTATGATCAAACAAGAAAGCTCTATAACAGGATGGCAGAACTGTATATTGATCAAAATCTGGATGGATTGTATGAACTGATCCTTCTTGAATCAAAAGGTATCCCCGATTTCGATGAAACCTTCCTGGTGCAAAGGAACAGAAACTGGATACCGGAAATCGAAAGGTTTATTTTCGCTAAACCCGCTTTTATAGCAGTGGGGGCAGGACATCTGCCGGGAGATGAGGGCCTGGTAAGGCTCTTGCAGGAGCAGGGATATGATATGAGACCGGTTATCCCGGAATAGATTCTTCAGCTTGACCAAAATGATGTGAATTCCCCATCTAAATAATTGAATTATGGCAACGGTAAGGATGAAACGTCCCATAACAATATGGGTTCTGTTTTTTTGGTTATTTTTACTTGCACTCGGGGGGTTATATGGAGGAATTGCAATGCTTCTGGACCCTTCCGGCAGCTTGTTGCAGATGACTGAAGTATTGCCGCTTCTTCCTGTTAAAGACTATATTTTACCCGGATTGTTCCTGCTGGGCGTCATGGGAGTGTTTCCGTTATTCCTGCTTTATGGCTTATTGATTCGCCCGAAAGGGTTACTGGATAAATCCATCATTTCCCCTGCGCGATATCACCGGGCCTGGACAGGAACCGTAGTTTTGGGTATTTTGCTTGCAATCTGGCTTTTCATACAAGGGATTCTGATTGGATTCCAATGGCCGATCCAGTACCTGACAGCCATAAACGGACTACTCATAATGCTATTTGCATTCTTGCCATCTGTCAGAAGATTTTATCATCAGCGACAGTAAAGAATCAGCAAGCCAGGGTGATCAATGGTGGTCTGTCAAAAAATGAGGCAATCCTAAATGGATAATTCTTTACTTATTTTGTGGTAAAATGAAAAACTATTTCATAAATGAAGACGATTATTCCCTTGAACAAGTCGTATCGAGAATCAAAAAGACCGATTTGACTCCGGGTATTGAGCCAATTAAACAAGATATAGAAAAAAATGCAGTTACCCTGGAAAGAATGGGAGTTAAAAATCTTGCCGGATTAAGAAAAGCCTTAAGAAATAAAAAGAAACTGCATGAATTTTCCCAAAAAACAGGGATCGATGAAAATTACCTGTTGCTATTACGGAGAGAAATTGGGGGTGGGTCATCAAACCCATCAAAATTCGTGATTTTTGCTGGTTAAACGAACAACTGATCAATACACTTAATGAAATTGGCCTGTGCTCTACTGATGAAATCTATAATAGACTCAGCACTGAAGAGGAAAAACTTGAGATCGCAAGGAACCATCAACTGAGCCGGAAAGATCTGGACTATTTATTGACCCTGTCAACAATTACAAGGATTCGATGGGTAAGTCCCGTTGTTGCAAGAATATTGATTGAAGCAGGGTATAGCAGCATAGAAAAAATAAAGGAAGCAGATCCCGGAAGGCTATGTAAAGAAATAGGATTATTGAACACTCCAAGGAATTACTACAAAGGAAAGATCGGAGAACGTGATATCAGAAGACTCATCAATGAAGCATGTTATGTATGATAAAATTTTATAATTTCACACTTTGATACAATCCAGGAAGATGGCAGGTGCACTATTGTGGATGTGCCTTCGATGAATTTCCTAAGGGTTGACGGTATAATTGCGAGCGGTTTATTTTCAGGGCGACGATGATGAAGCATTATATAATGATAAAGATATTGATCTTTCTTATTCCGGGGTTGTTGACCCTGCAGGGCAGCGTTAATTTCCCCGGAAGGGAAGAAACTCTTGCT
>SLJO01000209.1 GCA_007135095.1 Bacteroidales bacterium | reverse complement strand
GTCCATCCGTCTCATCCTTACGGTATAGTCGATAATATCATTTTTATTTCCATCCGGTGACCCTGAAAGCATATTTTCAGTTACCGGCAGCACATCCAGATACATTTCAGGGGCCAGGCGTTTATTCAGCCTTATTTCCTCCAGGCAAAAGTGTTTCCGCCTTTCAAGCGTTGAAAAATCGAGAAATGAATATTTTACCGGTCGTTTAATTTTAAATGCATAGTCATCTGACAGGATCACCCAGGATATATGTGTTTCCTTCAGGGTCAAATTATTGCAGGTGCAGGGCAGGGTGCAACTATCCAGTAGGGCATGTATTTGCCGGATATCCATAAATATAATTTTTCGCCATGATTATCATTTCGACAATACTTTGCGAGTCAGACCATAAAACCAGGTGGTATTCCGGATAAGGATCAAATTCCTTTTTCATTTGCATGTACACCTCATAATCAGCCTCGCTGTATTCCCTCTTCTTTGCAAGCCGTATCTTAACATTTTGCTCTGATGCCCTGATCTCAATAAAGAAAATATCGTGCCCTATTTCCGAGGCAAGTTCTGTGATCTCATTTCTTCTGTCCTGCTTGTGGAATGTTCCGTCAATTATCACATTACTTCCGTTAGTTAGTTTTTCTTCTGCCTTGTTCATCAGGCGTTTGTATACCTCCAGCGTCGACTTTGCATCATATGACCCTTTTTTGTTCATTTCATGCCTTACAATATCCGTATTCAGGTGACAGGCACTAATCTCGTTTTTCAGATGCCGGGAAAAAAAGGTTTTCCCGGATCCGGGAAGACCAAAAACCAGTATTATCATAGTTATCAAAGGTTAATCCGGTCCTTAACACTGTAAAACCTGCCGCACCCCGCCGGCTGCCTTACCGTTTCCGCGGTGCATCACTATTCTTTAAGGAAACATACTGAATGATTTCCGGCAGGCTTTACTGCAATCAGATATGCCGACATGATTCCGGACAATTTGGTTTAATGGATGCCTTAAACTGAGAAAGCTCCCGCCAATCATTTAACTGCCGGGCATCTTCTTCAATTGGTTAACCGGAAAGAGATGATCATGTCCGGATATACAGGGGCTATTTTTCTTCCAGTAAAAATGATATCTTGGCATTTACGGCATAAGACACGATCTGGTTGTTTTCCACATTGGCGTTCATGTGCTTGATGTAAACAGAATGGATGTTTTTTACCGTTTTGGCGGCTTCTGCAACTGCAACCCTGGTTGCGTCATCAAAGCTTTTGTCCGATGATGCTATCACCTCAATTACTTTCACAATTTTTTTCATAATACTGAATTTTTAAGGTTATCAACTGTAACTTTTCCTGCAAATACACACCATTAGTGGGGTAAAACCAGGAATTATGCAATCGTTATTTCATCAATTACATCAACAACTCCGGTGGTATAGAGTGCCTTGTTAAAGGCTTCATTTTTGATCAGGGCATTTTCTGCCACTCCCGTCAGATGGGCCACACCGTTTTTAACGTAAACCTCTATTTTGCTTTCATCGATAAGGCTGCTTCTTTCATAGGCTTTTTTAATGTCGGCTTCAATTTCCTTGTCAATCACCGATTTTACCGGCTTGGCAACAATCTTGTTAATCACCTCCACAACGCCAAGGGCTGTATTTGCCACATCTTCTGCCTCATATTTTTCCCAGTAGGAATCAGCCGTCCCGGATAAAGTTACAATCCCGTCAGACGTTGTTACGTCTATATTGATGGCATTTACCCTGGTGTTGAGCGTAAGCATGCTTTTGATATTCCTGCTTATTTCGGCATCATCAGGCAATGTAATCCTCGGAGGGAACTCAACTTTAAGAAAACTCTCCAGGTTCATCACACCGGGCACATTAAGGGCATCTCTTTCCGCCGCCAGCTTTGCTGTATAATTGGGTACCGTTCCTTTGAGCTGAACGGTACTTTCCTGTACTTCTACCTGGACATCGTTTGCATTGACACTGTCATCCCATGTCAGCTGGTCAATGATTTTCTGCTTGATAATCTCTTCAGGTAATGCAGCCATAATATGAAGTTTTTAATTATTGGGATTATCCTTCGGGAAATCAGGATACCAGGGGAAGTGCCATATTCATACCATTAACGGGCATTTGGACTATTTATTAACAGGGAATCTGCAAGGCCCCTTATAAACCAATGTATTCAGGCAGGGCCTCAATACAGTTGGATTATCACCGGCGCTGTCAGCGATGTTGATTAATTCAACAACTGGGTAATAAATAGACAATAAAATCAGGCTGCCGGTTATTCACCTAAAACCCGTTAAAAAATGCTGTTTCAGCAGTGTACCTGCCTCAGGAATATCCTGAGAGGCCGGAAATCTGTCAATTTTGTTTTTTCTTTCTGCGATGCACATGGGTTGCATGGCCATAGTATATCTCTGCGGCCTCCATTATAGTTTCCGAAAGGGTAGGATGGGGGTGAATGGTCAGTTCCAGGTCACGTGCCACTGCACCCATCTCCACTGCCAGGGTAGCCTCTGCCACCAGGCTTCCGGCGTCGGTGCCTGCCATTGCGGCGCCAAGTATCCGGCCACTTTCCGGATCAATTATCAGCTTTGTCAGCCCGCTTTTAACACCAAGGGTCAGGGCCCTTCCTGAGGCGGCCCAGGGAAACTTTGCCACTTCATAATTAATACCCTGCTCTTTTGCCCCGGTTTCGGTAAGGCCTGTCCACGCTATCTCAGGATCGGTAAAAACAACTGCCGGTATTGCTTTTGGTTCATAGGCGGTTTTGTTTCCGGCAATATGCTCTGCAGCAATCCTGCCCTCATGTGATGCTTTATGGGCCAGCATCGGCTGGCCTGCTACATCGCCAATTGCATAAATGTTCCTGATATTGGTTCGCCTTACCAGGTCAACCCTTATGAAGCCCTTCTCATCGGTTTCGATCCCTGCCTCCTCAAGTCCGATTCCCTTGCTGTTAGGGGTGCTGCCAATTGCAATTAACATTTTGTCAAAGGCTTCCTCTTGCTTTTCGCCATCTTTTGTTTTAAGTTTAACCTTCAGTTTTTTTCCTTTTTTTGTAACCGAAGTAACCTGGGTGTTAAACAATGTTTTGTCCATCAGGTCCTTGCGTTCTTTTTTGAAAACATCCTTAAGGTCCTGATCCACTCCCGGCAGGATGTCCGGAGTAAATTCCACTATGGTAACCTCGGAGCCAAGCGCCTTGTAAATGACGCTCATTTCCAGTCCAATATATCCCGCTCCAACAATCAGCAGTTTTTTGGGTATATCCCTTAGTTCAAGGGCTGTCTGGGAATTCATTATCCTGTCATCATCAAACCCGATATCCGGAAGAGCAGTTGAAGAAGCTCCCGTGGCAATTATCAGGTTTTTAAATTCAATTTCCTGTTTTTTACCATCTTCGGGAGTAAATTCCAGCCTGTTTGTTCCTGTTAGTTTTGCAGTTCCCCTGAGATACTTGACTTTCCTGCTTTTTGCCAGCTGTCCGAGTCCCCCGGTAAGCTGCTTTACCACCGACTCCTTCCATGATCGTACCTTGTGCAGGTCTATCTTTGCATCAGAAAAACTCAGTCCCCATTCTTCCGCAAGCAACGTCTCCTTCTTTACTTTGGCAAGATGAAGCAGCGCCTTGGAGGGGATACATCCATGGAAAAGGCAAACTCCTCCGGGATCCGGCTTAGGGTCTATAAGTGTAACCTCAAGTCCGAGATTGGCAGCCTGAAATGCAGCTGCATACCCACCGGGTCCGGCTCCCAGTACTATAACTTGTTTTTTGTCCATCGCTTTGTATTACTGAGGTATTAATTAATCAGGTTAATGTTTACAGGAATGCTTTGCATGTCTGCTCCCGATGACTAACCCTTTTTTATTTGCGGTCATTTTATCCGGTAATTCTATTTAAACATTGTGAGCAACGGATTTTCCATAGCCTCGCAAAGCCATCTGAGGAACCTTGCCCCGTCAGCCCCGTCAATTACCCTGTGATCATAGGATAAAGAAAGGGGGAGCATCATCCTGGGTCTGAACTCCCCGTCAATGTAAACCGGCTCAATCTGCGACCTTGATACTCCAAGAATTGCCACATTGGGACGGTAAACAATCGGGGTGAAGTTGGTTCCGCCAATGCCTCCCAGGTTGGATATGGCAAAATTGCCCCCCTGAAGGTCGTCAGGCATGATTTTCTTTTTACGGGCTTTTTCTGCCAGTTCATTGAGTTCGACGGAAAGTTCCAGTATTGATTTTTTGTCGGCATCCCTGATAACCGGAACCAGTAATCCCCTCTCGGTATCGACTGCCACGCCAATGTGCACGTATTCCTTGTAAATGATCTCCTCATTTTGCAGATCCAGGCTGGCATTGAACCGGGGAAAGACCCTGAGGGCTTCGGCTGTCAGTTTCAGGAGCATGGCTGTGACGGTTAATTTGGCACCTTCCTTCTCGGCATGTTTTGAATACTTTTTCCTGAAACTCTCAAGTTCGGTAACATCAGCCTTGTCAAACTGGAACACATGCGGAATGGTTTGCCATGACTCCGACATGGCTTTTCCTGTTATTTTCCTTATGGTGTCCATTTTTTCGCGCCTTACCTTGCCCCATTTCGAAAAATCAGGTAATTCATAGCCATCAGCAACTCCTGGCGATTGGCGCCCCTCCAGTTGTTTTTTAGCGAAGTCCTTTACATTATCCATTGTGATACGGCCTTCAGGCCCTGTTCCGGGCACCTTTCTGACATCAATTCCAATTTCCCTGGCAAGCCGCCTTACCGAGGGGGGAGCAGGTACTTCGGCAGCAGGTTTTCCTGTATCCTCTTTTTCCCGGGATACCTCTTTTTTCTCTTTTTCTTCTTCGGGTTCCCTGCTTTCCTGCTCCTTCAAATCTTTTTTGCCGGCTCCCTCCTGATCTTCCTTGGCTGCCGTATCTTCGCCGGATATTTCCTCCTCCTTATCTTCTTCTTCAGGTTTCTCAGCCTCCTTCTTTTCCTCTTCCCCGGTCTTTTCTTTTGCCTGCTTTTCTTCAGATTTATCTTTTTCCGGTTCCTCTCCCTCTTCTTCCGCACCTGCCGAGGTGTCAATGGTAAACATTACCTGGCCAACTTTAACTTCGTCACCCTCTTTTATTTTGATTTCTTTAACGACACCTGCCTCCACTGATGGTAAATCGAAAGTCGCCTTATCACTTTCCATCTCCGCAAGGGAATCGTCCTTTTCGACTTTGTCACCTTCCGAGACAAGGATTTCAAGCACCACCGCGGTGGTGACATTATCGGCAATTTCGGGTAATTTAATTTCCTTGATCATAGCTTGTTTTTTTATATCCCTGTTGGATTTGCTTTGTCACTTTGTATTTTAAATTCTTTTTTAGCCTTTATAACAACTTTTTTGTCAATTTTCCCATCTGTAAAAAGGCTGTGGAGTGCTGCATAGGCTATATGACGGTCGTCCACTTCGAAATAGTCCCTCAGGGCCCGCCGGTTATCACTTCTTCCAAAGCCGTCTGTACCAAGTACGGTTAGGACACCGGGGAACCAGCGGCATACGGTCATCGGGATGGCCTTAACATAATCATGAGCGGCAAGGCACAATCCTTCCTCTCCTTCCATGCATTCCTCTATATAAGTTTTCTTGGATTTCTTTTCAGGATTCAGCCTGTTCCACCTGTCAGTCTCCCGAGCATTATCATAAAGCTCCTTGTAGCTGGTAACGCTCCATACGTCAACCACGACCTCGTAATCCTTTTCAAGCATTTCTGCTGCCCTGAGGGTTTCGTTGAGTATAGCTCCGCTGCCGAAAAGATTGACTTTTTCTCCTTTTCTTTTTTTGGATTTCCGGACCCTGTACATGCCTTTTAATATCCCTTCCTCGACTCCTTCCGGCATTTTGGGCATTTTATACTTTTCGTTAAGTACAGTAACATAGTACATCAGGTCTTCCTGGTCGACGAACATCCTCTTCATTCCGTCCTTTATGATAACTGCCAGTTCATAGGCATATGCGGGGTCATATGCTTTTATGCATGGCACCGACATGGCAATAAGGTGTGAATGTCCGTCCTGATGCTGAAGGCCTTCTCCGGCAAGGGTAGTGCGGCCGGAAGTTCCCCCGATAAGGAATCCCCTTGCCTTGGCATCTGCAGCAGCCCATATCAGATCACCGATTCGCTGGAAGCCAAACATTGAATAATATATGAACATCGGCACCATGTTTATTTTATGGGAGGAATAGGAAGTTCCCGCAGCAATAAATGATGACATACACCCCGCCTCTGTTATTCCCTCTTCAAGTATTGCTCCGTCGGTTGCCTCCTTATAGTAAAGCAAAGATTCCCTGTCCACCGGATCATAATTTTGTCCGACATGCGAATAGATGCCGAATTTACGGAACAGGGCGTCCATTCCAAATGTCCGTGATTCATCGGGAACAATGGGAACAACAAGCTTGCCCATTTTTTTATCCCCCATCATCTTTCCCATCAGTCCTACCATCGACATGGTAGTAGCCAGCTCCCTGTCTCCCGAGCCTTCCAGCATCTCAGTATATATCCTGTCATCCGGCAACGTAATGGGTGGTGCCTCTGCAGTTCTTTTGGGCAGGTAGCCTCCAAGCTCCTCCCTGCGTTTTTTAAGATATTTTATCTCTTCGCTGTCATCAGGAGGCTTGAAAAAAGGTGCTTTCTTTGCTTCTTCATCAGACAATGGTATGCCAAACCTGCTTCTGAAATCAAGCAACTCCTGCTCATTGAGTTTTTTCTGCTGGTGGGTAATATTCCTGCCTTCTCCTGCCTCTCCCAGGCCGTACCCCTTGATTGTCTGTGCCAGTATTACTACCGGCTCACCTTCGTGGTTTACGGCTGCCTTATAGGCATTATAAACTTTTTTCGGATCATGGCCGCCCCTGTTAAGCTTTTCCAGCTGTTCATCAGAATATTTCTCCACCATTTTTTGCAACCTCTCGGATTTGCCAAAAAAGTCCTTCCTGATAAAATCACCGGAAGATACAACGTATTTCTGGTACTGGCCATCCGGCGTATCTTCCATTACCTTGAGCAAATCGCCCGATTCATCTTTTTCAATCAGGGGATCCCAGTCTTTTCCCCAAATAACTTTAATTACTTTCCATCGGGCGCCTTTAAATGCAGCCTCGAGTTCCTGGATTATTTTCCCGTTGCCCCTTACAGGACCATCGAGGCGCTGAAGGTTACAGTTGACTACAAATATGAGGTTATCAAGTTTTTCCCGGCTGGCTACCGTGATTGCTCCAAGCGATTCAGGCTCATCCATCTCACCGTCGCCAAGGAAGGCCCATATTTTCTGTCCGGTCTTCTCCTTTAATCCCCGGTCTTCAAGATACTTGTTGAACCTGGCCTGGTAGATGGCCATCAGGGGACCCAATCCCATTGATACCGTCGGAAATTTCCAGTAGTCCGACATAAGCCGGGGATGCGGGTATGAGGGAAGCCCCCCTTCCTTGCGCAGTTCCTGCCTGAAATTTGTGAGGTCTGTTTCCGTCAGCCTTCCTTCAAGAAATGAACGGGCATAAATACCGGGAGAACCGTGCCCCTGAAAATAAATCAGATCAGCCGGGCCATCATTGTCCCCGCCACGGAAAAAATGGTTAAATCCCACTTCCATCAGGGTGGCTGCCGAGGCATAAGTGGATATATGTCCGCCGATACCCTCTGATTCCAGATTGGCTTTTACAACCATCGCCATGGCATTCCAGCGGATCAGGCTCTTTATTCTTCTTTCAATTTCCGAGCTTCCCGGATAGGGGGATTCCTTGCGCGGGGAAATACTGTTTATATAGGGTGTATTTCCCGGGCAGCGGAAGGGTATGCCCGCTTTGTGTGCTTTTACCTGCAGCAGGCCCAGGATCTCCCGTACCCGGTCCGGCTTTTCATTTTGAATGACATATTCAAGGGAATCAAGCCATTCCTGGTTCTCAAGTTCATAATAATCTTTCTTGCTCATGGATTGTCTGTTTATATTTTGGGATTAATTAATCTTATTCATTATATGGTTTTTGTATATTTCGAATCAACGGAAAGTATGTGGTGTAATCGAACTACATATGTGCAAAAGACCATAAAGAGTGTCGCAATTGGTTGTTTTATCTACATAAAGAAAAAAAAAGCAAAAAAGTTTAGTGTTATTTGAAGTTGTTGTTGATTTTTGCCGCTATATCTTTGTACCACTAGCGGTTTATATATTGAAAATTTACGATTACGGACATGATTTCCATGAGTGGACGAAGGTTTTGAAGAATAAAGTAAATCTAATTTACAAAATTTTAATCAGAAGTTAAAGCTCCTGTAAATTTGCCACATGGGTGAATGAGGTTTTTACTTTTCTAGGTTGATATAGGTATCATTCCGGGCCGGGGTTGATCCGTTGGGCGGGACTGAACTGGTTGAGGCTGTTGAACCGACAGGAAGTTTCCCGGTGCACTGACAGGGAGCATGCCCCGTAACGCCTAAACCGTTATGTATTTCGACCGGCCCGGTACTTGTTTTATAGAAGAAATATCCTGAGGTTTAATCAATTTTTGTTAGTTTTGTTTGCAGGCAGCGAGGATTAAGTAAAATTCCATGACCTGGGGATAAAACCCGCATATACGTTAATACCTTGAAATACCCAAAATATATCCCTTTATGGATCAGCCTGCTTGCCATACTGGCAATCATATTTGAATACGGCTTTGATCAGGACCCGGTTGTTCACAGACTCTTATTGAGGCTATATGTACTGGCAATTATCGGGGGTATGGCTTCCATAGCTGGCAGGTATGTTTTCATAAGAGAGCATCCGGCACGCAAGATGTGGCTTATTGATTTACTGCTGGGTGTTTTTCTTGCCCTGGCGGCTGCCGGTGCCACAGGGCTTGAATACATCAATTTTTTTGATAGTCCTGCCTTTCTGTATTTTGGTGTATTCATGGTATTCCTGCGTGAGTTCTCAGCCCTGGAATCCGGCCGTAAACTGGAATACCTGAATCCTGCCCAGTTATTTGTTGTAAGTTATATTGCAATAATTTCCATTGGCACTATCCTGCTTATGCTGCCTAATGCCACCTATGCCGGCATTACCCTTACCGACGCCCTTTTTACATCTACAAGTGCCTTTTGTATAACCGGCCTGATTGTGGTTGATACCGGAGCCTATTTCACCACATTTGGCCAGGTAGTTATATTGTCGCTTATACAGCTCGGGGGACTGGGGATTATGACTTTTACAAGTTTTTTCAGCTATATTTTTACCGGTGGTTCTACCTATGGCGATCAGTTAATGCTGAAAGATATGACAAGTTCAGATAAAATTACAGAGGTTTTCAGCATGGTCAGAATAATTATGCTTTTCACTTTTATTGTGGAAGCTGCCGGGGCTGTATTTATCTATTTAACTCTTGACAGTGAGATTATAGCGTCTGTTGATGACCGTATCTTTTTTTCTGTTTTTCATTCAGTTTCAGGTTTCTGCAATGCGGGTTTTACGACTATGACCGACAGCCTGTATAATACAGCTTTCAGATTTAATTACAGCATGCACCTGGTTTTTGCTTTTTTGTTTATTGTCGGGGGACTGGGTTTCCCATTAGTATATAACCTTTTCAGGTACCTGCGACACTACCTTTTAAACCGGATCCTGAAAACAAGGGCAATGCACGTGCCATGGGTGATCAGCATCAATACCAGGATAGTGATGATAACTACACTGGTGTTGCTGGCCGGTGGTACATTTTTCTTCTTTATCCTCGAATCGGAAAACACCCTTGCCCCCCATGAAGG
>SLJO01000200.1 GCA_007135095.1 Bacteroidales bacterium | reverse complement strand
TTACCGGGCGTTTTTATTGTTCATATTCATACATCGGTGTACGATAACGAACATGCAAAAGGGAGAGGTAAATTTATGTGTTGGCGCTCACAGGGCGTCAATGGCAAAAATCCTACATCTGTTGGCCAGGCTGAGGCCGCCAAGCGAAAGAAGTTTTGGTGTATTTTTTACAGGTACCTGATGTTAGTGCCAGCGATCAAAGTGTTTGGCATGTGTATGCAGATAGGCTCCTTCCTTATAATATTTGTCATAAAAATCAGTGTCCAAATGATGTGCCTGCACAAAGGACGGCAACATGACCGAGCTTCATGGTCGCCGCTTGCCCCGCGACCTCGCCTATCCATCGTGTGAACCGTTAGCCGGGGTTCAAGATAAGGGAGAAGCGGCGCCCACCGGCTGTGGTCTGAAAGGACACCGTGGACCAGTAATAGCGGTGGGCCTTCGCCGCTGGAGTAATAGGCAATCCCGGTACCATCGCGGGAGGCTACCCTTGTCGGGGAATTATATTCTTTTGGTGTCATATTTTACTTCCTTTAATTATCCGTTCACTTTTAAGGTTCATTGCCATCATGCCTGGCACTGTGCGAAATATTGATTTCCGGTACGTTTTTTAACGTCTGATATACAACACAATATCGCTCCGTTAATCGTATAAGTGTTGATAACTGTTCATCACTGGCATCTGTGTCCAAATCATAATGAAGTCGGATATTCCGAAAGCCAACAGGCACATCCCTGGACACGCCAAGAGTTCCACGAAAGTCCAGATCTCCCTCCACATTAATTACTCCCTCATGGATGGTTATGCCCATAGCGGTGGCTACGGAATTTAAAGTTACACCTGCACATGCTGCAAGCGATTCAAGTAACATATCACCTGAGCAGGCTGCAATACCATTACCTCCAGCAGCAGGATGAAGACCGGCTTCAACAGATGTTTTACCGGTTTCGATTCTGCAAGTCACCTCCTCACCAATTTGACCCCTTGCTTTCAATGTGATGAGTGCTGACTTTGGTTCGTCCTTATACTTTTTCTTCAACGGAGCCTGAAGCGCCCGCAATTCATCCGAATTCATGCTAATTGTTCTTCTTGTGGAACTTAGTGTATGTTAGCTACATATGAGGCTTAACAGTTGTTGAACTAATTTGTTCATATTTAATAATTAAGATTTTTTAGTAAGAAATTACTACGTTTCCGGTTTTCTGTCCTGTGTTAACATATTCAAAAGCTTCAGGAATCTCTTCAAAGCTATATTGCCGGTCTATTACAGGTTTAAACTTGCCTGACTGGGCCAAATCCCTGAGATAAAGAATCATTTCCTTGTCAATTGCCGGAATAGGGAAAAGAACTTTCCTGCCCCCAAGTAACGGGGTAATAACCGCGAGAAAGGGGTTTTGAGCCATATAACCAAGATCGGTCGACACATAAATTCCGCTCTTTTTCAGGAAGGGCCGGCACGCCCTGAACGAACTTTTGCCTACAGCATCAAAAACCACATGAAATGTTTTGTCAGTCCTGGTGAAGTCCTGCATTGAGTAATCAATGACTTCATCGGCGCCTAACGATTTGATGAGTTCAATATTCCTGGTATTGCAAACAGCCGTAACCTCCGCACCGATGCCTTTAATGATTTGCAGCCCCGCAGTCCCGATAGCTCCCGTAGCACCGTAAATGAGTATCTGCTGACCAGCCTGAATGTTGGCCTTTCTGATAAAGTTCAGGGCATAGTGAGCACCTTCTGTCAATGGAGCAGCCTGCTCAAACGTCATCCCTTCAGGAATCAATGCAACAGCACCATCTTCGGCCATTTTCAGATACCCGGCATGAGCGCCAAATTCACTGAACCCGAAGACTCTGTCACCCGGCTTAAATAAACTGACGCCGCTGCCGGCAGCTTCAACACGGCCGGCAAATTCACTGCCGGAAATATTGTTTCTGGGCCTGAACAACCCGGTAAAAAAGCGTGAAATAAAATAATTGGCCCTCAGTAGTCCGTCATCCGTGCGGTTGACCGTGGCTGCGTGAATCTTAATGAGAATTTCATTTTCTCCCGGGACGGGATCAGGCACTTCCTTTAGCTCAAGAACCTCAGGGGGTCCATATTTGGTATGTATAAATGCTTTCATCTGTTTCGAATAAGAAACACTCTGAAAGGTACAAAAAAACAATCAGTTTTCTCAGATTGCCCTGGGTTAGTCTGCCCAACGGCGCATTTGACCTTTCCATGTGCGGCGGTGACAAGGATCTGTCAGGTGGCACTGGTTCCCCCATGGGGCACCTCATACCGTAACTCTGCAAAGCCAGTGCCATCTTGCCGCACGGAGATCAGTCGTAATGGTGGGCTCGTGACACGACGGGGAAAGAGTTGCTTACCCGACCCCAACATTACAGATCCAACCTGAACAATGATTTCATCCAACAGACCGGCGTCGTAGAACTTTCCGGCAAGTTCTCCGCCGCCAACTATCCAGATGTTCTTTGACCCTGCAGCATCCCGCATGGCAGCATGAACTGCCCGAACGTCTCCCCGCACGAAATGGATGTCTGCCCCGGTCACCTCTGGCAGCGTCCGACTGGAGAAAACCCAGACAGGCTGGTTATAAGGCCAGGCTGAACCAGCTTCAGAAGCGACCTTGTCCGCGTGACGAATAATCCATTCGTATGTGGCTGAACCCATTGTCAGTGCGCCTACCCCGGCAATGAATGCAGGATAGCCTGTACCGTTCACATCGCCCAACGGGAACAGCCAGTCCAGCGAGTCATCTTCTGTTGCTATGAAACCGTCGAGACTTGTTGCCGTATAGTATTGAGTCTTCATTTTTGCAAGCACCTTTTTGTAATAGTCGTGTCGCCTGACGATTAACACCAGCGGCGGCGTGCAGTGCCGAAGAATGCATGCTTAAGAATGCGGCCTGTTTATTTTTCCCACTATTGCTTAACCAGTATCAAGCGTTTTCCTGATGAAGTCTTCCATTTTTTGAGGGATAGTGTATGGTGAAAACCTCTTCAGGGGTTTTCCGTCACGACCAACAACAAACTTTGTAAAATTCCACTTTATCCTGCTCCCGAAAAAACCTGAGAGCTTATCCTTAAGAAACCTGAAGATCTGGTGGGAATTCGGTCCGTTTACTTCAACCTTTTCAAACATCTGGAATGATACCCCGTAATTTACCAGGCAGCCCTGTTCGATATCCTTTGCATCGCCCGGCTCCTGTTTACCAAACTGGTTAGAGGGGAATCCCAGTATCTCAAGTCCCTGGTCCCTGTATTTACTGTACAGATCTTCCAAACCGACATATTGACCTGTAAGTCCGCATTTGCTTGCGGTATTTACAATTACAAGTACCTTCCCCCTGTATCTGTCAAGACTTATCTCCTCCCCCTTCAGGGTTGTAGCTTTTATATCGTATATAGTGTTTGCCATTGATGAAATCCTTATTCACCTTAAAACAAATTAATAATGCTATTGTTCGGTGAGCGGTACCATCGTTGAGCCTGTGTGGTCCCAAATTGAAAAAAATTTAGCTCTATTGCCTTTAAATTTATTATTTTTATGGGCCTATGACCTTTAGTATTTATATTCCGGGCAGAACAGGATTTTTTTCAATAAACATCTGCGAAAATACATCGAATTGAAGCATCAGAATTTATATTGAATTTTTCAAATTACTAAAACAATAATCATGAATAAAACTTTATTATTTCTTGCCGCAACTTTGATAAGCCTTCAGGTAAGCGCCAACACCGGGCCGGATGCTGAAGAGATTAAAAGGGTGATCGATATTGCATACATTGACGGTATCCAGAACTGGGGCGACCCAGATGTGATCAGGCAATACATAGTTCCTGAATTTGTTATGCTGATGCAGGTCGACAACGAGATCACGAAACTTCCCATTGAAACCTGGATTTCGAATATGGTGAAGCAGAAAGCAGCTCAACCGGATGGGCCACCACACCCGGCCTCCGTGAAATACCTTGATATAGATGTTACAGGTACAGCCGCAATGGTGAAACTCGAACTGTTCAGGCAAGGCCGCAGGCAGTTTACCGATTACCTCGCGTTGTACAAGTTTGATGAGGGCTGGAAAATAGTTGGCAAGACATTTTACCGGCACTGATCCGGTAACGCTCAGCCTCCCCATAAAAATAATCCACCACATTCGGGGCAGGGTCAGCTTCCTGCTATGGCAGGAATGGAACCCTGCTTAATCCATTCGAAGTTTCATCATCGCAGAATAAATCCAAAGAAATGACCAGAAAATCGTTTCATGCATTAATTATGCCTTTGCAAGGGTGGATTCCGGACCTTGAATTGTTCAGGGATTTGTACTGCAGGAATTGCGGGTGTAAAGGCTGAAACCCCTGGTATATTGGAAAAGTATGTACTTGTAAAGGCTCAGCCGAGACCCGGAATAACAGATTGAACTGCCCTCTGAGGCGGCCTGATAAAAATTTTCGTGGTTACACGATTATTTGCGGAAAAGTGAATATGTTTGTCTAAAATTTAAACAATAACATATGAAAAATTTGATCCTGCTGATTGCTGCCGTAACTATGGCTTTTTATTCATGTAAACCGATCTACCAGTGCGGGCAAACCATTCCGGAAAAAATGCCCCGGGTTTCAAAAAGAGTTCAGGCGGTCATAGATGAAAGGGATGACCTGTGCATAATACTGGCATTAAGAGAGGCTGAAATTTCAGGTCTAAAGGGTGACGTCTCAGGACTAAAGGAAGATATTTCCGGACTGAACAATCAGCTGAGGACTATTGAAAGTCAGTATCAGGAACTTAACAATGATAAACTGTCACAGGCAGAACAATTTGGCATCGCACTTAAACAAAAATCAGATGAACTGACTGAAAAGGAAAGGCTTTTGCTCGAAAGAGAAAAGGTCCTGGCCGATCTTCAACAAACAGTTGCGTATCAGGACTCAATTACAAGACGTCTCAATGATGTTTTGAGAAATGCCTTGCTGGGTTTTCAATCAGATGAACTTTCAGTCGAAATAAAAAACGGAAAAGTTTATGTCTCCATGTCTGATAACCTTCTGTTCAGATCAGGCAGCGCTGCTGTTGAAGCAAAAGGCAGGGAAGCAATAAAAGTTCTCGCAGGAGTGCTTAATAATAATCCCGATATTGATATACTGGTAGAAGGGCACACTGACAATGTTCCAATCAGGACTGCAGTCTATCGTGATAACTGGGACCTGAGTGTAGCCAGGGCAACTTCAATAGTTCGCTCTTTAACGGAAGACTATAAAATTGTGCCGGAACGTCTGACTGCATCAGGTAAAGGTGAATTTGCACCAAGGTCCGGCAATGAAACACCGGAAGGAAGAGCGAGCAATCGCCGAACCGAAATAATCTTATCGCCAAAACTTGATGAAATTATGCAACTGCTCAATTAGGATAATCAGGTAATTGGAGCACCATACAATACAACGCACAGAAAACCCGAATAGTTTATTGTTGCTGTACCTGTTAACACTGCTGCTATCGAATACCATGCTCCGGTACCAGGCGAAGGTACCTGGCTGGATGTCAGTTTCAGCATCAACAGGAAGTTGACCGATGAACATTACAGGAGGAACAGGGAACTACTTGACAAGATCAGGCGCAAAAAAAGAAGCGAATAATTACCCCATCATCAACTCCACTTTTTTGCCTGCAAGAGAAAGGTTTTCCCGGATGTATGTTTCATCCCACAGGTTGGAGATCACCGCAGTAATATTCTGGTTTTGCAAGGCCCACAAATAGCCTTTCATTGGAGGTTTCAAGTCACCGGGCACAACCCTGTTCACCTTGGCCACACGCCATTCCGGAATTTCAAGACCCTGGTGATGAGTGGCCACAGCCATGGCTGCCTTCATGGCAATTATCCCAACGCCTTTCCCCTTTGCATATCGAATAGATTCTTCCAGAAATCCCCCGTTGATGATGTTGTAAGAAGCCATTACCATATCATATTTGCCCGAGTTAGTGGCTGCTGTTATTACCCCGGCAGCATCATTGTGTGTGGAAACTCCAAAGAACCGTATTTTGCCCTGTTTTTTAAGGTAGTCGATGGTTTCGAACATTTCCTCATTCTGCACTTCCTCCGCACTGCTCGCACCATGGGGACACAGCAGGATATCAAAATAGTCAGTGCCGACCCTTTTCAGGCTTTCTTCAAGAGAATTAACGATTGTTTTACGAAATTCGTCACTTCCTTCTACCTTGTGCCCGTAATCTTTCATCATAACATTGCTCAGGTAAGCCCCGTCGAAGGCATTGACATGTGTTGGCCAATAGGACATGAAATACCCGGGTTGCTCTACCCTGTTCCCGGCAATGGTATCTTTTGCCTTTTTAATATATGCCTCCTGTTTAGCGGCAGGAAGGCCATTGAATATCTCCCTGTACATCCTGTTTCTAATCCCTGAAAAACCGCTTATTTTGGTTGCAAGATAAACCTTTTCTCTTTTTGCCGGACTATCGAGCAATTTCCCGAACGCTGTTTCGCATTCTCCCCTTCCATAAGCAGGAGCCATATCCATGTAATTAAGACCCATTTCCATGGCGAACTCTATGTGTTTATAATTATTGTTCCGCACAGGATCTCCGCCAGCTACCACTTCCGATAGCATCAATCCCGTTCGTCCCAGCTGCCTGTAGGCCATAGTGCTCTGTTTGTTTCTCCACTCAGGGGCGGCAGCTATTTCTAATGCCACCGGAGCATTTTTTCTGGTCACCGAGCCAAGTGCCTTCAAAGCGCCTGCTGACAAACCCACTGATGCCAAAGCCCCGAATTTTAAAAAGGTCCGTCTCTTGATTCCTGGATTGTTAGATTCCTGATCCATTTCTGAAAAATTTTTGATTAGAATATTCGGTGATGAAAAATTGCTATTAAAACTTCCTTTTCGGTTCCGGTTCGATTGTCTTCCATTGGGTGAAAGGATAATATTTCCTGGCCTCATGCCATTTATCTTATCTTGCACCAGCAGTCCGGACTGTAACATCGACTAAATTAAAGATGGCAATGCTGATTGCGATGACCTTGTTTTCCTGGTCATGTCTGATATAACGTTTTGTAATTATAAATGTTCAAGTATGAAAACATTGTGGCGGGAACGCTCCACCGTCCCGGCACGGGCTGGTTTTCACTATCCCCAGAGAAGACGGGGGTATCACATGGTGCAGAGTGCAGACATCGGTGAGTGCCGGCAGAACATTGAGAACATCAGGACGTCACTGCATTGACTACCAGCACTCACATCCGTCACACCACATTTATTATTCAGGCAGTCTCGCAGCCTGGACATGCATCCAATCGAAATTTCTCTTTCGACCCAAACTTATCCATCCTTCATTTTCCCAACAACTCCACCATTCATCATAGTCAGGATGAGAAAACGCAGCCCTGTCGCGCCCCCAGTTTAACAGGTTACGATTAGGGTCAAAATCAAGTGCGATGCCCCATGAATGCATAGACCATAAGGTTCCATTTCTAATTTTCCTGTTATTGTAGGAGCCACCGAAATTATTTAACCGCAATCGGGATATTTCATTATCACCATAGATATCCTTTACTTTTTGAAGAATACGAACCAGGCTTTCAGCTATATTCTCATGACAGGGTATTCTGCGAACCCTGGTAGTTAATCGCCATGATAATCTCATTTCATAAGGCAAGTCAATGGTTGTAAGCCGGGTACCTCTTTCACCAAAATATTCATGAAACTCCCGGGAGTGTTGCAATGGCCATTGATTGGGATTTGGAATAATGATCTCATCTGGTCTCCAGGTTGGCTGCAGACTGCCATGTTTGATCAGATAATTAAGCTGTTCGAATGCAGTCTCTGTCATGGGTCCCCAAAGCCCGTCAACCGGCCCGGTATCGATATCATGTTCGTTTGCTATAATTTGAATGAAACCGGTAAACTGCCTGGTTTTGGGCCAGTGCCGGTTCAATCCTTCTATTTGGGCAAGACCGGCCATGGTAACTGGTCCTGCAATACCATCAATTGCTCCGGCATATAATCCTTTATCCTGAAGAAATTTTTGGACAACCTTGATTCTTTTTTTCATACGAACAAACTATTGTTATCAAATTTATATTCAAATATTTGAGTCACGATCATTGATTTCGAGAAAGCACTTATCACAAGGCTGAAGCCTGATTTTTTATAAAATTCAGGACCTCCTGCGTGTCATTTTCTGCATCAACGGAATCGTTTATATAAATGATCTTCCGGTTTTTACCAACAATAAAAGTCCATCGCCGTGTAGTTATCTCACGCACAAGTTCATGTTCAGTATCTCCAACCGTACGTTTAATAGTTCCGCCATCACCGACTGGAACACCAAATGCTCTGGCAATATCGCCTTTCTCATCAGATAAAAGTGTGAAGTTGAGGTTTTCTGCCTGCTTGAAAAGCCTGAGGCTTTCAACCTTATCGCCGCTAACTCCAACAACCTCAACACCTGCCGCCAGCAGATCATCCCTGTGGTCACGGTAAGAACATGCCTGTTTGGTGCATCCTCCGGTCATTGCAGCCGGATAAAAGTAAACCACAATGTAGCTCTTCCCAAGGAAATCCTGAATATTCCAGGTTGAGCCATCATCCGCAGAGGCTTTAAAAACCGGTGCGTTATCACCTACTGATAAACCTTGTTGCTCAGATATGCAAAAAGAGGCAAAAATTAAAATTGCAAATGCTAAGATTTGAACTTTCATGATTGAAGGATTTTAATTATTTAGCAAAATTACATGACAAATTTTAAAATACACCATACAGGGTTTAAGAAGTTCAGCCGAATTCCTCCTGCCTTGCACATGCCGTAATCACCGGGTTTGTCTAAATAGCTTTTTTTACGCTTTCGCGGAAATCAACGAAGCCAGGACCGGCGCCTGTAACCCGCTTCGGGGAGATCACCGGTTATCTCGAACGCTGGCAGCGACCGGCATTGATGCTGTGGGGGCGGCACAATATCTTTCTCATGAACCGTACTCATTACTATTTGCCGGGACTACCCTTCAAATGCTTTTTTTAATTCCGCGAGGTCAAATTTCTTCATCTGTAAGAATGCCTTTGTAAGACGATCCTTCTGCTCCGCATCGCCTCTTTCCTGCATCTCACCAAGCTGCACCGGCCAAACCTGCCATGACACGCCGTATTTGTCTTTCAGCCAGCCACATTGCTCTGCTTCGGGTACTGCAGAAAGTTTCGTCCAGTAATAGTCAATTTCTTCTTGAGTTTCGCAGGGTATGAGCAGTGAAATCGCTTCATTGAAGGAAAAGTGATGATCCTGTGCACTATCCATGGCCGCAAACCCAGGTCAATCTCCTTCTCCACCACCTCCACTTTTGACATCAGGCAATCCGTCACCTCCAGCATCTCTGCCACCATCACCGGGTTTACTTTAATAGCCTTTACGCTTTCGCGGAAATCAACGAAACCGGGCTCAGCGCCGGACTTCTGCCATATATCATAATGAAATATCGCGAGCATAAGCTCCTTTTCCTCGTTAAGAGACTCCGGTGAAAAATTCTCCAGGATAAGACTTTTCACAAACTTCAGGTAGCTCAAAGAATTACATCCGGGAAGTCTGCGAGCAAGGAACCTTGTAATTTCCTTCTCATCAGGCTCACTGAAATCCGGTATAACTCCGGCAACCAAGAAGATTTTCAGGAAGGGGGAAATTATCAAAATATCTTATCAGGTTTATAGCGACAATAACCCGGAAGGGCAAATCCATAAAAAGGATAAATCTTTTAGAAAATAAGGTGACAGAATAG
>SLJO01000180.1 GCA_007135095.1 Bacteroidales bacterium | reverse complement strand
AGTCTTGATTTTTTACGAATCATTTGCTACATAATAATGGAAAAATATTATATGATTCTCTGCCTCCCAAGACAAAATGGTTTGCTCAGTCGGATAAGCCTTGTGGTGCGATAGTCGTCCCAAGGGAGCATTTGGACACGGATGGAAAGCCGGTGTTAACTTTTAATCTTGTCTATTTTATTTCGGATCATGGTCCCGAAATACCCTTTTAATTCAGGCGGTGCGTTTTTCTTGTACACGTATTTAAAATGATTAATTCCGTTGAGATAAAAAACAGGATAGAAATATGAAGCCGTTTTCCGTCCGCAAAAACGGATGAGTCCCTCTTTCTTGCTTTCAAGTAGTAGCGACTGAGATGCCAGAAAATCGAGTACTTCAATATGCTGCGGGCTGCAGGCGGGCCTCTTCAACTCATTCAAAAACAGTTCCAATCCAAGGTAAGGAAGAACTTCGCTTCCGATATTGATGTTATACATGATGGAATCGAATTTCCCAGAAAAGAGAGACACCTGATCCCGGATAATGTCTTCCTCTCCGGGCCAACTTATTTTCTGCAGATAGTCGAAGCAGGTTTCAGGATTAAGCCTTGAAATTACCAGCCGCACACCCTCGGTTTTTCTGGGAACCATAAACCCGATTTGATAAAGTCGGGCCTTATCGGGTAGGTTTATGATACAGGAATTTAAAGTCGCTGCTAAATCCGATGGAAATGGGATGTTAAAAAGTGTATTATATATTACGTCAAGTACCTGGTGAACCGATTGCCAGTGTGTCAGCCTCGTGGCATGATTTTCATTCTTTAATTCAAAAAAAATATTTGGAATCAGGTTATAGGAGGCTTTCTGCCAATCAAATTCGAGCCAAAAGGCAGTAACCATTTTTGATAGTATAAGCTCAGGATTAGCCCAGATGGCGAACAGACGAGATATATTTTTCCAAAAAGGATCTTCTGTCAAAAGATTAGCAATGCTGGCAATCGGGCTTTTCGCGGCCAGAATTAAGGCTCCTTTGCTCCCTTTTGTAATCTGCATCGCAAAATCGCAAAAGGCCTCCCGATTTCCTAACCTGCTTTCAAACCCAAAATCATCAGCAATATCAAAAGGAAATAATGCACAGAGTTTTTTTACTGAATCAACACGCGCTTTATCAATAAGCGACGACGAAATACAGGGTTCAATAACTGAAAAATGATCAAGTAGGGAATATTTCATTTTTCACCTGCAATGCTGTTGACTATGCTGAATTTTATTTAGTTGATTAGGTGCATAATGGATTGGTAAGTAGGGTTTGGTGTATCGTCATCCTTATCTTTCCAAGGTGGTCCTGCACCTGAAACCATTTCAAGTTCTGCCTCCGAAAGTTCATCTTCGGTTTCGGGATTGATTTTTGGCGGTAAGACCAGGTAGAATGTTGCGGGATCTTCTTCCACAACTTTTAAGTTGATTGTCTCGGGAATTTTGATTCCTGTTATGTCTTCCATTGCAGCTTTTGGGTTCTCCAGTAGATTTTTTCTAAAAGTCTCGTCTTTCATAGCCCTAGCAATGATTTTCTCTTCGAGTTGTTTTCTTTGATGGTCTTTGTTTTCCATTAGAATGCGGATTTAAGTTTAAGAGCCATAATATACACATTCTAATCCGTCTCAAACTTGCAAAAAAATATATATTCACTTTGATCTTTCGGCTCTTTTAAAAAAAGTTATCTACATTTGCTTTCCCAATAGCCTTAATCCGTAAAAATCAGCTATTTATGTTTGGTCGAGATATTTTCAGAAAATCAGCACTTCAAAAAATGTCTGCCCCTGAAGATCTGGATGAATTGCTTCAGGTAAATTCTGCCCGCACCTGGTTGTTGCTTTTAGCCATCAGTATGTTGATTGCAGGCATGCTGGTCTGGGGTTTCTTTGGCACTATATCCCAGAATGTAAAAGGATTCGGAATCATTATAACCCATGAATTACCCCGGGAGGTATTGGCAAACCGGGCAGGGCAGGTCGACTCAGTTTTCTGTAAAACCGGTGACCTGGTCAGCCGTGATCAAATTCTGATGAAGGTTTATCTGTTGGAAGAAAAAACCTATGCTGAAATACATTCTCCCTTTGACGGAAGAATAACTGGTTTAAATGTTAAAGAAGGAACTTACGTTGAAACCGGTTCTCCTGTGCTTGAAATGGTGAGAATTCTGGAAAGTACAGTCATCAATCCGGAAGTGATATTTTTTGTTCCGGAACAGGATATCTCAAATCTGAAAACCAAGATGATTGCCAATCTTGAGATTGACAAGAGAGGGGTTCCTTCACAGTTTTTAAAATGGGAGATTACGTTTATCTCTGATTTTCCTGCATCCAGCAGTGCGATTCAGATGTATTTTCCAAATGACAAATCATTCAAGTTAAACGATAATTATTATGAAGTCAGGGCATCACTGGTGATGGATACCTCAGGGATGTCTGCTTCAGCGAAAGAAGTGCTCCATTCCCTGAATGGTTTGTCCTGTCGCGCGCTTGTCACGTCAGCCACACACAGCCCGGTGGAATTTCTGCTAAACTGATGCTGTTTTTTTTTATTTAATATGACCTTGAACCCCCTTCATATCCTCAAAAAGCTCTACTATCGGATCGTCGGTATAAGAAAGGTCGATACCCCTACGGTGCTTCAGATGGAGGCGCTTGAATGCGGGGCAGCCTCTCTTGGAATCGTTCTGTCTTATTATAAGAAATATGTATCGTTGGAGAAACTGCGCGTGGATTGTGGTGTATCGCGCAACGGGAGTAAGGCCAGCAATATTTCCAAGGCAGCCCGAAGCCACGGACTGGAGGTAAAAGCATTTAAAAAAGAACCGGAACAGCTGAAAGATCTTCCGGTGCCCATGATTGTGTTTTGGAATTTTTATCATTTCCTGGTCGTTGAAGGATTTGGCAAAAACAAGGTTTACCTGAACGACCCTGCTTCGGGTCCACGTGTGGTGGATGATCAAACTTTCAACGATTCCTTTACGGGAGTTGTGCTAACGTTCAAGCCGGGACCGGAATTTCAGCCAGGTGGTGAAAGACCGAAGTTTTTTCCCATGCTGATGAACTGGTTAAAAGGGTATAAAACAAGCCTGCTTTTTCTTTTCCTTGTCGGACTGGCTATCATTGTTCCCGGACTTGCCATTCCTGTGTTCTCGAAAATTTTTATCGATCAGATATTGATCAGACAATCCGAGTCATGGATCGTTCCACTAATCATCGGCATTGCACTAACAACCTTGCTTCGAGTATTGTTATCCTGGCTAAGGCAGCACAGCCTGATCCGCTTTGAGATGAGCCTGTCGCTGAAGAATTCCTCAAAATTCCTGTGGCATGTGCTCCATCTCCCCATGTCATTTCATACCCAGCGGTCTGCAGGTGATATCACCATGCGTGTCAATATCAACGATCAGGTTGCAGCTTTGCTGTCAGGTCCACTTGGAAATACCCTTCTGAATCTTTTCACAATCGTGTTTTTCGCGGCGATGATGTTTTATTACAGTGCCTCGCTTGCGCTGATAGCTATTGCTGTCTCGCTGGTGAATGTACTTGCGCTTCGGTATATTTCGCGAAAACGGGTCGATTCAAATCAAAAACTGTTACAGGATAGCAGCCAGTTGTTTGGTTTATCTTCTGCTGGATTGCAGATGATTGAATCTATAAAAGCGACCGCATCCGAATCAGATTTTTTTGCACGGTGGGCCGGATACCATTCAAAATTGCTGAAGATCCAGCAAAAAATCGGACGGCTCACCCAAACCTTGCAGGTGATACCGATATTCCTCACTACCTTAAGCACGCTCATCATCTTGCTTATCGGTTCGGGTTATATCATCGAGGGTGTGATGACTGTGGGGACTTTTGTAGCATTTCAATCGCTGATGGCCAGCTTCAATCAGCCCATCACATCGCTTGTATTTCTTGGTAGTGCGTTACAGGACGTGGAGGGAGGATTAATACGCATTGAAGATGTATATAATTATCCAACTTCAGCGGGTGATCTAAATACCAGGACATCACAGGATGCAGTAAAAACTACAAAGCTCCAGGGACACATCGAGTTAAAAAATGTCACATTTGGGTACAGTCCGCTTGAGCCACCATTAATCACTGAGTTTTCAATTTCCCTGAAGCCAGGCTCCAGGGTTGCCATCGTTGGGAGGTCGGGTTGCGGAAAATCAACCATCGCCAACCTGGTCAGCGGATTGTACAAGCCCTGGAATGGAGAGATCCTGCTCGACAGCAAACCCAGGCAATCCATTCCCAGAACGACATTGAATAATTCCATCGCCATGGTGGACCAGAATCTTTTCCTTTTTAAGGGAACAGTAAAGGAGAATATTACCTTTTGGGATGATACCATAGCAGATAAAGATGTGATCCAGGTAGCCAAGGATGCGTGCATTCATGAGGAGATAGCCGCCCGCCCAGGGGCCTATGAAAGCATTGTTGCTGAAAACGGAAAAAATTTCAGCGGGGGTCAGCGTCAGCGTTTGGAAATTGCCAGAGCGCTGGCGAGCAAACCATCTATTCTTATACTCGATGAAGCCACGAGCGCCCTGGATGCAAAAACAGAACAATTAATCGATACAAATATCCGAAAAAAGGGATGTACCTGCCTGATTGTCGCTCACCGTTTAAGCACAATCCGCGACTGTGACGAGATCATTGTGATGGACAAAGGCCGCATCGCACAGCGAGGGACCCATGAAGAACTTATGAATCAGGAAGGCTTATACCACCAGCTCATAAAAGAATAACCATAGTACCCATGACGCAGGATTTACTGTTAGAAACCTTATACGCTTTTGGGCGCGCCTTTAGAACCGGGGGGAATCAACCCTTCCCTTTAAACAGGCCTGAGAGCGTTTGGTACATTGCTCATGGTCATGTGGATGTTTTTACTTCCAGGCTGGAAGATGATCAGCCCCTGGGAGTAAGGAGTTACTTTTTCACGGCCGGCCAGGGTGAACTACTTTTTGGGATAAAACATGGCCAGCACGATGATCGGGGTTTGATCGCTATACCTTCCCCAAATGCTGAAATCATAAGCATTGGAATTGAGCAGGTGAAAGAAATAATGTTGCGCCCTGAGCTTACTGGCACCCTGGCAAGCCTGCTTGATACCTGGATCGGACATCTTTCACAAAGTATTTCCAGGGATATTAACCCGCCAACCAATCAATTGATTGATATTTCAGGCGAAACCAAGGTGGCCGCCAATCTGAAAATCCGGTCAAAGAAAGGGATCGTCTGGGTTGAATTCCTTACAGGGAATGCCTTGTTTTTGGGTATGAAGGAGATCATGGAGCCCGAAGTAATTCAGAAATTTCCGGTGTCTCAGGATTCATGGCTTTATACCCTGGATGCATCTACAGTCAGAACGTTTAAAACATCCGACATTTGCCTTGAGGAGGATTTCTTTGAAAGGCTTGAAAATTTTTATGAGGTTATCTTTTACTGTGATTATTTTAATTTGCGACTCAATGCAGTCGATGAGTTCAATCGCCTGAAAGAAAAAACCGTTCATGATTCCAGGATTTACTCGTCGGCACTGATAAAAATTGCTTCGGTGATGAATGAAAACCTGCGCAAATCGTACATCGATACTGTGCAGGATCCCTTGCTCACAGCCTGCCGGCTTGTTGCGGAGTACAGTAAGATTTCCATCACTGCACCCAAGCGGTCTAAAAGCGAGGATGCCCCCCCGCTATCCCTAAACGACATTCTGCGTTCTTCCCGCTTCAGGGACAGAAAAGTCAAACTGGAAGGCAAGTGGTGGGAGAAAGACAATGGCCCGCTTTTGGCATTTAAAAAAGATGGGGATTTTCCTGTTGCCCTTATCCCGAAATCGCCGTCGAGTTATGAATACATTAGTCCGGGCGAAAACATCAGACAAGATTTAACCGGGAAAGAAGCTTCAGAACTGGCAACGGAAGCCCACCAGTTTTATCGCCCTTTTCCTGATTTTCCCCTGAATGGCTTCAACCTGATCCGTTTCGCAGTTAAGGGGAGCATGAGCGATATACTTATGATCATTCTTGCGGGGCTGATCGGGGGAGGCCTAACCATACTAATCCCGGTGTTTACCGGAAACATTTTCGATGTTGTGATCCCACAGTCAGATTACCGGCAATTGTATGTCTATTCCCTGGTCATCTTTTTTAGCATCGTTGCCATTGCATTTTTTCAGCTCATACGCAGTTTTTCCATGATCAGGATAGAAACAAAACTTGATTTTGTACTTCAGTCAGCAATATGGGATCGCCTGCTTAATTTACCCGTTCCTTTCTTCAGAAAATACCAGGCTGGCGAACTTGCCGCAAAGGCAAATAGTATTATGTTGCTGCGTAAGACCCTTTCAGAAACCGTGGTTTACAGTTTGCTTGGGGCTATTTTCATGATGTTCAACTTCTTACTCATGTTTTATTATGATGTAAGCCTTTCGTTGTACATTTTTGCTTTCCTGATCATTTTTCTGCTGTCAGTTTTCTTAGTCGGAAAAAAAATTCAACTTCGTCAGAGAAGTATTATTGACCTTCAAAACAACATCTTTGGGATGCTAATCCAGTTTTTATCGAGCATCTCCAAAATAAGGATAGCTGGCGCAGAATCTCATGCTTTCCTGCAATGGGCGGTTAAGTTTTCAAAGAATAAAAGAGAGACTTACGAGGTGAGGAAACTCTTTATGATTATCACGCTGATGTCGACAGTACTGCCTTTAATCATTATACTGTTTGTTTTTGGGCGGATCTCCTTGCAAATCCCAAATACGCTGTCTACGGGGCAGTTTATGGCTTTTTTCGCAGCATTGACCCTGACAGTAGTGGCGGTTCTTCAGCTTGGGATGGCCCTGGTTTCCTATTTAATGGTCATACCCTTGTTTGACAGTATCCGGCCAATTTTGGAGGCAGATCCGGAAAATACGGCCATGAAGCCTGAGGCTCAGAATCTCACAGGTGAGATTGAAGTGGCCAATGTCAGTTTCCGCTATCAGCCTGACAGCCCGCTGGTGCTTAAGAATGTTTCCATGCAAATTTCGCCCGGTGAATTCATAGCCATCGTTGGCGCTTCAGGTTCAGGAAAATCGACCCTTTTGCGATTGCTGCTTGGGTTTGAAGAACCTGAAAGCGGTTCTGTGTATTTTGACCGCCAGAATCTGTCATCGTTTGATCCCGCCTCTTTAAGAAGACAGGCAGGAACGGTTCTGCAGCAGTCTCAGCTAATGCCTGGGAATATTGTCTCGAACATTATTGGCATGTCCAATGCGACCTTTGATGATGCCTGGGAGGCTGCCCGTAATGTAGGGCTGGAGGAAGATATTAACCAGATGCCAATGGGAATGTTAACGGTAATTACAGACGGATTGAGCACCATTTCAGGAGGCCAGCGTGAACGCATTATGATAGCCCGCGCCATTGTTAACAAACCACGGTTACTCTTCTTCGATGAAGCCACCAGTGCCCTCGATAACAAAACCCAACAGATAGTTAGCGAAAGTCTCGAAAAACTGCAGGCAACCAGGGTGGTTATTGCCCACAGGCTAACCACAGTTATGAATGCCGACAGAATCTATTTAATGGACAATGGCATGATAGAAGAATGCGGAAGCTACCAGGAACTGATCAACAAAGGTGGCAAATTTGCTGATTTAGTGGAACGGCAAATGATTCAATAAGCCCTCATTTCTCAGGTTTAAGGATTATCTGCGGTGTTGCGTCGACTAAGTTTCCATGCTCAAAACAGTTTTGAATTTTCCTGTTTTGGGATTCAGTCCAATTGAATCAACAAGTTCAACTTTTGCGGAGACAAATTTTTCAATATTTGTCTTCACGAGAATGTCCTGTAGTTTTTTTTCTGCGAGATGTTTGGTGTCGCTATAACCGTCAAGGACAGAAATACGGAGAAGTAAGGTGCTGGGAGAGGTTTGCTCAAACTGAAATTGCCGCAATCCCGGAACATAAAACGCCAACATATCATATGGATGAATAATATGTTCAATGCCATGTGGATTTATATATGTAAGCGTATCTCCAGTTCTCCCTGAAAATCTATTGAGCGTAATAAATGGCTGATCGGTTGATTTAATCGCCAAGGTATCCGACAAACGATATCTAATTAGTGGCTGCAATGTTTTATAGAGAGGGGTGACCAACAAAGACCCCTGAGTGCCTTCCGGAACCAGATTATCATTTTCATCAATCACTTCGAAGTGGTGCCAGTCATTAAACAGATGAAAAGGATCGCGGCCGCTTTTTTGAATACCCAATACAATGGATTCACAACAGGCATACAAATCAATTACATCCTGGTTGAATGCATTTTCAATTGTTTGTCGCATATTCTCCGTGAGTACTTCTCCTGACGATTGTAAACGCCCCGGATTTATTCTTAACCGTCCATCTATTTTTGCCAGTGCCAGCTGATAAATTGTGCCTGCATATCCAGAAATGATATCAGGCTGAAACCCATTTAAACCAGCAATTAATTTTTGAATATCCTCTGGATTGAAAAGTTGGGTATTGTACAGAAGTTTTGGCGCATCACTGGTGAGTGTTACTCCTGCATAATGCCCTCCTGTTTTTCCAAGAAAAGCAAGCCGCAGTTTATTGAAAGGTCGAAATACAGGCTGTGAGATCCGGGCAACTACAAGGGCCGCAATAAAACTCCACTCCTCTTTTGAGTATATAAATATTCCGGGAACACCGGTAGATCCGGATGTATGCATTACCGTGTTGCCTCTGAATCTATTTTGCGGATTGGTGTCGTTACTGAGGAATTCCTCTACCGATTTACGGGTAATGGATGGGTCGGTAAGCACAGCATCAAAATTATCCAACACCATTGCTCTGGAAACAATGGGAAGATCTTTAGGTGTAACCTCTTTTAGATCACTGGGTTTAATGCCATGAGAACTGTAGAGATCCCGATAAAACGCTGAAGAGGTATACGCTTTTTCCAGCAAAGAAGTAAACCTTTGGCGCGACAATTCTTGCACCTTCTGAGCGGTAAGTTTTGAATCATTTCTGAATTTACGCAGCTGGGTAAGTAAGGTAATTGTTCTCATATAAACTTATTTGGACAGTCATATTTCGAAATACTTTTTTGCAATGTAATCATTTCATCCTGATGCCATCAATTTTTGTCTGTTGCCCGCCAGGCCATACCTTTATGAACCCAGGTTCATCATTTTCTTTGAGCCAAGCCGTAGCTTTGCCCAAACTTTAACCATTTAATGAAATTAATTCTTTTAATACTCCGAATTAAACTTCACAAACATGTATTCACCTAAAGCGATTACCTTGAAACCTTTGCTAATTTCAGTTATGGCTTTTATGCTATGGGGCAGCTCCTGTGCGGAGAAAGAAGCCATTAACCCTATCGTCATGGTCATAATACTTTGCTGTGAATAAAAAGGCTTCATTTCGAGGCAAAGGTATGGCAGACTGGAAGGGATATTTAATGGAAGGAGATGATGGTGATTATTGAGTTGATAAGGGTGTTGTTTGAGGATATGAACATGCATGTCTATTTTAATCGTTCTAATTTACCTTTTCGCTTTATTACATTCTTGTAATCCCATTGGATCTGTTTTGCTTTTTCCAACCATCGTTTTATGTCGGTTGAAAACATCAAGCGGATACCCGCTTTCAACTTGTTGTGCCGCTTTAGAAGAAGAAATAATAAAACAGAATGATCTGCCTCTGGGTAAGGCCCTCAGTTCTGGCAATATACCTGCCCCTTTCGTCGTAAATTCTGTTGCTGTCAATTCGTCCGATGTTCCT
>SLJO01000169.1 GCA_007135095.1 Bacteroidales bacterium | reverse complement strand
TGATTTGCTTTCTATGAATACTCCCTTGATAGTATTACCGTCCATAATGGCATTAACACCAAGGGTATGGTACAGCATTTTCACACCAGCCCCCGTGATCATATCATCAATAACATATTTGGCGGCTTCAGGGTCAACAACAGGATTTATGTCATGGATCGACATATCCATTTCCCTGAGTCTCTGGGCCATTTCTCCTCCAATGCCGAACATTACCTGCTTTCTGATTTTATTCTGATCTACCCCGTGTGTGGAAAGTAACGGCAACACCAGTCCGCCGGTCCATAATCCCCCAAGATGGTTATACCGTTCAACCAGGTAAGTTTCAGCACCGGCCCTGCTTGAGGCAATGGCAGCAGCAGCTCCGGCAGGTCCTCCGCCGATAACCAGCACATCGGTTTCAGCAAGGACAGGTATTTGTTTGGCTGGTTCGAGTATGGTACCGTTCACCCCGGAACCCGTTTCCATAGTGTTACTGCCACCCGCTGCTGCAGGGTCGATCCTGCTCTGACAGCCAAATCCCAGGCCAAGGGCTCCGCCCGTAACAATTACCTTGTTTAAAAAATCTCTGCGTTTCATACGTATTAGATCAGGTTAATAATTCAAAAAGCAAGCTTGAAAGTTATGGAATTTATTTGCATAAACTTATTTGACGCTGCCATTAACCTGACGTTTTTATACAGCTCTACCCTAAAAAAAGTTATTATAAATCTATGATCTATAACTTAATTCATTCAAAGTGAACGTGATTTAGCAGATTTTTTGCACCCTTCAAACCGAAGGGCAAATTACCGCCGCCCCGGTATGGTCCCATTGCCTTCCTAGTTCAGGTGCTGCCTGTACCTGTGGTGCCTGGGCCGTGCGGCTTTTTTTTCAATGACCACCGGGTTGCCAGGGAAAGGGTGTTTTTCCACCACCGGGATCTTATTCATAATCAGTTTTTCTATATCGCGCAGTTCCTTCCTTTCATCAACGTCGCAAAATGCAATTGCCGTTCCGTTGAGTCCTGCCCTGCCAGTGCGCCCGATACGGTGGATATACGTTTCCGGCACATTGGGCAGATCATAATTGAATACATGCGACAGCTCATCAATATCAATACCCCTTGCAGCAATATCAGTGGCAACAAGGACTTTCAACCGTCCGGTTTTAAAGTCGTTCAGGGCATTCTGGCGGGCATTCTGGCTTTTGTTGCCATGGATGGCCGCTGCTTTAATCTCTGCGCGGTGCAGAAACTTCACAACCTTGTCGGCGCCGTGCTTGGTGCGTGTAAAGACCAGGGCAGTAGATATTTTTTGCTCCCTGAGAAGATGTAAAAGCATTTTGGGCTTGTCGGCCTTGGTGGTGTGATAAATGCTTTGCCTGATCTTATCCACGGTTGATGTGGGAGGGGTTACCTCCACCTTGACTGGATCTTTCAGCAATACGCCGGCCAGTTTTTCTATTTCTCCCGGCATGGTGGCTGAAAAAAACAATGTTTGCCTGTTTGGGGGCAGCAGCCGGATCACCTTCCTGATATCATTGATGAAACCCATGTCGAGCATGCGGTCGGCTTCGTCGAGCACAAAAATTTCAAGTTCATTCAGCCTGATAAAACCCTGGCCGATCAGATCAAGCAATCTTCCGGGCGTGGCAACGAGAACGTCCACTCCCTTTCTCAGGGCCCGGGTCTGTGGCAGCTGCGACACACCCCCATAGACGATGGTGTGCCTTATGTTGGTGTATTTGCCGTAAGTGGAAAAACTCTCCTCTATCTGGATGGCAAGCTCCCTGGTGGGAGTAAGCACAAGTGCCTTGATGCCGGATTTTGGTTTTCTCTGCTGATGCAAAAGCTGGATAACAGGAATGGCAAAAGCGGCAGTTTTGCCGGTCCCGGTCTGGGCACAACCCTGAAGGTCGCGGCCTGCAAGCACATAGGGAATAGCTTGTTTCTGAATAGGGGTAGGAATAGTGTATCCTTCGTCTGCCAAGGCTTTCATGACAGGTTCGATCAATTTCAAAGATGTAAAAGACATTAAATTATAAGAATAAATGGGGCTGACTAAGACGTTGCATTTTCTGCACCAGCGGAAAGTAATTTTTGAATACGGCTTACAACCTGCCGTGAATAGTGAAGATAAACGGCAAAGGTAGGCATTTATTATGTAATCCCGTACAATAATATATTTCCTTTTCACAGCAGCTGGCAGTAACCCTGACTTGTGGGGGGTGAAAAGCCATGGAAATTCACTATAATTGCATGATGGTGCACCCAGCCTGCGCCGGCTGTATGGAACCAAAAAACTAACAGCCTGATTCTTTATAATCAAAATTCCGTTAATATGAAAATCCCGCATCGCAGTTCAATAAAAATGAGCATGCTGGCAGTCTTTGCGTGCCTGGGCTTTGTATACAGTCCAACCGGTATCAAACCCGAATACCCGTCAATATCCTATCTTACATACATTGGAGGAGACAATCATGATTCAGGCAGGGGCATTGCCGTTGACAAGGATGGAAATATCATCGTTGCAGGGTTTACAAATTCGGTTATGCCTGAAACCACATTCAGAAATAACCGGGCTGAACCGATCCATGATATTTTTTTATTGAAGTTTAGTCCGGGAAACGCCTCCCCGATATTTTTAAACTATTACGGAGGCAGCAATAAGGATGAAGCCAAGGTAATGGCTACCGGCCCTGATGGAGCTATTTATCTCTCTTCAAGAAGCAATTCTTACGATTTTCCTGTTTCGGAAAATGCCTTCGGCAAAGAACAGGCATCAACCTATGACATCATTGTAATCAAGGTTGATGAAAAGGGAGAACAGGTCCTGTATTCGAACATTTTTGGAGGCAGATCGATGGAGGAGGCAAGGGGCATAGCCATTGACAAATGGGGAAACTGCATTGTGGTCGGAGGGACTCATTCACTCGACTTTCCCGTAACCAAAAACGCCCATAAATTGCACTACTCTTCCAGCCCGGAGCCTGATCCCGGACTGGTTGTTTATACTTCAGGACGCTTTGTTGGCGAAGATGCTTTCATCACAAAAATAAACCCGGAAGGAACTTCAATGGTATTTTCCACCTTTTTCGGTGGCATGGGGTATGAAAAGGCATGGGCGGTTGATACAGACAACGATGGCAATGTCTTTGTTACCGGATATACAACCAGTGAGGATCTCCCGGTGAGTCGTTCAGCCTATCAAGGCAGGATAAGGGGAACCAGGGATGCTTTTATCGGAAAATTCTCTCCTGAGGGTCAACTGCTTGCTATGACCTATCTGGGGGGAAGGGAAGATGACAGAGGAATGGGAATAGCAGTGGCTGATGATGGGAATGTCTGGATTGCAGGGAATACCAGCTCTTTTGATTTTCCATCCAAAGGTGCAGTTCAAGGTAGTAAGAGGGGTGGATACGATCTTTTTTTAACATGCATGGACAACGATCTGAGCGAGGTAATATTTTCAACCTATTGGGGCGGGGAAAAAAATGACATGCTCACCAGCGAAGGACTTTCTCTTGATTCCGGCAACAACCCCATCCTTAGCGGAAGCACAGAATCAAAAGACTTTCCGCTTGTATATCCGGTAAAAAATACACTGACAGGAACCACTGACGGATTTTGCGTCAAAATGGATGTCACTAAAGGTGTAATGACATTTTCGTCCTACATTGGCGGAAGTGACCATGATGAAGTTGAAATGGCTGTTGCCGGTGAAAACAAAATTTATCTGATTGGAAATACACGGTCACAGGACCTGCCTGTTTCACCCGATGCCCTTCGAAAAAGTTATTCAGGAAATGGCGATGCCTTTGTAATGATTATTTCCGGTATTTAAAAGTATGCCGGGCTTCGGATTTTTGCCGGTTACCGCGTGTAGCATTAACCAGGTGTTATCCAGGTCGCCCCGTGTAGCATTAACCAGGTGTAGCATTAATAAGGTGTAGCATTAACCAGGTCACACCGTGAAGCAATAACCTCAGGAATTTTTATCTTATGTGGGGATAAGCTTCCTCCCTGGCTGCTGCCTTTTCAAGCCACCGGGGAGCAACATCTTCAAGAAATTCCTGTTTTCTGGCTCTCCTTTCTTCCATGTTCAGGCCGAGATATTCCTGCGCTCACTCCATAGTTGAAAGATCGGGAAGTTCAACGGGCTGAGCCACATCATATCTTGAGAGAACACGGGAAAGAAGCAGTCTTGCCTCCTGTGCCATATCTACGGAATTGGCCAGCACCCTCAATGCTTCGGTCGGGGAATGCACGCCATAACCATTGGCGGCTGCCACCCAGTCCCACCGCCATTGGGAGCGCCTGATAAGCTGAAGTATGTCTTCCATTTCCTCTTCGGTGGCACCGGCATCCCAGGCAGTCCCCGCCTCTATATGGGCCGCGGCAAGATTTCTTTCCACCCTGCGCCGTAAATCAAAGACCATGTCCTGCCTCTCGTAAACGGTATTCCTTATAACCTCTTCACTTTCCCTGTGGCAGACCTGGCGGGAACCTGAAATATCGGCAAGTGGGCTTCTCAGGTGATGATTGGTAAATTTGATCCCTCCTTCCCGTCTGTAGGGCATGTGACAATCAGCACAGGAAACTCCACGTGCGGCATGAATGCCTGTCCTGTATATTTCGTAATCGGGATGCTGTGCCTTTACCATAGGCGCGCGGCTCAGGCCATGTACCCAGTCATAGAAACCAAGGCTGTCAAAATAGTGTTCCATTGCTTCGGCCGTAAATCCGTGATCAAAAAGTACCCAGTTGACCCATGGTTTTTTTTCAGAAATTTCCCTTATTGTTGCCATATTAATTTGATTTATTAATTCAGTCTTCTCCGGAAAAAAGGTCACGTAGCCAGGCAGGCATTATACGGGGCAGTCTAGGCACCAGGGAATGAGGGGTGGCTGCAAGGCTTCGTGTAGTGCCATGAGGAACATGGCGGTGGCAATCCCAGCATAGCTTTCCTTCTCCGTCCAGATGAGAGTCGAGTGTCACCTTCACCAGGCTGGTCATGTCAACAAGTTCAAGATGGCAACGGATGCAGTTTTCCTGTACCACACCTGTTCCCCGTTCATGCATTTTTATAACCTGGGGCTCGGCCCGGGCGGTAAATATGGTTGCATGTGTCCGGCAGGGTACATTAATATATAAAAAAACCGAAAGATCAACTGACAGCAAATAAGCCCGTCAATGATCACCACGATAAATAACAGGAAGAAGCAAAGCCGCTCATTACAAGCGCCCAAACTCCCATAAAGGGAGGTTCGGAGATTATAATAGTCGTCAGAGCTGATCTCTTTTCTTAAGAATAAGATCGATAAGCTTAATGATGGTTTTTTTAAACCGCCAGGGTAAAACTTTAAAACCACTTAAAAACCGTTTAAGATTTAATAAGGGATTCAAAAAACTCAGTGGCGGATTCAGAAAATTTGTTGCCTCTTCACCCGATGCCACTACATCTGTGCCCAGCTGATCCTTGAAATCTTTTAACCCCTGGTGCTTAACATCTCTTTGTACGCCTCCGATATTAAGATATGAATACCCCTGTTCCTTCAAAATGCATGCAAGTTCATAGTTCAGAAATGAAGGAGCACCAGCTTTATAGCCATCACGGCTTGTGCCCATAAGAATCCCATAGGCTTTTTTTTGACAGGAAAAAACAAGGCTCATGCTTAATGTCTCATTATTCCTCTCAGCATAATACAATGCAGCATGTTTAGCTTTAACCAGCCTGACGATCTCATCCCTTCCGAAGTAAGGCAGAAACAAATAGACATATGCCCCGTATCCCTTTGATTGCCTTACATCATACGTTTCGTTTATAAATCTGAACAGCTTTCCTATCAATTCAACAGAATAACTTTTTTTAAGAACGGCCCCCTCTCTTTTTGCTTTCCTGGCTTTCCGCCTTAAAGACCGGGAAAAGCCGTCAATGACCGAATCCTTATAATTATCAAGGCGAAATATATATTCCATCCTTCCCATCCTTTTGAACTCCCTGATTTTTGCAGGGACATATGATTGATTATCATAAGATTTCAATACAATTCTTTGATAGCCGTTTTTTCGGGCAAACATGTAAAGTTCGTATTTGCATTTTTTTATCAAAAAAGGGTCTTTCGAACCTGAAGCTATGCCTGAATAAAACAGCAATTGCCTTGCCGGCCCCTTTCCTACTAAAACATCTATTCCACCAGCTATTGCAAAAGGTTTCTCATCCAGAATGAACCGCAGGTAGAGGGGTTTTATGTCTTTATTTGATACTGCCGAAAGCCATGCACTGGTCATAAACAGACCTCCCTGGAAATTTGCCAGTTCTTCATCCCAGTTTTTTGGATTTTCAAGCCTTTCAATAACCACTTTACTGTTGTATTAATTATTATGTTAAAATAAACCTGCCATACGAAACCACGTTTCAAACCTGCTACTTACTACTTCCCTGCCGCCTCCTTTTAACTTTTTAAAAGCTATTGAAAAATTTACCGGAGCGATAAAAATAATGTTCTGGCGGACTGCTAGCCATATTTTGCCAATAGATACAATTTAACCAGCGGTGAAAGAAAAAAACTACGTGGAAAAACCGTTAGCTTATACAATGGCCTTTCATTTACATTCCAATCCTTGAACCAGGTGTTGACGTTCATGAAGTTTATTTCACCCAGCTCCCCGCATTCATAAAAATCTTCAATACATCTGTAAAAAAGAATTTTGCTGGGAGCAAAAACAGAATGATCTTCCCGGTAGGCTGTTTTCCACGAGACTGTTGTTGTATTAATCCTGGTGAACAGCCTTGCAGCAACAGTTTCGCCATTTGTTTCCAGGAAGCTCCAGCGTATCCAGCCCTTTTCATGAAATTTATTTGTAGCACTAAGGTATAATTCCGAATCTCCGGGCCTTAATTTAATGGATGTTTTTCTGGCGCCCTTCCATCCACTGCTTTCAATTTCCTTAAATATTTCCAGATTCTCCTCGTTGGTTCTCTGGATGTCCCTCAGAACAACAGAGATTTTGGCTTTACTTTCTAATTTTCTGAGCCTGCGGTGTATTTTTTTTTTAACCAAGGACTTTAAATTTGAAAGGTAATCCTGGTGACTTTCAGGAAGGGTGATAAAATTTTCTGCTCCATCGGGCTTTTTATAAACAGACAGTTTCCGCCCACCGTTTTTAAAATATAACATTGAGCAGGAAAACCCGGTAATACCGGGGAGGTGAATAAGAGGAAAAGCTTTAAAGGACCTGCGAAGGTAATTAACCAATGACTCCAGGGTATCTTCGTGTCCCGGCAACATTAATCCATCAACACGAATTGTATGGAATTTCTCATACGGGGTTTTAAATGTTTGAAAACAGAATCCCCTGAACCCAATCCTGCGGTTAATCATCAGCGGATAAACCGCAACAAGCTTTCCGTTTTTATAGGCAAAAAGGCAAATCCATTTTTCATCAGGATGCAAGGAATGGTGAAAAAAAGCATTAATCCAGGCATAAGATTGTGTATGCACTGCTCCGGGGCATTTTTCGATAAGCTTATCCCACTCCTGTTCATGCTTTTCCAGATCATTCAGGTGCCTTATATCTGCTATTTTCAATTTACCAGGAGACATTTATAATTCCTTTAAAAGACCTTAACGCCGTTAAATCAAAAATATGTATTTTTCATTTGGCATCGATGTATAAAACTCGGTGCGCCAGGTTTTTTTATTGTTTCCCCATGTGGCTGCCGGGAAATGACTCACAAAAAATCCCGCGTTTGCTACCGCGGGATTTTCCAGTAAGTCAGCACAATAATTAATCGGGATCAACACATGCATTAAAAAACATTGCCCAGTTACCTCTGTCGACAAAAGTATCACCTTTACCCCAGGCTGTTTCTTCCTGGTAGCAGGGAAGTGGATACCCGACAATTATGTTTTGATCATTGGCTCCGTAATCAAGGACAATAACTACAAGTTCGCCACAATCCGGCTTAAAGCCTTTACCGTAGGTCTCAGCCTTTTCAACAAGTTTATCAACCATCTCCGGAGAATATGGTGTCACGTATTGATACCCATCTGGTTCCCCGCCATCAATAAGAGCCCAGATTGCCATTTGTATGTCACCCATGGTTACATCCTCCTCCAGCTCATGACAAAAATCGCCGGCAGAAATATTATTTAAAAGCCAGTTAACCTTATCAAAGTTTTCCGGATAATTAACCAAAACAACATCATCGGGCAAATCATAGCTGCTATATGCCGTTGCAGTCCCGGGGTTGGCAACCCTTATGCCAGTCTGCACACACCATCCCAGGTCATATGTGCGGTCAAGGAATGACCCGCCACTTATTGTGACATTTTCAAAATAGGCCAGATTACCGGCAGCCGGTCCATCGGCTATCGCAACACTCACCGGACCCGCGGGAAATCTGGCATTAAAATCATCCAGACCGGCAACATCGCCTTCACCAGTTGCCACTACAGCATGGGCGGCAAAAGCGTAGCATTCATATTGCAGATACGGATCAATATCACTTCTGAGAATTTCATATGTAACAGTTAATACTTCGTCATTTGGATCATGCTCACCACTATATTCAAAGAGCCCGATCATGGGGTTTCCGGGTTTATTTGCGGGGATACCTTCTTTATCTATAGAAACATGCAGGTGAGTCTCAGTTATATACCAGCCTGCTTTGGTAATATCGTAGGTTACCAAAATGTAATCACCATCAAAATCAACAGTTACCGTTCCAACCTCATGGTGCTGGCCGGCGATTAATGGAGTTACTCCACTCTCAATAACATATTGACCATTATTATTTGCACTGCCATTAGTAAGGTCAGCAGTAATATTGCCCTTTGCTTTTGCATGCGCAGGGGGGCCTTTTAATTCATCGTCCTTTTCACAGGCTGCAAAGGCAAACCCGATAACAATTAGAAATAACCATAGTTTTGCTTTCATATTTTTATAATTTATTATTAATTGATTTGTTTAAACATAATTAAAGAAACTTAATAAGGAATACAGCATTCTGATAAACCGGTTAAACCGTTAATTTAAAAACATATATGGACAGCTTCATCTTTAAAGATCAGCTCGTTTTTTTAATGTGCAATTTTTTTATAAAAATATAAAACAAACCCCGCATAAAAACCAGATTGAAGGCGCAATTTGACCAGTACAGCTATTTTATTGACAAACCATCATATATTACTAGGTAGATATCATAATATAACTGATCAGGCTTGTGGTAATAAATTGTATTAACCTTGCTCCATTTTACATTTACTTTTTTATAAATTATTGATTCATCGATATTTTAGCTCTTTATCTTTTATCAGAACCTCAAATTGTCAACTATACCAATTCAGACAACAAACACAGATTACCATTTGTTTTAGAAAAGAATGACCGAAAAGACGGAACCATTGTTACAGAAACTGCCTTGAGGTTTATCTTAAAATATATTTTACATAAACTCACGATTCCATATTACAAACAATCTTTTTTTGCCAGATCCACCAGTTAAAATCACTTTGAGGCCTTCGAAACATATAACCTGACAACTAAATGACTTCAGATAATAATCGCACGGACAAACACTTTGATTACCAATTTATAAGCAAGCATAACCCTGTTATTCAACTCCCCCATCCGGATATAAAAACAGAAGGAAAAAAATACTATATGCAGCATTTTCCGCCGCTTGTAAATAAATTATATGCGAGACTCAAGCTTAATGCAGATAAGCTGAACGGATACAAAAAAATCAAAAAACTATTTCATGAAAAAATGGGTTATGAGCTCAACCTGGATTCACCAAAGTCATATAATGAAAAAAT
>SLJO01000118.1 GCA_007135095.1 Bacteroidales bacterium | reverse complement strand
GTACCACTTTACCGGGAAGGCCCGATGCTTTTGTGTTATTTCTGTCGGAATAAGAGAAAACATGTAAAAAAGCTATATCTGATCCATTAAGAAATTCAACAGTTTCTTCAAAATCCTGTTCTGTTTCCCCGGGAAAACCTGTTATTACATCAGCACCGATACCTGCCCCGGAAATTTTTTCCCTTATCTTTTGCACCCTGTCGGTGAAAAGTGACCTCCGGTATTTCCTGTGCATCTTCTCAAGAATGCGGTCACTGCCCGACTGAAGCGGGAGGTGGAAATGGGGGGCAAACCTTGTGCTGCCAGCTACCAGGTCTATGATCCCGTCAGTTAAAAGATCAGGCTCTATAGATGAAATCCTGTACCTTTCTATACCCTTTATTTGCTGAAGCCTGACAAGCAGCTCAAATAAATTCCCTGATTCCCGATTGCCGAAATCCCCGATATTAACACCCGTCAGTACTACCTCCTTAACCCCGTTCCCTGCAATTTGTTCTGCCTGATCCAGTATTTCATCTATGGTTGCACTGCGGCTGCGGCCCCTGGCAAGCGGAATGGTGCAATATGAACAGAAATAATCACATCCATCCTGTATCTTCAGGAAAGACCGGGTCCTTCCCGAAAAGGAATATGAAGGAGAGAACATCTCCCCTCCGGATATCTCAGAGGAATGAATAACCGGCTCGTTCCTTTTTCGGAAATCGCCGGCAAAGTCGAATATCCTGAATTTCTCGTTTGATCCAAGCACAAGATCAACACCAGGTATTTGGGCAATCCTGTCCGACCTCAGCTGGGAATAGCAGCCCACAACGGCAATATAAGCGCCGGGGAACTCCCTGACTGCCTTGCTGATAATGTTACGGCATTTCTTTTCAGCCCCTGATGTAACAGAGCAGGTATTTATGACCACCACATCTGCTTTGTTGTCATGCTCAGCCCTGTGGAAGCCATTTTCAGCAAACAGGCGTTCAATGGTTGAAGTTTCGGCAAAGTTAAGCTTGCAACCCAAAGTATAAAAAGCAACTGCCGGAGAATTGTCCATCAGGATCGATTAATTTAATAATTGTACTCATGTGCTGAAAAACTACACAGCCTCAGCTTTATCGCGCCGGTAAAGATTATATAACTGATGCACTATGCCATCGGATACACCTATTTTAGGAACAAGTATTTTTTTTGCCCGGGACCATTTCATGATCCTCAGAAACAGCTGTGTTGCAGGTATTATTACATCTGCCCGGTCGGGATTAAATCCGAGATCCCTTATACGTTCATCAATAGTGAAGGATTCTATGTATGAACAAATGCTTTTTAACTTATTCCGGGTCAGGGGAACACCCTCCTTGTTGCCTGAAAGTTTGAAGACCTTGTTGATATTGCCGCCGGAACCGATAAGTTCAACAGGTTCATACCTTTTCCTTAATTGTGTAAGATACTCCTTCATTTTGAGGAATTCATTATCGCTTATCTCGCTGTTTAATAACCTGATCGTTCCGACATTAAATGAACGGGAACTGACTACCTCCCTTTTTGAAAACATGGTTATTTCAGTACTCCCGCCCCCAACATCCACATAGAGGTATGAGCTTTCATTATTGATCATTTCCACTATCCGGTTGGAATAAACCAGTTCTGCTTCCTGCTGACCGTCAATAATCTCAACTTCGACACCTGTTTGCTCCCTGATATGCCTGACAATCTGTGATGAGTTTGCTGCCTCCCTCATTGCTGAGGTGGCACAGGCCCTGTAGCTCACCACATCCTGGACAATCAACAGATGCTTGAATGCAGCTATCGTATGTACCAGCTTTTCAATTTTTTCGGAACCAATGATCCCTTCATTATAAAAAGCATCCTCGCCAAGCCTTACAGGCATGCGAACCAGTTCTGACTTTTTAAAGAAAACCTGATCATTGTCTTCAATGACATTCATAAACAGAAGCCGCACGGCATTTGAACCCACATCAATCGCGGCAAATTTTAATATTTCCAAATTGTTGGTTTTAATCAATCTGATTTATTTTTCAGGTATTTGTAAAACTCATGCTGGGAGCGCTTCCGGGACTCATTATCATTGTTCATGTAATGATTATCCTGATTACGGTTCAGTATCCGTGCCTTAACATTGTCATTCCATTGAAGTTCAAGTTGAGTTCTCAGTTCATCCTGCAGATCATGGTCATAAATCGGACAGGTTACCTCAATCCTGTGATCCAGGTTCCTGGTCATCCAGTCGGCTGAAGAAATATAAAACCGGTTTCTGTTATTGTTGCAAAACACAAAAATCCTTGAGTGTTCCAGAAAAGTATCTACGATACTGATGCCGCTGATATTCTCGCTTAGTCCGGGTTCTTCCGGAATCAGTGAGCAAACCCCCCTTATTATCAATCTTATGTTCACCCCGGCTATGCTTGCCTGATATAGCTTTTTTATCATGTCCTTATCTACAAGGCTGTTTGACTTAATGATGATCCAGGCCTCCCTGCCCCTTTCCTTGTTCTTGATCTCAATATCTATGAGGTTCATCAAACGGCGGCGGGTATGATTGGGTGACAGGATGAGCGATTTATAGGAAAAGGTTTTAAAGGTATTGTCAAAGAAAAGAAATACCTTTTTAACTTCGGATGAAATCCTCAGATCACTTGTAAGGAGGGTGGTATCAGAATATACCATTGCATTCCCCTCATGAAAATTACCGGTACTTATTCCGGCATAATTTACCACGGCCCGTCCCTCCCTGCGGGTTATAAGTATAAGCTTGCAATGCACTTTCAGGCCACGAATGCCGAACATCACATTTATTCCAACCTCTTCCATCTTCCTTGACCAGTAGATATTGGCCTTTTCATCAAACCTGGCCTGCAATTCAATTATCACTGTAACTGCCTTTCCATTCCTGGCTGCATTTATAAGGGCATGTATTATCTTTGAATTTTTCGCCACCCGGTAGAGCGTGATTTTTATGGAAGCCACTTTGGGGTCAATGGCAGCCTCGCGCAGCCAGGTGATAATATCCATAAATCTCTGGTAGGGACAATGGAGCAGCAGGTCTTTTTCTGCAATAACATCAAAGATACTGCTGTGGGGTTTAATTCTCCAGTGGGGCAAAGGGCGGTGGGGAGGATTGACCAGGTGGGGCATCATGAAATCAGGAAAATCCATAAAATCCCTGAAATTATGATACCTGCCCCCTGGTATGAGGTTATCATCATCATCCAGGTCCATCTCCTTTTTAATGTAATCTATCATATCGCCGGGCATGGACCGGTCATATACAAACCTTACAGGCTGTCCCTTGTTGCGGCGACTTACGCTGTTTGAGATCTTTTCCAGAAAACTCTGTGAGAGATCGTTGTCAACATCAAGTTCAGCATCGCGTGTGATTTTTATCGTATAAGCTTCGAACCTGTCAAAGCGAAAGATTGAAAAAACATCCTTAAGGCAGTACCGGATCACATCATCCAGGATTATGAGGTATTTTTTTTCCCCGTCAGGGGGCAATACAAGAAAACGGGATATATTTCCGGGAACCTCAATCAGTGCATATTCTGTTTTGACCGACTCATCCGAGCCTGTAAGTTTAGTTATAAGGTATATGGCCTTATCTTTGAGATAGGGAAAACTATCGACGTTTTGCAGCATAATGACAGACAGTACCGGTCTTATCTCCTCTTCGAAACAAGACTTTACAAAATCGGCCCTGGCGGGGTTCAACTGATTTTCATTAATGATAAAGATATTTTCTTTTTCCAGTTCTTTTATTAGTTCCTGGTATATATGCTGGAACCGGCTTTGCTGATCAATCACAATTTCCTGTATCTGCCTGAGAATGTTTTTTGGTTTATCTCCTATCATCTTCCTCATGTCGCGGCTTACATTCCTGTCATAATCCATCATTCGCTTGACAGTGGCAACCCTGACCTTAAAAAACTCATCAAGGTTATTTGAAAAGATACCGAGAAATTTTATTCTCTCCCCCAATGGCAATGAGTTATCTGCGGCTTCCTGTAAAACCCTGTGATTAAATGAAAGCCAGCTGATTTCCCTGTTGATTATCTTTCTTTGTTTTGCCATTCTATTGCTGCATTCGTATAGTTGTAGTTGTCAACTTATTTCCGGTTGTGTTATTAAATTCCATTCCTGGAGATTCACAAAACTTGCCTTATTCAGTCACTTCAGACCTTCCATAACCTGAACATGCCTGAATGAGTTTAATTCATTGATTTTTCGGATAATCAAATAAGAAATCCACAAGATTTGATTTATGGATCTCCTCCCATCCTGCTGAATTAAAAGTCAGACTGACCAGACCGCAGGTAGGAATGTTATCAACGTGATTGGTGAGAAAATAGTTTGCAAGATGGGTAAAATCGGGGTTATGCCCGAAGATCATCAAGGATTCAATATTATTATCCAAACCAAAAATTATGTTTAGAAGATTTTCTTCGCCAGACATGTATAGATCCTCATTAACCTGAAGCCGGGAAAAAGGCAGCCGCAACCCTCTTGCAAAAATAATTGCAGTATGCAAAGCCCGGTTGGCCGGACTTGAAATTATCAGTTCAGGTTTATCGCCTCTTTCCTTCATCCTGTGGGCCATGTCGTAAGCATTTTTCACACCGCGTTCGGCAAGAGGCCGGTCAATATCAGACCTGCCCGGATGATCCCAGGAGGATTTAGCGTGACGCCCGATATACAAAGTTTTGTTCTGTACCATACGTGTTGTTTTAAGGCCTTGTGCTTTTAAAGAATATTGCTGGCCAGCTCCGATAAATAACTCCTTTCTCCTTTCACCAGGTTGACATGGGCAAACAATTCCTGGCCGCTCATCCTGTCTGTCAGATAACTCAGCCCGTTGGACTTCTTATCAAGGTAGGGAGAATCTATCTGGTGTATATCACCTGTAAAAACAATCTTCGTGTTCTCCCCCGCCCTGGTGATTATTGTTTTTATTTCATGTGGGGTCAGGTTCTGTGCTTCGTCAACGATAAAAAACACATCTGAAAGGCTCCTCCCCCTTATATATGCAAGAGGGGTAATAACAAGCCTTTCCATGCGTTCCATTTCTTCTATCCTGTTCAGTTCCTTGCTGTGCAGTTTAAATTTATTTTTAATTACGGACAGATTGTCATAAAGTGGTTGCATGAACGGCCCGATCTTTTCATTCACGTCTCCGGGAAGGAAGCCTATATCCCTGTTTGCCAAGGGTATTATGGGCCTTGCAAGAAAAATCTGTTTGTATATGCTATCCTGGTGCAGGGCAGCAGCAAGGGCAAGGAGGGTTTTGCCTGTCCCTGCTTTTCCTGTAAGCGAAATTAACTGTATATCAGGCCTTATGAGTGCATCAATAGAAAAAGTCTGCTCAGCATTCCTCGGTTCAATTCCATAAACCGGGTATTTTTCAATCCTGTTGAGGACTTTCCCTGACGGATCATAATGGGCAAGAGCCGAAACCCTTGAGTTTTTGAAAATATAATACTGATGAGGAGAAGGATTCAGGTTGAAGTCAACGGCCGGCACTCCGCCGGGTTCTTCATACAATCTGGAAATCAGTGAATCATCAAAGTCCTCATGTACTTCTATGGCCCGGTAAACCGATTCCAGGCTGGCGACCTTGTCTGATTCATAATCCTGGGATAATATGCCGAGCGACTTGGCTTTTATGCGGAGATTAATATCCTTGGATATAAGTATCACCTTCCTTCTGTTGAATCTTTTCTTAACATGTGCGGCAATGGCAAGGATCCTGTGGTCAGGTGTCTTCTCTGAAAATGATTCCTGCATTTCTTCCGAGAAGGGCTTGCCGGTTTCAATGGATAATTTTCCCATGCCCTGTCCGAGCTTTATCCCGCCGTTGAAAAGATTATCTCCGGATATTTTATCAAGTTCACGGGTAAATTCCCTTGCATGAAAGTTGATCAGATCGTTACCCCTCTTAAGCCTGTCCAGTTCTTCCAGAACAACAATCGGTATGATCAGGTCATTCTCCTGAAAACGGTAAATACATTTATAATCATGAAGCAATACGTTCGTATCCAGGATGAATATCTTTCTTGTGTTTCCCATTGATTCCACTGCGATAACAGATTTTCACAAACTCAAAAATAACTAAATAAAATGGTTTTCGCCCTGGTAATGCTTATTAAATAAATCTTAAATTTGCCCTTTCAATTCAGCCTCCTTGCAATTTTTAATGAACGACAACCTATAACATATTCTGAAAGGCATCTCCTCTGGTAACCGGGATGAAATTAAACAACGGGTTCACATCATACAAAGCACTATGGAAGCTCTTAATGCAATATTTACAAGAAGAAGTATAAGAAAATTCAAAAAGAAGCAGGTGCCCCAGGATAAACTCCGGGCCATCCTGAAAGCCGGCATGTATGCCCCGTCTGCCAGGAACCAGCAGCCATGGCACTTTATTGTGGTTGATGATCCGAAAATCAAGGAAGAGGTTATGAATGCCCATCCGTATGCCTCAATGCTTGCAGAAGCACCCCTGGCCATACTTGTATGTGGCGACACCAGGCTGGAGAAAAGTCCCGGATACTGGTCAATCGACTGCTCGGCTGCAACCCAGAACATGCTGCTGGCCGCCCATGCTTCCGGCCTTGGCGGGGTCTGGCTCTGAGTGCACCCGCTGGTGGGGCGGAAAGATGCCATGAGAAAAATATTCCAGCTCCCCGGCCATATTGAACCATTTGCCCTGATTGCCCTGGGTTATCCGGGGGAAAAGAAGGAAACCCCGTCGCGGTGGAAGGAAGAAAGGACCCACTTCAATCGCTGGAATCCTTTCACACCAGTGTAACCTGGCTCATAACTAATTTTTTAGCATCCTAATATGGACTACCGGGAAACCCTGGAATACCTCTACAGCCGCCTGCCAATGTACCAGCGGATAGGAAAGGCTGCATATAAATCCGATCTTGGAACAACCATTGCACTCGATGAATATTTTAAAAGCCCGCACAGATCATTCAAAAGTATTCATATTGCCGGAACGAATGGCAAAGGATCTGTATCTCACATGCTTGCTGCAGTTTTACAGCAGGCAGGATACAATACCGGGCTTTATACTTCACCGCACCTAAGGGATTTCAGGGAAAGGGTAAGGATTAACGGAAAGCCCGTAACCAGGGAATATGTGGTGAAATTTGCCAATAAAAACCGCCCCGTACTGGAAAAACTCAGTCCTTCATTTTTCGAAATGACCGTGGCACTGGCCTTTGAATATTTTGCCACGGAAAAGGTGGATATTGCAGTGGTGGAAACGGGAATGGGAGGCCGGCTTGATTCAACAAACATAATTACCCCCCTGGTATCGGTAATTACCAACATCAGCATGGACCACAATGAATTCCTTGGCAACAGTCTGCCGCAAATAGCAAGAGAGAAAGCCGGAATAATCAAACCGGGTATTCCCGTGGTTATCGGAGAGTTGCAGGAGGAAATAAAGGAGGTCTTCATGGAAAAAACAAGACTAGAAAAAGCCGGCGGGATTTCATTTGCTTCTGACATATATAAATGTGATTTTGCAATGCAAACCCCGGAGGGATTTCAGTCGTTGCGCATCAGCAGGCATGGGAAAGTAGTTTATGATAAGCTTGAAACAGACCTGATGGGGTTTTACCAGCAAAAGAATGTTATCACCGTTTTGCAAACAATTGACATACTTAATCAGTCAGGGCTGCATATCAGTAAAAAAAACATTTATGAAGGGCTCAGGGGTGCAGGAATAAATACCGGCCTTCTGGGCAGGTGGCAGATAATCGGCAGCAATCCTAAAATTGTTTGTGATACGGCTCACAACAGCGAGGGATTGAGGTGGGTTTTAAACCAGGTAAAAGCAACTCCCCACGATAAGCTACACATTGTTATAGGCTTTGTAAATGATAAGAATACCAGGGAGTTACTTAAGCATTTTCCCGCTGATGCGACATACTACTTTACCCGGGCTGCGATTCCCCGCGCGCTGGATGCTGGGGAGCTGCAAAAGAGGGCGCTGGAAGCAGGCATCAGGGGTAATTCGTATGACACCGTGCCGGAAGCAGTTGATGCCGCAAAAATCAACGCCGGGGAAAATGACCTTATTTTCGTGGGAGGAAGCACCTTTGTGGTTGCTGATATGCTCAATGATTAGTGGAATAACTCACAAAAATATTGGCTGCAATGCTGTTTTTTCCTTTGAGAAATCCATATCCTGCATAACCGCCATCTCTGTTTAATTATTTGCCTGTATTTATGGGTTTGGTAAAATGAATTAATCATTGTGTAAAATATCTGGACACTTTCAGTGACAAATATTTTGACACGAGACAAATATTCGGTTATTTTGTACCAAATATACATTAAATTTTTTCTGCGTAAAATTACACACAGACGCATGAAAAAATTTTATGTTAAAGCGAAGCGGTTCCTCCTGTCAGTCAAAATTTTGTAACTTTTTCACGAAATTTTGACTCTTGTTTTTACAGGAGAAATAACATAAAAATGGCTAAAGGGAACATACTGGTTGTCGATGACAGCAAAAATGTATTGATGGCACTGGAGATGCTTCTTTCTCAGGAATTCGACAAGGTGAGATGCATCTCCGGCCCCAATCTTCTCATTTCTGAATTACAGGCAAATCATTACAACCTGGTTCTGCTGGATATGAACTTCAAATCCGGAGTCAATACCGGGAACGAAGGTATTTACTGGTTACAGAGAATAAAGGAGAGCCATCCGGATATTTCAATACTAATGATCACTGCCTATGGAGATGTGGAGCTGGCGGTTAAGGCATTGAAAGCAGGTGCAACTGATTTCGTGCTCAAGCCCTGGGATAATACAAAATTGCTTGCCACGGTCCGTTCAGCCATTCAGCTGAATATTTCCAGAAAAGAGATAAAAGATCTCCGGCAGAAAGAAAAAATTCTCAAGGAAAGTATAAACAGGGAAGAAAAAAGCATTATAGGCACTTCCCCGGAATTCATGAATGTTCTCAAAACAGTTGAAAAAGTTGCCGGAACAGACACCAGTATACTTATAACCGGGGAGAATGGGACCGGCAAGGAGTTAATCGCAAGGAGGATTCACCGATTGTCCAACCGGAATCAGGAACTGATGGTCACCGTCGATATGGGCGCCATCAGTGAATCCCTTTTCGAGAGTGAATTATTCGGTCATGTCAAAGGCTCATTTACCGACGCACGGGAAAACCGCACAGGAAAATTTGAACTTGCCAGCAAGGGAACACTTTTTCTTGATGAAATAGCCAATCTACCCCCCGGCTCACAAATGAAGCTGCTGGCAGCTTTGCAAAACCGTGAAGTCACCCCGGTGGGATCCAACATCCCCTTAACGGTTGATATCCGGCTAATCAGCGCTACAAACCGGAATCTTCACGAAATGGTGGAAAAAGGCCTGTTCAGGGAAGACCTTTTGTACCGGATCAATACGATACAGATAGAGATCCCTCCACTCCGGTCACGGAAAAAAGACATCCCTGTAATGGCAGAGTATTTTCTGAAAAAATATTCGGAAAAGTACAACAAGGCACCAATTTCTATTACCGGGCAAGCCATTGAGAAATTCATGAAATACGCCTGGCCGGGTAATATCAGGGAACTGGAACACACTATCGAAAAAGCAGTCATACTGAGCGAATCCGGCAGCCTGAAGGTATCCGATTTCTTCACCGGTTCCACCACGGAGGTAAAAACCTGGGAAGCACCTGTGAAACTCGAAGAGATGGAAGAAAAAATGATAACAATGGCTATCCAGAGCAATTCGGGAAATATTAAAGCTGCTGCCAGGCAACTTGGCATTACCAGGCAAACCCTGTACAATAAAATGAAAAAATTCAGAATAGAATGATCCGGTCATTTCAATTCAATATTTTTATCCGCATAATACTTATTGTGCTTTCAAGCCTGGCTGCAGGCTGGTTGTTCAGCACAGGCGAACCATTACACACGGGTATCATCTTTGTCATAATCCTGATGTACCAGGTAGTCAATCTTACCTGGTATATCAATAAAATCAACAATAAGATCAGCTATTTCTTTGATGCGGTCAAAAATGAAGATTTCAGCCTTTCTTTCCCGGAACATAAAGGAGACCGGGTTC
>SLJO01000141.1 GCA_007135095.1 Bacteroidales bacterium | reverse complement strand
GTTGAAAGCGGAGATGGATATTAACACAGAAGAAATAAGGTACAGGATTGTTGTTTCGCCAGTTCCGGGAACGGTTATTCAAAGTTCAGATATTCAGCAAGGCAGTTTTATTACCGCTGGTCAGAAAATTGCTGAAATATCTCCCAGCAGTGACCTTGTCGCTGTTTTTTTTGTAGGCCCTTCCGACATCGGGTTTATTAAAAAAGGACAGAGGGTGAGGCTGCAGGTTGACGCATACAATTATCACCAATGGGGCATGCTTGAAGGAGAAATTCAGGAAATATCAGATGATCTGATTTCAGATAATGTCTCAGCGTATTTCAGGATCAAATGCATACCCGAACAATCATATTTATCTCTCAGGAATGGAGTTTCATCTGACATCATGAAGGGAATGACTTTTACTGCCAGAATAATGGTAACTCGCCGCAGTCTTTTTAATCTGCTCTTTGATAAGGCAGATAAATGGTTTAATCCATATACCGGTAATAATTAACAGGCAAATGCAGATAAAAGTAAAGCAAAGGGACATAACTGATTGCGGGGCAGCATGCCTTTCTTCAATAGCTGCTTACTATAAATTGAATGTTCCGGTTTCAAGAATCCGCCAGATAGCCGGTACCGACAGGAAGGGGACCAACGTGCTCGGTCTTGTGGAAGCGGCTGTAAAATTAGGATTTATGGCAAAGGGGGTCAAGGGTGAATGGGGAAGTCTGTTTAAAATACCCAAACCGGCAATCGCTCACATTATCGTTAATAAGGTGCTTCACCACTTTGTCGTAATAGTGGCAACTGACAGTAAGCATATAACTATCATGGACCCCGCGGGTGGAAACATACACAAAATGACTCATCCCGAATTCAAGGAACAGTGGACAGGGGTACTTGTGATAATGGTTCCCGGAAAGGAATTCAGCCCCGCCAATGAAAAAATAGCAATATCCCTCAGGTTTTGGCAACTATTAAAGCCGAATGCCGGCGTGTTATTACAGGCTCTTTGCGGTGCCGTTCTTTTTTCGGTGCTGGGCCTCTCTACAGCAATATACATTGGAAAACTTGTAGATCATGTACTCCCCGGCGGTAATCTTAACCTGCTGAATCTTCTTGGCATTGCAATGATCGCAATAATATTGTTAAGGGTTTTACTGAACATATTTCAGTGGCTGTTTGTACTGAAAACAGGTCAGAGGATTGACTCCACCCTGATCCTTGGATATTACCGTCATTTAATAAGACTTCCCCAGTCATTTTTTGACAATATGCGCACCGGCGAGATTATTTCAAGGATCGGCGACGCCATGAAGATCAGGGCATTTATTAATGATGTGTCGATTAACCTTATAGTCAGTATTCTGATCCTGATAGTCTCATTTACACTTATGTTTACCTTTTACTGGAAACTTGCCCTTGTTGTATTACTGATAATTCCCCTTTACACAATTATTTATATAATATACGACAGGCTGAACAGGAAGGTGCAGCGAAAGGTAATGGAACGTGCAGCAGATCTTGAATCACAGCTGGTGGAATCATTAAGTTCTGCAGGAACCATAAAAAGGTTTGGAATTGAAGATTTTGCTGCAGTAAGGACCGAACTTAGATTTGTAGACCTGCTTGGTGCAACTTACAGATCCGGACTGAACAATATATTTTCTTCGGGATCAACAAGCTTTGTCACTCAGCTCTTTACACTGATTTTGCTATGGGTGGGTGCCGGGTTTGTGGTCAGCAATACCATCACCCCGGGTGAACTTCTGTCATTCTATGCCGTTATAGGGTATTTTACCTCCCCGGTATCAGATATAATTGGATTTAACAGAAGTTTGCAGGAAGCACTTATCGCATCCGACAGGTTGTTTGAGATTTTTGATCTTGAAACCGAGGAAAAGGAAGGTTTGATTGAACTCAAGCCCGAAATGACTGGTGATATTATATTCAAGGATGTAGGTTTCAGATATGGCACAAGGGTTGATGTATTCGAATCCCTTAATCTTTCCATTAGGAAGGGTGAGGTCACTGCGATAGCCGGAGAAAGTGGTTCAGGCAAGACTACTCTTATATCGTTAATCCAGAATCTGTATCCCTTGCAGTCAGGTCACATCCGGATAGGTTGCCATGATATCAATCGTTTTACTACCAAATCCCTCCGTAATCTGATTTCGGTGGTTCCTCAGAAAATTGATCTTTTTTTTGGGAATGTAACCGACAACATTGCACTTGATGATTTTGATCCGGATATGGTAAAAATAACAGAAATATGTACCAGGCTTGGGATGAATGAATTTATTGAACAATTACCAGCCGGTTTTGAAACTTTACTGGGGGAAAACGGAGCATCCCTTTCCGGCGGGCAAAAACAAAAAATTGCTATTGCAAGAGCTTTATATCGTGATCCCGAGATTTTGATACTTGATGAAGCCACTTCATCGCTGGATTCGGTTTCCGAATCGTATGTGAAAAAAACAATTGAATATCTGAGGGCTACTGGTAAAACAACTATAATTATAGCTCACAGGCTATC
>SLJO01000247.1 GCA_007135095.1 Bacteroidales bacterium | reverse complement strand
TTTTTTAGTATGAAGATCTATGTAGGTAACCTCAGTTACAGGACAACCGAGGAAGAGATAGAACAACTTTTTGCAGATTTTGGAGATGTAAAATCTGTACAGATCATTAAGGACAAGATGAGTGGCAGATCCAAAGGTTTTGGTTTTGTTGAAATGGAAGATGATGCAGAGGCAAAGGCTGCAATTGAAGCACTGCACGAAACTGAATTTGCAGACAGAAACCTGGTTGTAAATGAGGCACGGCCTATGAATCCCGACAGCAGAAGGGGCGACAGCCGCGGTGGAGGACGTGGTCCGCAGGACCGGAGAAGATATTAAACAGATAACATATCTGTGCTGATTCATGTTAGTCAGACATATAGCCGGGGATAATTTTTCCCGGCTTTTTGCATTGGCCTGATCCAAAGGACCGTTTATGCTGTTGGCTTATATGACAAGTTATAAAACCGGTACATTTAGCCGGAATAAAACATCCTGCCAGAAACAATGCTGCAGTGATGGGCGCGGAGCTTAAAAAATTATTATAACTTTGGGTGCCGGTCCCTAAAATTATTGACTTTTATGAACGGACAACATATTCAAATCATTTCCCGGCTTATGGACCTGCCGGCATGGCGGGTTGAAAACACTCTCAAACTGATGGAAGAGGGTGCTACCATTCCGTTTATCAGCCGTTACCGCAAAGAACTAACCGGCAGCATGGATGAAGTGAAGATTGCTGAGATAAAGCAGCATATCACGCGCCTGACGGATCTTGACAAAAGGCGTGCGGCAATTCTGAAATCAATTGATGGTCAGGATAAACTCACTCCTGAACTCAGGAAATCAATAGAGGCTGCAACAAACATCAACGAACTGGAAGATATTTATCTTCCCTACAAACCAAAGAGAAAAACACGGGCTATGGCAGCCAGGGAAAAGGGACTCGAGCCGCTGGCTGAAATCATGTTGCAGCAGAAAGAACAGGATATTGAAAATCTGGCCCTTCAGTTTATAAGCGATGAGGTGCCTGCCGGTGAAGAAGCGTTGCAGGGCGCAAGGGATATAGTTGCCGAGTGGATAAGTGAAGATAAGAATGCCCGCGACAGGATCAGGAGCTTATTTGATAAAGAAGCATATATTTATTCCCGGCTGGTTAAAAACAAGGAAGCCGAGGGAGCCAAATACCTTGATTATTTTGATTTTTATGAAAAGCTCAGCAAATGCCCTTCTCACAGGCTTCTTGCTATCAGGAGAGGTGAGCAGGAGGGATTTCTCAAACTCACAATTGAGCCCCCGGAGGACAAGGCTGTCGGAATACTTGACCGGCTGTTTGTAAGAGGCAATAACAGCGCATCCGGGCATGTGAGCCTTGCTGTCAGGGACAGCTACAGGAGATTGCTTTTTCCCTCTATCGAAAGCGAATTCCGGGCAAGTTCGAAGGAAAGAGCCGACAGGGAGGCGATTGATGTGTTCGCCGACAATCTTAAGCAATTGCTGCTCGCTCCACCGCTGGGACAAAAACGTATACTCGCTGTTGACCCCGGGTACCGTACGGGCTGCAAGGTTGTATGCCTTGATGCGCAGGGCAACCTGCTGCATAATGAAACAATATACCCGCACCCCCCGCAGAATGAAGGGAAAATGGCAGCACGAAAAATCGCATCACTGGTCAACCAGTATAAGATAGAGGCTGTTGCAATAGGCAACGGCACGGCAAGCAGGGAAACCGAACATTTTATTAAAAAGGTTAAATTTGACAGGGAGGTACTTGTTTTTATGGTAAATGAAAACGGGGCATCAGTCTATTCAGCATCAAAAACCGCCAGGGAAGAGTTTCCTGATTATGACGTCACGGTTCGCGGTTCGGTTTCAATAGGCCGGAGGCTTACCGATCCGCTGGCCGAACTGGTCAAAATAGATCCCAAGGCTATCGGTGTAGGACAGTACCAGCATGACGTCGACCAGAACAAGCTGAAAGAGAGCCTTGACCAGGTAGTGGAAAGCTGTGTTAACCTGGTGGGCGTAAATCTCAACACTGCCAGCAAGCACTTGCTTACCTACGTTTCCGGGCTTGGTCCGCAGCTTGCACAAAACATCGTGCTTTACCGGAAGGAAAACGGCCCTTTCCGCTCCAGGAAAGAACTCAGGAAAGTATCCCGGCTTGGGGATAAGGCATTTGAGCAGAGCGCGGGTTTCCTCCGCATCCCTGGTTCAAAGCATCCCCTTGACAATTCTGCCGTGCATCCGGAATCCTATGATATCGTAATGCAGATGGCTGAAGATCTGGGCGCAGAAATTGAAGACCTGATACAGAAGGAGGAATTAAGGAAGAAGATTGTTCCTGAAAAATACATTACCGGCACAACCGGTCTGCCGACCCTGCTGGATATCCTTCAGGAACTTGACCGCCCGGGACGGGACCCGCGCAGCCGGATTGAGGTATTTGAGTTTTCAAACGAGGTTTATAAAATAGATGATCTCAAGCCAGGTATGATATTACCCGGAATAGTTACCAATATTACCAGGTTCGGGGCATTTGTAGATGTCGGGGTTAAACAGGACGGGCTGGTCCATATATCCCAGCTGGCCGACAGGTTTGTAACCGACCCCGCCGGTGTGGTGACCCTGAACCAGAGAGTCCGGGTCCGTGTCCTGGAAGTCGATATTGCCCGCAAACGGATACAGTTAAGCATGAAGGGACAAAATATTTAGACAAGTTCCTTGATTAAACATATTAAAGACATTTGGAAACAGTTAAATTGATTTTAAATATATGGAAGTGAAATCATGAGAAAATCATCGTATCTGGGTACAGTCTTTTTTCTATTTTTATTTGGCAGTTCCTCGGCGCAATGGAAGCCAGCCGGCGAAAGGATCAAAACAGTATGGGCTGAGCAAATCAGTCCCGACAACGTCCTGAATGCATATCCCCGTCCGCTTCTCGAGAGGGAGGAGTGGAAAAACCTCAACGGATTATGGAATTACTCAATTAGTCCCCGTCGTTCCCTCCAGCCAGATCAGCATGACGGATTAATACTTGTGCCCTTTGCGGTTGAATCCAGCCTTTCGGGAGTTAAGAAAAAAGTAGGAGAGGAGAACGTGGTTTGGTATGAGCGCAGTTTCACCATTCCTTCAGGCTGGAGTAAAAAGGATATACTGTTGCATTTCGGGGCGGTGGACTGGAAGTCGGATATATGGATAAACGACATTAAGGTCGGATCTCATACCGGAGGGTATTCAGCTTTTCATTTCAACATTACACCCTATCTGAAAACCCGGGGAGACCAGAAGCTTGTGGTAAGGGTATGGGACCCAACCGACAAATCGTTCCAGCCCAGGGGAAAACAGGTCAGTGATCCCCAGGGAATATGGTACACTGCAGTTACCGGAATCTGGCAGACCGTATGGATTGAGCCGGTTGCAAATAATCATATTACAGCAGTAAAAACCACCCCCGATATTGACCTGAATAAGCTGAATATTGAAGTTTCAACCAGCAAAAATGTCTTTGGCGATTATGCAGAGGTGAGAATATTGGAGGAGGGCGTGGCAGTATCAACTGAAAAATTTGCCGTTCCCGGGATCATGGATATATACATTGATTCTCCCAGACTATGGAGTCCTGAATCACCATTTCTTTATGATCTTGAAATTACCCTGTATAGCGGAGGCAGGATGGTGGACAAGGCAGGCAGTTATTTCGGCATGCGTAAAATATCCACTGCAAGGGACCGGCATGGCATTGTAAGGCTGCAACTCAACAATGAGGATTATTTTCCACTGGGAACCCTTGATCAGGGATGGTGGCCGGACGGGTTGTATACCGCTCCCTCTGACGAGGCACTTCTTTATGATATCCGGATGACTAAAGACCTGGGATTTAATATGATCCGAAAGCACGTAAAGGTTGAGCCGGCCCGCTGGTACATGCATTGCGACCGTGAGGGCATACTTGTATGGCAGGATATGCCGAATGGCGACCAGACACCGGTATGGCAGATGCAGCAGTATTTTGACGGGGTAGAGCTAAAACGCAGTCCCCAATCCGAAGCAAACTACCGGAAAGAATGGAAAGCCGTAATGGACCTCCTGCATTCACATCCTTCCATAGTTACCTGGATTCCTTTCAATGAGGGATGGGGACAATTTAAAACAGAAGAAATAACAGGGTGGACAAAACAATACGACCCTTCAAGGCTTGTACTGCCTGCCAGCGGAGGAAATCATTTTCAAACAGGCGATATACTTGGAATACACCATTATCCTCAACCAAGGCTTTATCTTTATGATGCAGCGCGCCCAACTGTTTTAAGTGAATTCGGGGGGATCGGACTGGCTCTGGATGGCCATCTGTGGGAACCTGACAGGAACTGGGGTTATGTGCAATTCAATTCAAAAAGGGAGGTTACAGACAGATACCTGGAATATGCTGATGAATTAAAAAAACTTATTAAAGCGGGTATCTCGGCTGCAGTTTATACCCAGACAAGCGATGTGGAAATTGAGGTTAACGGTCTTATGACCTATGACCGCAGGCAGGTGAAAATGGATGCGGACATGATAAGACGCGCCAACCATGAGATCCGCAGGAGCCTTGGGGGGAACTGATAAACCCTCAGCACAAACATGGCTAATTTGCGCAGGGCACTAATGTTTTTTTGCTTATTCCTTGAATTTAGCCCATCTTATTCATATTTTTGCAAAAGCTTTTTTCCTGCCCGCATGCAGGTTATTTCCGGGTATCTTCCTTATTGGAGTTTTTGGTTATAAGTGAATTTGCAATCCTCGCAGGGAATAACTGCATGGCAGCTGATATTTCCCCTTTTGTATATTAATTTAATCTGGTTAGAACATGTCCTTAGAAAAAATTAAACTTCCGGCCGATGCCCGTGCCTTACTGGAAAACTGTAAAGCCTGTCATTGCTTCAAAACTACCGGTGAACTTGCAGAAGCCTCGCTTGGAGGCAGCAGTAACAATTACTTTGATGTAAAGTACAATGTTGAAGGTAAGGGTGAGGTGCACGAAGCTGTTGTCCATAAAGTTACCAATGGAGTGGCAGTCAATTACACCGAAACATATATGCGCAGGCGGGATCCCGACACCCTGGTGGTGGCTGATAATAAACCAAGCGATAAGCCCAGGTTCAGCGAAAGATTCGGACATGAATTTGACAGCCTCAGATCGGAATCCCTGAAGTGGCTTGAATCACAGGAAATAGGTTATTTTGTTTTCCAGATAGGCCCGCCCGAGTTTGCCTATTATGGCCTTGCCATCGCTCCTGCCAATGCTGCCTTTTTTTGTATGGGGCTGTCGCTTCTGCAAAAGATAGTAAATGCAGATGAACTTAAAAATGATATCACCATAAAAACAGTCGTGTATGTAGCCCCTACTTTCAGGCACACACACTTTGAGGGCAAGCAGGTAGTGGTTCATAACAGGACCGAAGAGGTATATGAGATTTTTTCCTATAACCTTTATCCCGGGCCAAGTGCCAAAAAGGGAATTTACGGCGTGCTTCTCTCAATCGGCGAGGAGGAGGGATGGTCTGCCCCCCACTGTTCAGCGGTCCAGTCCATCAGTCCCTATGACAACATAACAACCTTTATGCATGAGGGTGCAAGCGGGGGTGGCAAAAGTGAGATGCTCCAGATGATTGTAAGGGAACCGGAAGGGTCGGTCCTGATTGGTGAGAATATGTTTACCGGCGAAAAAAGGTCGACTTCCATTCCCCAGTTCTGCAAGATCAATCCGGTGTGTGATGACATGGGAATAGTCCATCCCTCTTACGAAACCGGGGGAATGAGGCTGCGCATAATGGACGCCGAGAACGGATGGTTCATCCGGACCGATAATATTACAGGTTATGGTTGTGAGCCTCAGATTGAAAAGCTCACAATCAACGCCACCCAGCCTTTGTTGTTTTTGAATATTAAAACCAATCCGGGAGGTACAGCGCTGATATGGAACCATACGGAGGATGCTCCCGGCAAGCCATGCCCCAACCCCCGCGTTGTTGTTCCAAGGGATGTCTTTCCGGGGGTTGTTAACAAACCTGTTTCGGTAGATGTAAGGAGCTTTGGAGTACGTACACCTCCCTGTTCAGCCGAAAACCCGACTTATGGTATAATAGGCTTATTCCATATCCTGCCCCCGGCCCTGGCCTGGCTGTGGAGGCTGGTTTCCCCCAGGGGGCATGCCAATCCCAGTATTACTGAATCAGAAAAGATGGGAAGCGAGGGAGTGGGGTCCTACTGGCCTTTTGCCACCGGCAAAAAGGCACGTCATGCCAACCTGATGCTGGAGCAGATTGTTAATAATACCGTTACCCAGTATGTCCTCACGCCCAACCAGTACATCGGTGCATGGAAGGTAGGGTTCAGGCCCCAGCTTTTAATGCGTGAATACCTTACCCGGCGGGGAAATGCGAAATTCCGGTCCGATCAGTTTCAGCCCGCACGCTGCCCTATCCTGGGCTATGAGCTAAACTACCTTACCATTGAAGGCTCCAAGATCCCCTCCCGGTTTCTTAAGGTTTACAGGCAGGAAGCTGTTGGATTTGAGGGATATGACAAGGGTGCTGAAATCCTTACCAAATTCTTCATGGAACAGCTTCCCCAGTATCTTGTTCCTGAACTTTCAGACCTCGGGCGGAAGATTATTGAGGCATGCCTGGAAAACGGAGATGTTAATATGTTTGATTCCCTGATAAGGAAAAAATGATTTTTTAACAATAACCCTGAACTTTTTCCGGCAATCATTCAGTTACTGATTAATAAAAAATATTATTATGATCAGAAATTCACTTTCAGAACCAGTTTTTACTATGTTGCTAATTTCTTTGATAACTCTGCCCGGGGGTTGTAAACAAACCGGGCCTGTTCCTCCTGTTGCAGAAAAAAGGCCCTTTGAGCTGACCATGCACGGGCATACCAGGGTTGATGATTATTACTGGCTCCGGGAACGTGACAACCCGGAAGTCATTGAATACCTGGAGGCTGAGAATGAATATACTGCAGCAATGTTAAAGCATACCGAAGATCTGCAGGATAAACTCTATGAAGAGATTGTAGGACGTATAAAGCAGACAGATGAGTCGGTGCCGTATTTTGATAACGGCTATTACTATTACACAAGGTATGAGGAGGGTGGTGAATTCCCAATTTACTGCAGGAAAAAGGGGAGCATGGATGGCGCTGAAGAGATAATGCTCAATGTAAATGAAATGGCTGAGGGACATAGTTTCTACAACGTATCAGGTCTTAATGTAAGCCCGGATAACCGGATACTGGCCTTTGGGGTTGATTCGGTAGGACGCAGGAAATACGAACTCAGGTTCAGGGATATTGAAACCGGGGAACTGCTATCGGATATAATTACTGAAACAAATGGTTATGTTGCCTGGGCCAATGACAGCCGAACTTTTTATTATACCATACAAAATGAGGTCACGCTGCGTTCTGAAAAGGTTTTCAGGCATCAGCTCGGAAATAATCCTGATGACCGGGAACTTGTATATTATGAACAGGATGAGACCTACAGGGTTGGAGTATTTACCACCAAATCCAAAAAGTATGTAATGATCGTCTCCGGCAGCACTCTTTCTACAGAATACCGCTACATTGATGCAGGCCGTTCGTCGGGCAACTTTGTCATTTTTCAGCCAAGGGAAAGAGACATTATATACCGTGTGGATCATCACGGTGATAAATTTTATATCCTTACCAACTGGGACGCTCAAAATTTCAGGCTAATGGAGACGCCGGTCGGTCGAACAGAAAAAAGATACTGGAATGAGATCGTTCCCCACAGGAGAGACGTGCTGCTTGCCGGAATAGAGATATTCAAGGATCATCTTGTTCTTTCCGAGAGAAAAAACGGACTGCAGCAGCTTTATATCCGCCACTGGAATACCGGAACGGGCCATTATATTGAATTTCCCGAGGAGGTATATACTGCAGGAATATCGGTAAACCCTGATTTTGACAGCGAACTGCTAAGGTTTTCATACAGCTCTCTTACAACTCCCAATTCGGTTTTTGATTACAACCTGAATACCGGTGAGAGAATTCTGCTCAAGCAGGACGAGGTGCTTGGTGATTTTGATCCGGAAAATTACCAGGCAAGAAGGCTTTATGCCCCTGCGGGCGATGGCACAAAAATTCCCGTCTCACTGGTTTACAGGAAAGGCATTGAACTGGATGGAACCAATCCGTTGCTATTATACGCTTACGGCTCTTACGGAAGCAGTACAGATCCGCGTTTCAGCTCAATACGGCTAAGCCTCCTTGACCGTGGCTTTATATACGCCATAGCCCACATCCGGGGCGGGCAGGAAATGGGACGTTACTGGTACGAGGAAGGCAAGTTGCTGAATAAGATGAATACGTTCACCGACTTCAATGACTGCGCACAGTATCTTATCAACCAGAAATATACCAGTCCGGACAAGCTTTTTGCACAGGGAGGAAGTGCCGGGGGACTGCTTATAGGGGCAGCGATCAATCTGAATCCTTCACTGTACAGGGGAGTGATTGCCGCGGTTCCGTTTGTCGATGTGGTAACAACCATGCTTGATGACAGCATACCCCTTACTACCGGTGAATATGATGAATGGGGTAATCCGAATGACCCGGAATATTATCATTATATGCTTTCTTATTCGCCTTACGACCAGGTAAGCCGCCAGGATTATCCTGCAATACTTGTAACAACGGGTTTGCATGATTCCCAGGTCCAGTACTGGGAACCAGCCAAATGGGTGGCTAAACTCCGGGATTACAAAACCTGCGACTCCCCTTTGCTGCTTCATACAAACATGGTGGCCGGACATGGGGGAGCTGCCGGCAGATACCAGCGCTACAAGGAGATAGCCCTTGAATATGCCTTTTTGATTGATCTTGCCGGTGCCGGGTGAAATTTTTCAAATCCGTCCAGTAATGAACAAATCCTGTACGATTCCGTACAGGATTTGTTCATTAATATAAAAGTGCCTCAATCATGTACAGTCTTTAAGATTCTGTATAGCAGCTTAGTATATGAATTGGCATGAGTTTGGTGTTACCCTGATCAGATTACCTAAATCAAAAAAAAACAAGGAGGAACCAAATCATGAAAAAATTAACATTTTTATTTATTCTCGGAATTTTCGCTCTTTCAACTGTGGTTAATGCAGGTACACCCGATTATGTACAAACCCGGGACGATGTGAAATTCTATTCGAAAGTGCGCACAGGGCTGTTTTCAGTTCTGATTGGCGTTGAGGAATCAGGCAAAACCCGTTATAATCTTGACGAGGTAATTGCCTACAGAAAAAACGGTCGTGTTTATGAGAAAATGCCCGTTATCAGTGAAAACAAGGAAACTGGAAGATATGCCTTTATGGAACTCGTTTCATACAGGAACGGGCTGAAAGTATTCAGGCATGAAATCAATGCCGGTTTGGTGTATCCTGCCGAAGCTGAATACCTGGTTTTCAGGAACGGAACCTACGTTGTTCATTTTGATCACAAAAATGTGCTAAGCCTGAATGAGTTTTTTTTCGGACCCTCCCGGTTTTATGCAAACAAATAGCAAATAGCGCCGGATCTTTCCGATTAAAAATAAAACAGCGGTCCCTGCAAAAGGATCGCTGTTTTATTTCATCGCAGATTTTAAAATGCAGTTATATAATTCCGGATCCACCGGATACCCTGACCGGGTTAGAAAGGCAGGTCATTTTCCGATGCCGGGGGGATATCTTCTGCAGCAGGAGGCGGGGGCGTTTCAATATTGCCTGAAGAGGCCTTTTCAAATCTCCATGCCTTGACATCAGTATACCATCTTTCATTGAATTCCCGTGATTCGATATTGACACTTACCTTCATTTCCTGTCCTTCCCGGAACTCCGTAAGCTCCCTGGCTTTATCTCCCCATGCACTCACGCAGATTTTCTTCGGGAAATCGCCGGGAGTCTCGATAATAAAATCCTGCTTCACCCACTGACCGTTTTTCCCGGTTCCGCTTTGCTGCGGAAGTACTTGTAAAAGTTTTCCTTCTAAAACTATACTCATTTAAATTGCTGTTTACTGGTTCTGGCCGTCACCAGCCCGTTTAATTTTAAGGGCACAAAAACTGTTTTTTTCTTACCCGGTTACAATATCCTTAC
>SLJO01000280.1 GCA_007135095.1 Bacteroidales bacterium | reverse complement strand
GGAAGGAAGCAGCCGGATATTTCCGGCAAAAAATACTATCCACAAGCGACTGGCACTCGGCAGTGGGCCCCTTGTTTTAACTGAAAGCTCTACTGATCTGGCAGGGAAAAAACTCGATGATTTTACTGTTATAGGTGCATCGAATTCAGGCAGGACCAAGGAACTGGTAACCCTGTTACGCGAATTGAAAAATGCAGGGCACAGGCATCTGTATGGACTGAGTTGCAACCGGGAATCACTTCTTGAAAAATATACTGAAAGGACTCTTTTCGTTGATGCGGGCATTGAAAAAGCTGTAGCCGCCACTAAATCAGTAATTGCACAGGCTCTTGTTTATGATGCATTACTGCTCCACCGGTATAATGATCACAGTACAGACACCAGAAGGTTATCCGCCCTTTTTGAACAATCACTAAACTACCAGGTTGACGGTACTGTTATTGATGCCCTTTGCAATGCCGAAATGATTTATTATGCCGGAAACAACAACGGGGTAGCAGAAGAACTCACTCTTAAGACCAACGAGATAATCAGAAAAAAAGCTGCATACCTGCCGGGAACTTATCTTCTTCATGGCGTTGAAGAGGTCATTACCCCAAATGATATAATAATCATGGTGGATGCATACCCGAATGAATATGACAAGATCCGGTCAATCTATTCATCGACCAGGGTAATTGTGTTTTCAGAAGAGCCATCACCTTTTCTTACCCTGCACATCCCTGTGTCAACGGAGGCTCAGCAGTCATATATAAAACTGGCGGCAGGCTGGAACCTCCTGGTCGAAGCAGGAATTAAACTTGGCATTGATATCGACAAGCCGGAAAAGGCCAGGAAAATAGGGAATGAAGCAACCAGCTGATCATTGCCTGATTTCAGCTCACCTTTAAATCAGATAGTATAGTTAAAATAAAGCGCAGCAGCACCAAGTAAAGCTATCTCCTGGGTCTGGGTAGTCAGTATTTTAAGATTGGGGACTGAACGCGGGTACTGAAAATCCCGTATCTCATTCCACATTGAATCCCTGTAGAGATCAAAAGATCCGGCTACCCCACCTCCTATAATGATAGCGGCAGGATCTACAGCAAGCATAATGGTTTTTATGGCTTTACCCAGATGTACTCCAAATTCATCAAATGCCTTTAACGCAAGGTCATCTTTTTCCCTGGCTCTTTGCGCCATTATATCACCATCTTCTTTATAAATATGATTAAAAAACTGTCCGCTGGCATAATATTCATATATCCTGTCCAGGTATGGAATTTCTCCAAACTCACCCGAACCGCAATTTCTATCTGGCATCAGGTGTCCGTTTTTGATTATTCCGGCACCCAGTCCGGTGCCGCAAATCAATCCCACAAAATCATCAAAATCTTTCCCTGCACCGAAGAATCTTTCACCGACAGCAAAGCAGTTGGCATCATTGTTAATGTATACAGGTATGCCAAATTCCTTTTCTAGGATATCCCTGAGAAAAACTTCATTCCATGAGGGTATATTCTGAACATTGTATACTATACCTTTCACGGAGTCAACCAGGCTCGGCACCCCGATGCCAATGCCTGCCGTATCAGGATCCTTGACCTTTTTGATAAGTTGTATTAATACCTCTGTAACCTCATGCTCATATTCAGTTTTAGGAACTCGTTCCGAAACCACGTTCTCGATCTTATTGTTCCTTATTTTTCCTGCACGAATATTAGTGCCGCCCATGTCAACACCAATGACAGTTAATCCTGCCATTTTATCTTCAAAATTCATTCGTATAAATTATAGTTAGCAATTTGTTTAACAATAAGTTACTGATTCATGATCCGGATATTTTGCTTTTCAATCCATGGATCACCCATGGTTTATTGACCTGCGGTCGATATCACATGCAATAAATTTAACATTTATGATTACAAACTGGATGTGACATTCATTGCATTTTGTGTTACACCGGAACATGGGTGATTCATAAGTATATATTTAATTAAATTAAATTAAATTATTGGTCTTATGGATGTTACCATAACAATTTTTTGACCTTCTGCCGTTTATATATGTTCTTCCGTCCAAATTCTTCTTATGTAAAACTCATTGTTTTTCTTGAGAAAATTGAAAATATCGCCAGGGAGAATTTATATGAATAAATAATGGTTATATTTCTGTCAATCAGCTTGTTAAAAATGTCAATGTACTTTCTTCAATCCATGCCCCGATAATTTATTCATGTTATTCTGTGTGGACTGACATTTATTGTCAGACGGAATGCTGCCGGGCTAATTAACAAGACAAACATAAAATAAACTAATCAATTTTCCAATCCCTGAACGCAGCTTCCATAGAGGGATCAATCCGGGGAAAAGCTACGGGGCCGGCAACAATGAAACTCCGGAACGAAAGTACCAGATTCTTTCCTGAACCCAATTAGCAGAATCTTTCAGGAATGCAAGTACCAGAATCTTCCCTGAAGTGACATCCAAACAATCCTCTCCTTGCCGGATAGCTTAATAAATCACACATCTTTTATTGAATCTTAAGTAATACAATT
>SLJO01000107.1 GCA_007135095.1 Bacteroidales bacterium | reverse complement strand
TCGGTGCCAATGCCCGAAAGTCCCTGCCCGGAAACCGGAAAATGGCTGAAAACCAGAAAAGCAAGATAAATAATGGCGATCCCGGGAAATGATATCGATCTCATAATTAAATTTTAGGTAAATGTTAACTGGAACTTTTTCAGGATCCTAATGCCTGCCGGTGTCACGTTCTTCCCATCCGCTCTTGCCATCATCCATATAGACTTCAATAAGTGATCTCGAAACTCGCTGATCCACTTCTTCAACCAATTGGATTTTCAAAGGGTTATTCAACTTGTCTTTCCACTCAAAGACAGGATTGTATGGAATTTCCTTATCGGTTTCATAAATCAGATAAGCCCATTTTTCCATGAACATACTTCCTTTCATGGCAGGAATAACCTGTTGCATATTGGATGAACCAAAGCTCAGCGACAAGGCCCGGGACCAATAAAGCCATGGCCCGACATTCACATACATATATGGATTAAGGAGCCTGGGGCGCGACTCTACCCCGGTAGTTGCAAATTCCAGGTTGATACCTGCAAATCCTACTCCCGCTTCTTCGTCATAAAAAGTGATCCATGGCACATCAGCATCCACGATCAGCTCAGTCAGGTCTGCCAGGTTGCTGACATCAAAAGTAATGACCTCATCACGGACAACATCGTACCAGGCGGCATATTTCATGAGTTCGCGCTTAAACACAATTGAAGCATTCCGCAGGGCAAGGGTCTGAACCGTTTCATTGATCCTCATGCTGGTCGTATTGATAAAGTAGGGAACCCCCGGATAGAAATCATATCTCACGGAAGCATCCGCTTCGGGCACTCCGCGCAAGGCACCCCATACTTCGCTGGTGGTCAGTACCGGTCCTGAGACAGAATGCATATTCTGTTCCAGCTTCCAGTCGGCGGTATGTGTCCAGGCACGTGGCGGAACATAAATACCGGGATTCCAGTGAATGGCCCCGTTGGTTTCCATACGATGGAACAGCGGATATTCAGGCTTGCTCTTAAGGGCGAACTGCTCCAGGTGGCCTGATCGGGGATGCAGAACAATATTATAATGTTCATTTTCAATCCTTAATCCCGGAAGTTCGCCCTGTGTAATTAAATCAGTATGATAGGTTTTCGCCATAGCATCCAGATTGTTATAAAAAACAAGGAACACCCGGCTGGTTCTTGCTGGCACATCAGCCAGAAAAGCCAGTTTACATGTTGTCGTGGGCATCCAGAGAGGGATTTCCCTTTCAGGGTGGCCCTCCTCCAGCGGTGCCATATCATCGGCAACCAGGTATTCCTGAATATCGAATACCTGGCTCGGAACTTCTCTCAGGCTGAAATCATCAGGGTTTACCGCCATAACGCGGATCTCCCTTTTCAGGTCCCATGCCTCATCCGGGTAAAAGGGCAGCAGGACTTCCACCGGTTCATTTTGCCGGTCAATGCCTGCTGTTTCGCTTACCACTATTGACTTATAATTCTTCCATGCAGGGTCAAAAAAATCTCCCTGATCGGGTCCGGTCAAAGTTGCAGTTGCCGATACAAACCTGTCATTAGAAGACTGATGTACTGATTGCTTTAGCCTGACGGTTATTGTGACCTCGTAATTTTCACCGGGCTCCCATCTTACCCAGCCTGTAATAAGCGGGTTCTGATAACGGTTGTTGTCATAGGCCATTGCATAACCCGACGGGGGGCGGTGTATAAATGAGGGCTTGTCAAGGTCTTTTGGTCTGTCGCCACGATACAGATCCACTAGACGCAGGGTTTCACCGTTTACAGAAGCTTCAACTTCAATTATCGATGGCTGGGCTAACTCAAGTTCAGCCTTGAAATGATAATAGGGAATACCGGGAACCGGATGGCCCAGTTCTATGCTGGAAATTTTTAATGAAGAATTGCGTTGAGCATGGATAAAAGAGAATGAAAACATGCAACAAAGCAAAACTAAGGAATATCGGAAAACTGATTTTTTCATAACTTCTGAATTTTATTTTATTGAAAAACAGATAACTTTTACCGGTGCTGCCTTGTTTTCTGGGTTGTTATCAGGTTTCTTTTTCTTAATTCATCGACCCCGTTCTCCCATGCCCCTGCACTGCCCCACAGGTAATATGTGAAATACATGGTGCTTTTCTGTATGATGGGTGTCCAGGGCTGAAATTCAACGTAATAATGAGGGGCTTCCCTGTTGGCGGGGGTGTTCATCCACATGTGCAGGAAAATAGGCTGGGCAACCGGAAAGGCACCAACAAAGTTAATGTCTTCCAGGGTGTCGTAGCCTGCATTCCAGCCCTCTGCAAGGTCAATTGCCGCACCATAATATGCCTCCGGCACCATCCGGTACTCAATGTGTCCGCCTATGGCAGGCAAAATAAACACATCTTCGGGACCATGGCTCTCCCCCAGTTCCAGGATAGGCTGGGGTCCCAGTACGTTGGCCTCGGGGTTTTTAAAGGTCAGCTCAAACCTCACCTCCAGAAGCGGGGAGTTGCCGTAGAGCGTGAATATCTTCTTGAGGTGATTGCCATAGTAGTCCGTCTCCATCTCCACCT
>SLJO01000275.1 GCA_007135095.1 Bacteroidales bacterium | reverse complement strand
TTGATCCCCCTAAAAAATTTTTTGGGTTAGTGAAAGTCAACAACGAAGTTCTTATTGACTATGTTTTCAGTTTTCAAACTGATAACGATAATGATTTGCTGAGTAACGATTGTAATGTTTGATTTCCTGAAAAAAATCCAGATTAACAATAAAAGGAAAATTCCCGATGAAATGAGACCAAGGGTTTTGTGTGTTCCCATCAATGCATGGATTACTTCATTATGTAAAATCCTTTGTTCCTCGTAAAGTCCGGTTACAATAGCAGCAAATGCGCCTTTTTCTCATATATCGCAAATTTTCAGTTACTTGAATAAAATACCCGTCTGGGCAAAAGAGCCTTTTAAACGAAAAAACTTTTAATTCCTGAAACTCCTGCTTAAAGGAACATTTACCTTAAAAATTAGCCACAGGGTCCGGACCTTCCGGAACAGACACTTCCCGGTGCTGGGGGGCCATCTGGTTACCTGCCGTGATTTCCGCTCCCGGGTCATTTTGCAAAACCGGCCTCCTGAATCATATTGTCGATCCTCTCTTTTAAACTATCCAGGTTTTTCAGTGTTTTCCCTTTTAACTTATCCAGCCTGCCATCTGTAGCGTTATTATTCAGAAGGTCAATTGCCTCACCAAATTGACGGCTCAACTCAACGGCATCAAAAAGATTGATCATTGTGGTGTGTTTGTGCTTCAGTTCGTGCAAAGCTGCCGCATCTCCCTGTTCAATGATATGGGGATACCTTTCTCCAAAATATTTCAGATCTTCTTTTGCCTGTTCAAGCATTGCCCTGTAAGCTTCCGGATCACTCTTTCTTATGGCAGCCAGGATTTCTTTTTGCCGGGGTACCTTAGTAGTATTAATAGCCCCGGGTTTCTTTTCCTCTGAATACAAAATGATTTTTTTGATCAGATCATCGAGGCTAACCGGCTTTATGACTATTTCATCAAAAAGTCCCGATTTTTTTCATCTCTTACGTTCTGTGATACATCGGCGGTAAGGGCAATAACGGGTATATTTTCATACCCGGGTATTTTCCTGATTCGTCGTGTGGCCTCATAGCCGTCGATTACCGGCATGCGCACATCCATTATGATAAGATCAAACATTTGTTTTTTGGCCATGATAATCGCCTCCTGGCCGTTGGATGCCTCTTCAAAATCCAGCTTCCTGTTTTGAAGAAATTGACGGATCATCATCCGGTTGATCTCGTCATCTTCCACCAGGAGTATTTTCAGGTTCTTTAAATGGCCGGGAAGTATATCATTACTGAGTCCGGGCTTTTCTCCTTTTCCGGTATAATCCTGCACGGGTAAAGTAAAGAAGAAGCGGGAACCCTTGCCGGGCTCACTCTCCAACTCAATGCGGCTGTCCATTTTTTCAAGAAAAAGGCGGCACAGGGTAAGACCAAGGCCGGTTCCCCCGTAAATCCTGGAAACGGAATTGTCAACCTGGCTGAATACATCAAAAACACTCTCAGCCTTATCTTTGGGGATCCCTATTCCTGTATCCTCTACCATAAAATCAATCCACAGCCGCTGATCCTCTTTCCGGTTAAGCTTTGCTTTAAGTCTTACATGCCCCTTTTGGGTGAATTTGATTGCATTGATCAAAAGATTATTCAGTACCTGTGCCAGCTTGACCTTGTCGATGATGATCATTTCCGGGACCTGTCTGTCCGCCTCCAGGGTCAGCTCCAATCCCTTATCCGTTGCAACAGGTAAATGGAACTGCACTATATTGTCAAGGAATTCCCGGAGGTTGACCTTATCGGGATGTATGGTTATTTTCCCTGCCTGGATGACACTCAGATCAAGAATGTCGTTGATAAGCAGCTGAAGGTTTTCGGCCGAATATTTAAGGGCATTCAGATTTTCCATCTGCCCGGGACTGGGATCATTTTGCAGCATCAAATGGCTCAATCCGACAATGGCATTAAGCGGAGTACGTATTTCGTGGCTCATAAGTGCAAGAAACTCCTCTTTTGCCCTTGCTGCCTGTTCGGCGGCAAGTTTGGCTTCCCGCAGGTTTTCCTCCATTTTCATTCTTTCGGTATGATCGCGCATAAAGGCGAATCTTCTCATTGGATTTTTTCAATGATTGCGTAATACTTTTTAATTGACCGTTTAAATTTCCGCACCCAGAGGATGCGGGTTTACTAGCAACATGATAAAAGACGTTGGGTTTTAAAGTTAAAACTAATATTTCGGTGGTCCCGGGCATGGATCCGTTTCTGGTTGTGAGGATGTAGAAGAGTAATTTAGAGTTGTTATAAATTCCGGTGAACGGACTTCACCGGTAAACCTTTTAACCTGTCAGGTTGTTAAAACTTGCAAGTTAATCAGTAATCCAACTTATAATAAGATCATAATGATTAAATTAAAGATCAGACCGGATGTCCTGCTTGCGCTTCTGTTTATGTTTGCCTCCCCGGCTGTTATGTTCTCACAATCGGTTCTGCAGCGATCACCTAATATAAGTGACGGGTGGGTGCCTGATGCCGTCCAGTTCAATTTCCTGCACCGGATGTGGACACAGGAAATCGGCGATGATACCAGGATCCTTGC
>SLJO01000160.1 GCA_007135095.1 Bacteroidales bacterium | reverse complement strand
TGACCACTAATATTGAAAAAGGCAAAGGATTATAAAAACCAGATGGAAATGACAAAAAATGCACTTAAAGAGTCTGCTGCCGCAGATATTCAGGTATGGGGTGTTCCGGGACATCCAGTGAATAATTGCATCGCTTGGATTGCTCGGGCTCGCCTCCTATTCGGCCGAACAGCGTACACGTGAAATAGGCATCCGGAAAGTTATGGGTGCCACTGAGGGTGTGGTCGTCCGGTTGTTACTGAAGGAGATCAACCGGCTCTTTATAATAGCAACCCTGATATCCTGGCCTTTCGCATATTACCTGATGGCAAGCTGGCTTGATAACTTTGCATTCCGCATAAGCCTCTCACCACTGGTGTTTATCACCGCTTCGGTCTTTTCATATCTGATTGCCGTGCTTATGGTCGGTTACCAGGCGCTTAAGGCAGCTGGAGCTAATCCCGCCGTAACTTTAAAATACGAGTAGACTGGGGCGAAGAACTGGAAATGAAACACACGGTAAAGGAATATATCCTTTAGTCTTGCTTATGTGCTTTGATCAACTGGTTGTCGCCTATTTCTTCAAAAGAGGCCAAATGGAAATTAATTATCGTCAAACTTCTTTCTGAGGAAAATGCTGTACGAGGCGCTGTTTGTTCCGGAGGAAGAAAAGCCTTTTCCGGAAAGCATTCTTGACCTGCCTTAAATTTCAAGGTATATAGAAGACTGGGGTCCAGACAATTTTGGTATTATAGCCCAGGGTGGTGCAGAATTGATCGGTGCTGTATGGGGGAGATTATTTCCGTATACAAATAAAGGATATGGTTATGTTGACGACAGAACTCCGGAACTGACTATGGCTGTGAAAAACCGCTACAGAAATATGGGTATTGGCGGTGAAATGATGAACAAATTTTTACTGCTTGCAAAAAGGAATGGATATAATGCAGTCTCCCTGAGTGTCGACAAGCGGAATCGTGCCGCCGGCTTTTATCTGAAAATCGGCTTTGTCATAATTGATGAGACCGGTACGGCATATACAATGAAAAAAGTTCTGTAACGTTTCGCCCTTGCATATAAAAGGAAGTCGGATTTTTTTCGAACCGGGTTAATAAAAAGTTTTGATTAATTTTATGAATCCGACCGCAATACACATGGAATATATTTTTTTAATAGCAGCGTTTAACGCGATTTTCTTTGCTGTCCTGTTATTTCAGAAAATACCAAAAGCCCTTCATGACAGGATATTGATCTCCTGGCTAATCTATTCAGGCCTTTATACCGGGATTTACGGCCTTACCTACAATGTTTTGTTTACCCGCTACCCGCTTTTATCAGCCGCTTTTGTTTCTTTGCTTCTGTTACACGGCCCCTTCCTGTTCCTCTATATTTCAGCGCTTGTGAGAGAAAAATACAGGTTGAATGTAAAGGATCTGTTCCATTTTATCCCTTTTATCCTTTTTAATATTTATCTTCTGGCAGTATCGTTATTTCCGGAAATATCGCGAAACATAAGGCTGGATCACGTTGAGACCATTCATGAACCACCATTTCTGTTCAAGTTTTTCCTTACAATTACAGCCCTGTCGGGTCCGGTTTACTTCCTGTTTTCGATCAGACTGTTTAAGATTTTGGATATAAACATCTTCAATAATTTTTCATATTCTGAAAACATCAACCTCGAATGGCTTCGGAAGCTGGTTTATAGCTTTGGCTCGATATGGACATTGCTAATGACTGTTGCAGCTATTCATCATGTTTTTCATATTTTTTCATGGATTTTCTGTACCCATGGAATTTCCCTCTCGCTCTCCGTCTTTATTATCCTGATCGGGTATTATGGGTTAAGGCAAAGGGAGATATTCGCCTCTGATACAAGGGAAGATTTTGTTACAGATCATAAAATAAATAAATATTCAGGTTCCGGGCTGAAAGAACATGATGCGAAAAGGTATATCAAAATTCTGGAATCTTTTATGGAAAAGGAAAAACCTTACCTGGACCCTGAAATAAATCTCCCCCGGCTGGCAGAAAGGCTGAATATGCCTTCTCATTACCTGTCGCAGGTTATTAATGAACATTTTGGTTCAAACTTTTTTGAGTTTATCAACAGGTACAGGGTTGAAGAAATAAAAAGAAGGATTGATGATCCGGCCTATAAGAATTTGACGATACTTGGTATAGCATTTGAATCCGGATTCAATTCGAAGTCAGCTTTTAACCGGGTGTTTAAAAATACTACCGGCCTCACTCCCAGCGAATATAAACGCTCACTTTACGGTTAACTGCACGTTTTTCACGGTTTCTCCCGTTTGCCTTGTTTTCCCGGTCTGCCCGTCGATAACGGTTGCCGTAGCCACTTATAAGGATGGGGTGGCGGTCCGCCCCCGGCATTTTAAATTAAAAGGTGCCATCTTATAAAGAAGGTCGACCGGAATACTTTCAGCCAGTACCTTTGTTCAAAAAAACTTTTAATATCAAAAACTTTTATCATGAAAACAAAAGACAAAAAAAAAGTAGATTACTCCGGCATTGGTATGAAAAATTACTCTAATGGAAAAGCAGTTTTAATGATGATGGTGCTTATCATTGGCCTGA
>SLJO01000059.1 GCA_007135095.1 Bacteroidales bacterium | reverse complement strand
TTCCCTTGATAATCAGAGCGTAGATCAATTTTACCAGATCACTCCCAGAATAGTTCTTGAAAATATTCAAACTGTCAGGGTAAGAAGGAATGGAGAGCTTGTAGATATAAATATTCCAAGGGAGATAGTTCCCGAGATACTGGCCGGGAAACCTTTTATTGATATAAGATTCCCCTTTGTCGTTGACAGATTTGTAGCCGGTTCGGCTGCCAGGGAAGCCGGAATCCAAAAGGGCGACAGGATATTGGGGCTGGATGGCATGGAAATTCCGTTTTTTTATGAATTTCGTGAGCAACTCGATCAGTACAGGAGCCAGGTGATTCCCATTACAATTGAAAGGGACGGTGAGATTATGGATATAATGGTCAAAATACCCGAGGAAGGACTTATTGGGGCTCATCCTGTGGGTCAGATAAATGAATTTTTCGAACTGAGGACTGTCAGTTATTCATTCCTTGAAGCAATACCGGCCGGAATTTCAAGAGGAATTGATACCTTCAGCAGCTATCTGCAGCAGCTCAGACTGATTTTCTCGCCGCAGACCGGCGCCTACAAGTCGCTCGGTGGATTCATAACCATCGGAAGCATTTTCCCGGGAGTATGGGACTGGCAGGCATTCTGGAGTATGACGGCCTTCTTGTCCATTGTTCTTGCTATCATGAATATTTTGCCTATCCCTGCACTGGACGGAGGGCATGTGATGTTTTTACTTTACGAGATCATTTCCGGAAGAAAACCCAGTGAAAAATTCATGGAGTATGCACAGATTGCAGGAATGTTGTTTCTCCTGGCTCTTATTTTCTATGCCAATGCCAATGACATTGTCAGATTGTTCAGGTGATCTTTATAATCAAAACCATTTTATTTCGTTTATATTATTATTACATTTGCCAACACATTTAAATAAAAAGATATGACAGATATATTTGTTCTGGGAGCAATGGTAGGTCCGTGGCAGATCGTTCTCATAGTTGTAATTATTCTTCTGCTTTTCGGGGGCAAGAAAATTCCCGATCTGATGCGGGGACTGGGAGAAGGCATCAAGGAGTTTAAGAAGGCCACCAGTGAGAAAGATGAGGTTAAAGAGGATGAGAAACCCATTGAAGAACCAAAAAAATGATCCACGGGGTTATCTGGCAGATATCAGCAGAGCGTTAATTCCTTAATTCGGTGTCACGGGGATACCCGGGACAATCTGTTTTTTGTCTGAAACCAATGCTTCTTGCTTGTTAAGCTTTACATAATGAATTTGTTACTCAGGGGATATTATTCAGTATCCCCTTTTTTCTTTTGTAGTTATATAATTAATTGACAGGGTCAATGATCCCTGAACCCCGGACTTCCTGTAATATCGGTCAGCCGAAACTTGTCTGTCGAGAGTCCTGGTCAGTCCTGCTTACTTTCCCCGTTTGCCGGAAAGTATCCGTGCAGAAATTCTTACGGAGGTAAAAAAACGGGAAAATTGCATGAAAACCACTAAATTTGATTATTGCCGCGGTGAGATATGATTTTTTAATATTTTATAATATACCCGGTTATACCAGTATTTCCGATCGATCGTTATTAATCTGAATCAAACTTAAATATATACAGATGACAGCAATTATAACGCCCGGTAAATTTTTGACCGTTTTCATTATTGCAGCGACCCTTCTTGCTTCATGCGGGGAAAGAACCCCTCTGATGCCTAATGTTACCGGAACTGCCGGCCAGGTTGTAGTGGTGATAAATGCGCCTGTGTGGGAGGGGGAGGCAGGGAGGCAACTGGGAAGGATACTTAGTTCAGAGCATCCTGCTTTACCCCAGCGTGAACCCATGTTCGACATTGTACAGATAGGTCATGCCGCATTTTCAAATATTTTCAAGACTCACCGCAATATTGTAAGAGTCAATATTTCAGGTCAGTACAGTGAAACAAGCATGAGCATCAGGAGAAATGTTTTTGCCAGGCCTCAGATATTCCTGGAGATCAACTCTCCCGATACCGAAGGCCTGCATTCCTTCCTGGTAAACCAGGAGCAAAGGATTCTGGAAGAACTTTACAAAGCGGAGCTTGCAAGGATCAGTGAATACAACCGGCAATACGAAAAAAGGTCCATCAGGGAACAGCTTAATGAAAGTTTTGAGTTATCACTGGTCTTTCCTCCCGGATATGATATATTTCTTGACACCACTGATTTTGCCTGGATAGGCTTCAGTCCTGTCGCACAGGAGAGAATACAGGGAGTTTTTGTTTACCAGTATGATTACCGGGATCCAGAAACCTTTTCCCCGGAATTTATAGTCAATAAAAGGAACGAGTTTCTCAGGCGGTATGTTCCCGGACCTTCTGCCGGTTCATATATGACCACAGAAATGGAAGCATTCCCGCTCTTTCATGAATATATGGAAAATGGCCGTTATTTTGCTGAACTCAGGGGTTTATGGAAACTCCAGAATGATTTCATGGGGGGGCCCTTTATCAGTCTGACAACCCTTGACGAGGAAAGAAACAGGGTAATCACCGTTGAAGGCTTTGTTTTTGCTCCGGGCGAAAGAAAGCGCAATTTACTAAGGCAGGTTGAAGGCATAATTAACACACTGGAAATT
>SLJO01000038.1 GCA_007135095.1 Bacteroidales bacterium | reverse complement strand
CTGAATAAAACAGAGAATGGTGAAATGGAAACCAAAGTTGTTATGATCGACAGTGACGGTGAGGTAATTGACGAGAAAGACGGTGAGGAGTTTGAACGCGAAACCCAGCAGCGTCGTGATCATGAAGGCCAGCGCGAAGGTCAGCGTGACCGTGAATATACTCCTGCTCAATACCAGCAGGAACGCCAGCAGCAGGAACGCCCTGAAGGCATGGCAAGGCAGGAAAGGGACATTGAGCTGGACGAGCTTCCCCAGCAGGTTCAGGAAACACTTCGGGAAGATTATGAAGAATGGAGACAAACAGAGGCTGTCATAGTTACCGACCCCGAGGAATACGAAGATGGTTCCTTTTATCAGGTAACATTGAACAGGACAGATAATGGTGAAAGGGAAACAAAAATCGTAAAGATTGCTAGGGATGGAGAGGTCATTGACGAAGAGGATCCTGACAATGACGGATGGTTTTAAATTTGATGAACAGAATGCAATTTTTATGATATAAGCTTCAATTTTTTGAGGCTGAAGCCGGGATAATTCCCGGCTTTTTTAATTTGTTCAAGTTCAGAATCGGGTAAAACTGCTGCACATCAAAGAACATTTGACCGGGAGAATATAAATAGCGCAGTTGCCGGGAACGGGAGCCGAATATGCGGGAAAGTTTAAATCAGATTATAATTAACGCAGTGAGTTTAAATTAGATGTTGATCCTTTTTTATTTTTTCATTAACTTTGATACTTTAGGATCAATGATGGAAAAAATACTGATTGTTGAAGATGATATAGCATATGCGCAAATTCTTGAATCGTTTCTAACCCGGAACGGATTTGCCATTTCCCATGCAACAAATCTGAAAAATGCGGGAAAACTGATTCAGCAGAAAAAGTTCGATCTTTTCCTTCTGGATTATCGTTTGCCTGATGGAACCGGGCTTGATTTGCTGCAGACTATTAGGGGAAGCACCCCGGAAGTACCTGCAGTGATAATGACAGGATTCAATGATGTCCGTCTCGTGGTCAGGGCAATGAAGATGGGAGCTGCCGACTATATCCTGAAGCCGGTCAATCCGGATGAACTGCTTATGCTGGTGCGGCATTCCCTTAAACAGGGCCAGAAGGATAAATCATCACCCAAACATGAGCGCTACAGTCCCACTTTTGTGAAAGGTATAAGCACCAGTGCACTAAAAGTTCAGGAATTCATTGAGCTGGTTGCGCCCACCGACATGTCTGTCATTATCCAGGGAGAGAGTGGTACCGGAAAAGAGTTTGTAGCCCGTGCCATCCATGCCGCAAGCAACAGGGCTGCCAGGGCATTTATGCCCATTGATTGCGGTGTTTTATCTAAAGAACTTGCAGCCGGGGAGTTGTTTGGCTATGTCAAGGGTGCTTTCACCGGGGCAACAATGGATAAAAAAGGGCAGTTGGAAACGGCTTCCGGCGGCACCCTGTTTCTTGACGAGATCAGCAATCTTTCGTACGAAGTCCAGATTAAATTACTAAGGGCCCTTCAGGAAAAGGTGATTCAGCCTGTGGGAAGCGACCGGATCATCGGCGTTGATATCAGGCTGATAGTGGCCACAAATGAAAATTTGCTGACCAGTGTTGAGGAGGGAAACTTTCGTGAAGATCTTTATCATCGCCTGAATGAATTTAAAATCACGGTCCCCCCACTGAAGGATCGGGAGAATGATCTCTTTTTATTTACTGATCATTTTATCAGGGAGGCCAATCACGACCTTGGACGTAACGTGGAAAGGCTTTCCCCGGAAGTAAGGGAAATTTTCAGCAGTTATGACTGGCCCGGCAATTTGCGCGAATTGCGCAATACCATTCGCCGTATGGTGCTGTTATGCAGGGGAACGGAAGCGCATAAGGAATTACTGCCTGAAGACATGTTCCATTTTGTCAATAAAGGAAACATGCAGGATCAGGGTTCCAATCTTAAGACTATTCAGATAAGTACCGAAAAAGCACAGATATCCAGGATTCTCATGGAGACAGGAGGCAATAAATCCAGGGCAGCACGACTTTTGCATATTACCCGTAAAACACTTTATGACAAAATGAAGAAATACGGAATTAATTAGAAGTTATTTAAGTACCAATAACCAGTTTTTAAGTTCTCTGATAAAGAGATCTCCCCTTTTCAGGGATTCATGAACACGTTGTTTGAGTTTATAGGAGTCTGATTCGTTTTGAAGCGCCCGTTCCAGTTCCCGCAGGTACCCGGCATATTCCCTGTCTCCTGTCTGACCTACCCTTCCTGCCATACGATGTACAAGGAGAATTAACTCATCATGACGGTTCCGGTCGTATGATCTCTTTAATGCTTTAAGGTCATCCATGCTCTCTTTGATGATGGTGCCCAGGAAAAGCTTTGTTTTGTTATTGTCATTATCAGTCATCCGTAAAAGAGGTTCAAGGTTGAAAAGGTAGGAATTCCTCGAGCCTTCCCCGGGAGTTTTCCCCAGGGCCTTGAGGATATCTGATTCCTTAAATGGCTTTATTATGATGCCATCAAATCCATTATCGGTAATCTCCTTGCGCTCCTCAGGAAGAACCTGGGCTGTAAGCGCGTAGATTTTCAGGGTATCGTTGTTTCTGTGCTCCCTGATTTTCCTGTACAATTCCAGTCCGCTCATACCAGGCATGCGCATGTCCAGAAAAATGACAGCATCGGTAATTTCATCCAGGGCATCAAGGAGGTCCTGACCAGCATGAAAAGTTTTATGAGGTATCTGCTGTTTCTCAAGTATTACCGCACTCAGGTTAAGGATGAAAGGGTCATCATCCACCACCACAGCTGTTTTGGGTTTATAAAGGGTAGTATCAATATCCTTACTGCTATTTTTGGGTTTTTTCTGGCGTTCAGGTTTTAGGCCGGCAATTTCGTAAGGAATGGTAACGGTAAAGCAGGAGCCTTCATTCGGGGTGCTTTCCACTTCAATTGTTCCGTTCTGAAGCTTGATCAGCCTGTGCACAATGCTCAGACCCAAACCAGTTCCTGCATCCTCATTTTTCTCTGAGGTGGTGGCACCTGACTGTGTGAATTCATCAAAGAGCCCGGGAATCCGTTCCCTTGCAATACCGATGCCCGTATCCCTGACGCTTATGATTAATTCTGCCTGATGCCCCGGGAATGTTATCCCGACGATTACTGCTACCTCTCCCCTGGCTGTAAATTTTATGGCATTCCCGGATAGATTATAAAGAATTTGACGCAGCCTGAAGGGATCACCTATCAACGCAGAGGTTTCCTCCAGGTGACTTTCATACCTGAGATTGATGCCTTTTTGTTTAGCCAGGGGTTCCATGGATGTAACAACGCTTTTCAGTTCCCTGTCGGGGTAAAACACCCTCTTTTCAAAACTGATGCGTCCGGATGTTACTTTGGAGTAATCAAGCACCTCATTTACCACCTTAAGCAGGTGTCTGGCAGAAAGATAAATAGCCTCGATATTTGCTTTCTGGTCAGGGTGAATACGGGCATGTTCGGTGTAACCGTAAATTGATTGCAAGGGTGTGCGGATCTCATGACTCATATTTGATAAAAACCGCTGTTTGGCGTCGGATTCGTGCCTGGCCTCCTTATGAGCCTGTTCAAGTTGTTTCCTGTATTTATTGCTTTTGGAGATGTCGATAATTATAAACAGGACCAAAACAATTGAAACGGAAATAAAAATTACTGCCAGGTAGTTCAGGTTCCTGATTGTTCGCCGGGCAATATCAAACACTGACTGGGTTTCAATGTTCAGGCGGGCGAATTCTTCCCGTTCAAGGCTGTTGATAATGTTGTTTATTTCGTTAATGAGACTGCTGTTGGTATTTATCAGTTCCAGTTCCTGCTTCTGAATGCCGGCCAGTTGCTGCAGCTGACTGGTATGAAGGCTGTCCAGGGAGTATTCAAGGATTGGAATAAGGTTGTTATTGCGATGTAATTCAATTGTGTCAACGATTACAACCATATCTTTATCAACCCGGGTTTCAGTTTCCACTATACCCTTAATCCCGGGAGGGGAACTCCGTCCGAACAGGCGCTGAAAAAACCCGGTTACTTCCCCAGGCAGTGTATCGGAAGTTACTGTAGTGGTAGTTATTGTCTCATAAAGAGTGACCACCTTTAGATTATCCCTGCTGCGATTTTCAAGATCCTCGGATAAATTCTCGATTAATTGCCTGATATCAGGATTAAGTTTGTGCGCATATAAAAGTTCCATATACCCGGTGAAAATCTCCTCGCGGAGCATCAACCTTTTTTCTATTTCATTAATCCTGTTGATCTGGATTGTGTCGCCGGCAAACATAGCCCGCAGTGTGTCAATTTTGGGCAGAAGGGCTCTTGACTCCTGGATAAAGGCACTGGAAGGATTGCGCCTTCCACTGGCTGCTTCTGCCTGCTGTGAATTGTTGAGCTGTGTTATGTCTCTGAATAGATTGTTTACGGCTATCAGTCTCTGGTTCGGGGTTGCCAGGTTTTCAAAATTTATAGTTATCTCCTGAAAAGCGCGATCAATAGCAAGGTGAATGGTATACATGGTAATGATGCCGACTATGGTGGCCAACAAAACTTTCCCTGTCAGCCTGGTATAGTAATTTTTTTTCATTGGTTTGCGATTTATCCCGTCGAAAACTATAACATGGAAAAAATGAAAATGTTTAGCTATGTAGTTTTAAATTTAGCCTGCCAGCAGATTCAATCTCCGTATTCCTGAGGATGTTGGAAGGGCCAGGTTATTTACATCCGGCTCAATTAAGGGCATTTATAGCATATTTCGTTAAATTCCGTGTCGCCCTCCCGAAAACTTTTTATGTTAGTCATCGTTGTTTGAGCTATATTATGCAGGGCTTCCTTCGTGAAAAAGCCCTGGTGTGATGTGATAATCACGTTGTTAAAAGACAGAAGCCTTGCAAGGATGTCGTCAGTAAGCACCCTGTTGGAAAGATCCTCGAAGAAATACTCAGCTTCCTCCTCATACACATCCAGACCGGCACTTCCTATCTTTCCGCTTTTCAATGCATCGATAAGATCAGATGTCCGTATAAGCTTACCCCTCCCCGTATTGATTATCATTACCCCGTCCTTCATTTTTTCCAGGCTGCTTTTGTTGATCATATATTCAGTTTCCTTTGTCAGCGGGCAGTTAAGGGAAATAATATCTGCTTCCATGAACAATCTGTTCAGATCAACATATACACACCCGGTTTCCCGGGCAAATTCATCGTCGGGGAAAGGATCATAGACAAGGACGTTCATGCCGAACCCTGACAGTATTTTTACAAGGGTTTTCCCTATTTTTCCCGTCCCGATCACACCAGCACATTTTTGGTACATATCAAAGCCCATCAGTCCGCCAAGAGAAAAATTGGAATCCCTGGTTCTCCAGTAAGCCCTGTGGATCTTGCGATTCAGGGTAAGCATGAGGGCTGTGGTATGTTCAGCAACTGCATTTGGAGAGTAGGCAGGTACCCTGGCTACCTTGATTTTGCCGTGGGCTGCCTTCAGATCTACATTATTGTAACCTGCACACCTGAGGGCGATTAGTTTAACGCCGCATTCATGAAGCCTGGTAATCACATCCCCTGTAATGATATCATTTACAAAGGCGCAAACTACATCCGCTCCCTCTGCCAGCACTGCATTATCGGCTGTGATATTGAACCTGAAATATTTAATATCGAAATCAAAGTCACGGTTAACTTCAGAGAAAATATCCCTGTCATATGGTTTGGCATCGAAGAAAGCGATTGTTGAGCTCATATCATAAATACTGTTTAAATACTCCTGGTTATCAGGCTGAAAGCATCGTTTTACTGCATCCCGTAAATAATAAGAATCACACCGTACCGGAAATACTAAAATAACTGTGAACTGACACAGAAATATGGAACAAAATGCTGAACATAAATGTTGATCAGCATGGATCAATGATTTTGACCAGTAATAACCAGTAAAAAGGGCACTTAAAGGATAACCTGAAAACAAGTTGAATAATAGATAGAAAATCAGATATTAAAGTTAATAAATTTCCCGCATGTTTTCTAATTTTGTTAAAGGCAAAAAATAGTCAAAACTGTGAAATATATATTATGGCCAAAAACATGATAATATCTACTAATCCATCCAATGGGAAGCTAATAGAGAAATACCAGCAAACCAGTCCGCAAGAAATTGCCGGGATTATTCATGGCGCTGAAAAAGCTCAAAGAGACTGGGAATCTGTTGGTTTAGCCACACGGAGCAAACTGATGATGCGGGTTGCTGAGAATCTGCGAAACGATACTGAAAAGTATGCCTCGATAATTACGGGTGAAATGGGGAAACCTATCAGGCAGGCCAGGGCAGAGATCGAGAAATGCGCCGGTGTGTGCGAATATTTTGCAGGGAATGCTGAAAGCTTCCTGGCAAATGAATATATTGAGGCCGGTGGAAGGGAAAGTTACGTGGCCTTCCGGCCCCTTGGGATCGTTCTTGCAGTAATGCCCTGGAATTTCCCATTCTGGCAGGTTTTCAGGTTTGCCGCACCGGCCCTGATGGCCGGTAATGGAGCACTCCTCAAGCATGCCTCGAATGTGACCGGATCTGCACTTGCAATTGAGGACTTGTTCCGCAGGTCCGGATTTCCTCCCGGCCTTTTCAGGGCCCTTATTATGCCTGGCAGTGAAGTGGCTGCTGTTATTGTTAACCCCGCAGTAAAGGCTGTAACAGTCACCGGAAGCGTTGAGACGGGAAAGGCCGTAGCGGCCAGGGCTGGTGAGGCACTTAAGAAAACTGTGCTGGAACTGGGAGGAAGCGACCCCTATGTTATACTTGAAGATGCCGACCTTGACACTGCAGTACCGCTTTGTGTGACAGGCAGGCTTATAAACGGTGGACAAAGCTGTATTGCCGCCAAACGGTTTATCGTGGTCAAATCACATCTCGCTGATTTTGAAAACAGGTTTGTTGCAGAAATGAGAAACAAGAAAATGGGAGATCCCATGGATGAACATAATGATCTTGGGCCCATGGCATCCGGACCATTAAGGGACGAATTGCACAGGCAGGTTCTCGGGAGCATAGGCGAAGGGGCAGAGTGCCTGCTGGGTGGTGATATACCTGCCATGGCAGGGGCATGGTATCCTCCAACGGTGCTTGCAAATGTCAGACCCGGGATGCCTGTATATGAACAAGAAATATTCGGCCCGGTTGCTGCCATAATCGAGGCTGCTGATGAGAATGACGCAATCAGGATCGCCAATGACACGAAGTTCGGACTGGGTGCCGCAGTTTTTTCCCGTGATGTCGCCAGGGCAAGGGAGATTGCTGAAACAAAGATCAATGCCGGTTGCTGCTTCGTGAATGATTTTGTCCGTTCCGATCCGCGCCTGCCTTTCGGGGGAATCGGCCACAGTGGTTACGGCCGCGAACTCTCACACTTTGGCATAAGGGAGTTCACCAATATAAAGACAGTCTTTGTAGGGTAACTGAAATCTGCCTGTTTGTAAAATTTGACTGCCTCGATTTTTCATGTAACCGGCTTTATTTTTTGCTTCAGATAAAATACATTGACCTGAAGGTCGATTTCCCATGCAATGTATTGTGCCATGAAGGATTTTCACTTAATGGAAAATTCATGTACATTTGGTGCAAATCAGTGTCTGACAAACCGGCAGTCACCCAAAAACAAGGCAGGTAATGGCAAATTTGATCAACCGGCGAAATTTTTTTAAAAAGACTGCTCTCCCGGTCACAGGGATAATGATGGGAAGCAGCATTTCCGGATTGTCTGGCTGTCAGCGGTCAGGGGCAGCAATGCCTGCTTCCTACGATATAATGGAGGAAGTGATGAAATATCGGAAGATAAATTCTCATGAGCATGTCTGGCCGGATGTCAGTCCTGATGCCCTTATTGATTTTTCCGACCGACTGGGCGTTGAAAAGCTTGCTATTTCCAGTATTATACCTGCCGGCCCCGGAAGAGAAGCCAATCCCCAAGGGTTCAGGGCATGTAATGACCTTGTGTTAAAAGCCATGAAAAAATATCCCGGCCGGTTTTTAGGTCAGGCATTTCTGAACCCTGTATATGGTAAAGAATCGCTTGAAGAAATAAAAAGATGCATCGACCAAGGGATGATAGGATTAAAAATCTATAACCAGGTAAAAATCAATGATCCCCTGTTTTATCCTGTTATCGAAAAACTTATTGACCTTAAAATGGTAATGCTTGTTCATGCTCATTGCGGACTGGGTGTTGGAGGTTACAGGCCCCGATACGGCAATGTCCAGCCCAATGCATCAATACCTGAAGATTTCGCCATGGCTGCAAAGAGGTATCCTGAGGCAATTTTTCAGTATGCCCACCTGCACGGAGGAAGTGACTGGGAATATGCATGCCGGGTGCTCAAAGACTACCCTAATGTTTATGCAGATTTATCGGGCAGCAACAATGAGGCCAATACGGTAAATTTTGCGCTTAAACATCTTGGCGAAGACAGGCTGCTGTTTGGATCTGACGGATCGTATTACCAGGGCATCGGCACCATCCTTTCCTCAGATCTGAACGATGCGCAGAGAAAGAAAATATTTTTTGATAATTTTAATAACATACTCAGGAAATCAGGCAATAATGTTGATTGACATCAATGCCAGCACAGGACACTGGCCATTCCAGCAAATGCAGAACTCATCATGCAATGAAATACTTGCCAGGATGGACAGGTATGGTGTGGATTTATCAGTTGTAAGTAATCTCAACGGTATATTCTATAAAAATGTCCAGGCCGCCAATGAGGAACTTCATGAAGAATTAATGTCCGACAGGCGTTTTAAGGACCGCTTTTTTCCTTTTGCAATCATCAATCCACAATATGCCGGATGGAGGCAGGATCTTGATATATGTGTAAATAAAATGGGGGTAAGGGGAATCCGTTTGTATCCGGTATATCATGATTATGAGCTGTCAGATCCTTCCTGCATTGACCTTGTGAAGATTGCCAGGGACATGGGTTTGATCGTAGGGTTTACTTTTCGTATGTTTGATCCCAGGGGCCCCCGGCACTGGATGGATACAACCATACAGTGGAACCTGGGAGACATGATCCCGGTCATTCAGGAGGTACCGGATGCCACATACTTTTTTTTGAATGTTGTCGGAAATATTTTCGTGCTCAATGAGTCCGAAAGAGCCCTGTTGAAAAAAACAACTGTTTTGATTGATACCTCAGGGGCATCACTGGGAAATATGGGAAATGCTATAGCCACCTATGGTGCCGGCAAATTCGCATTTGGGACCCATACCCCGATACTCGATTACCTTACCGGCTTGTTGCGTATCGAATCACTCAGGGAAAACGAAGGCGGCGAGGCAGCCAGGGATCAGCTGCGATCGGGGAACGCCCGTAAGATATTAGGGATATAAAATCCGCGGGCACCCTGTTTTCGTTCATTGTTACAAAACAGGTAATCACTACAGAGTCATGATAATGCATATAAAAATTGCGGTTAAAAGGATTCCATAAATGAACCGGAGAAAATTTTTCAGAAATAGCGCTGTCTCGGCTGCAGGCATGCTCTCGGCCGGCATACCCGGTTTGACAGGCTGCCTGGATTCAGCACCACCGGCGGGTCCCTTTTCCTCTTCCGGCAATATCATGAAGGAAGTGATGAAATACCGTAAGATCAACACTCATGAGCACGTCAGGCCGGATATCAGTCCCGGAGCATTAATTGAAGTTTCCGACAGACTGGGAATTGAAAAGCTGGTAATTTCTAGCATTGTGACTGAATATTCCGGAAAATCAGCCACCCCCCAGGAGTTCAGGGATTGTAATGATCTTGTTTTAAAAGCAATGAAACAATATCCTGACAGGTTTCTTGGTCAGGCATTTCTGAATCCTGTTTACGGTAAAGAATCACTCGAGGAGATAAAAAGATGCATGGATCAGGGAATGACAGGATTAAAAGTTTACAACCAGGTTAAAATCAATGATCCCCTCTTCTATCCTGTCATCGAAAAACTCATAGATCTTAAAATGATTATCCTGGTTCACGCCTTTTGCGGGCTTGGCATGGGTGGCCACAGGCCAAAGTACGGCAATACCGAACCAAATACCTCAATACCTGAAGATTTTGCCGGGGTTGCAAAGAGATACCCTGAAGGAATGTTCCAGTATGCCCATTTGCACGGAGGGGGCGACTGGGAGTACACTTGCAGGATTCTTCAGGATTACCCCAATGTTTATGCAGATCTGTCGGGAAGTAATAATGAAGCTGATGCGGTCGATTTTGCAGTAAGGTATCTTGGCGAGGACAGGTTGTTTTTTGGTACTGACGGTTCCCATTTCCAGGGTGTCGGCACTATCCTTTCTTCCAGGCTCAGTGATGCCCAGAAGGAGAAAATATTTTTCTGCAACTACAATGATGTTCTCAAAAGATCAGGCAACCATGTTAATTGATATTAATGCCAACACCGGCCATTGGCCCTTCCGCCAGACAAGCTGCAACTCCTGCAGGCAGCTGGTTGCACGAATGGATGAATCAGGAACAGACCTGTCTGTTGTGAGCAATATGAACGGCATATTCTATAAGAACACCCAGGCTGCCAACGAAGAATTGAATGAAGAACTAAAGTCTGACAGGAGTTTTAATAACCGCCTGATACCTTTTGCCATTATTAATCCGGTATATGCCGGCTGGAAGGATGATCTTGATACATGCCTTAACAAGATGGGCATAAAGGGGATCCGTCTATACCCCTTGTACCATGACTATGATCTGACAGATCCATCCTGCGTGGAACTTGTAAGGTATGCAAGGGATAAAGGATTAATAGTGGCTTTAACACTGCGTATGGTAGACAGCAGGTCCCGTTCATGGATGGACATAACTGCCGAGTGGAATCTCCGGGACGTCATACCCATCATGAAAGAAGTGCCTGATGCCAGATATTTCATTTTGAATATTGCCGGGGATATCCGGTTAAGCCAGGCAGATACAGACCTGATGATAAAATCCGATACGCTGATGGATACCTCCGGAAGGAGCACTTCCGGCCTGGGAAACCTTATAAGCACTTACGGTGCAGGTAAATTCGCATTCGGAACCCATACCCCGATACTCGATTACCTTACCGGCCTGTTGCGCATCGAATCACTCAGCGAGAGGGTAGCTGACGAGACAATAAAAGATCTCCTGCGTGCGGGCAATGCCCGCAGGATTTTAGGGATATAATATCCACGGGCAAAATTCCACGGCAAGTTGAACAGCAAAACCATAATACATGAACAGAAGATGTTTCATTCAAAAAACCACGGCCGGGGCGATCATGGCAAGTATGCCGGAAACATTAATTACTTCATGCAACAGTTCCGGGCCGGCAGGTATAGGAATTTGTGACTGGGATCTGGGACATACTGCCGACGCACCATTTACACCCGGTAAGCCGGCAGATGTTTTTGTGCCACGTGCAGCCAGCGTGGGTCTTGAAGCAATACAGGTTAGTGTAGGCACCTCTCCTGTCAATGTGATGCTCAGGGATAGCGCCGTCAGAAAGCAGTACATTGAACTTGGCAAACAGCACAACATAGTGTATTGTTCCATAGCCGTAGGCAGCATTCTTCATTACCTGCCTCTTACCACGGAACCGCAGTCTGCCATCTATGTCCTTGACGGACTGGAAGCAGCGAAAGCATTGGGTGCCAAGAATATCCTGATAGCCTTTTTCTTTGATGGCGATCTTCTGGAAAGAAATTCCTCCGGCAGCTATATCAACACCTCTGAAGGCACATTCCCCGAGTACAAATGGAAAGAAAAAGACGTTGAGAGATTAATTGCCTTAATGAAACAGATCGTGCCACGTGCAGAAGATCTTGGCGTTGTGCTGGGAATGGAAAATTCTCTCTCGGCCGATCAGAATCTCCGCATAATCGATGAAATTGGTTCACCTATGGTACAGGTCTATTACGATATCGGTAATTCTACCAGCTTTGGTTATGATGTTCCCGGAGAAATAAGAAAAATAGGCAACCATCGCATGTGTGAGGTACATATTAAGAATATCGGATCGCCATTGCTGTATAGTGATGAAGGACGGGTAGATATGGATGCAGCTGCCCGTGCACTGAGCGATATCGGCTACGACAAATGGCTGGTGATTGAAACCATAGGACGGCCGGGCAAATTTGAAGAAGACACCGTTGCCAATATTGATTTTACAAGAAGGGTCTTTTTTTAGATGCTGAATAAAAAAGCCATCATTCCTGGTTGGGTCTGATGGCTGTTTCAGCCAATTTACCATAATTGGTATAACTGATTATACAGCTTCTGCACAATTAACTACTTCAACCCTTACAGGGGTTATATTCTGCAGGTTATCACTTACCGGACAGCGGGTCTCCACTGCATGTAACCACTTTTCGAGTGTATCATCACCGGCATCATATCTATCAGGTTGACACTTTCGCGGAACGTTATTTACAGGCAATCCTGCCGTGGTATGCCCGCTGCTAAGCCGGCCTGAAACTTACAGCCAATGAAAACCCGAACCAAAAACGCAACCAGTTTATATTTAACTGATTGCGTTTCTTTAAAGTCGGGGTGAGAAGACTCGAACTTCCGACCCCTTGCACCCCATGCAAGTACGCTAGCCAACTGCGCCACACCCCGATTTTTTTGTGTTGGGCAAAATTACAAAAATAATACGGATATACAAACTTTTCCGGTAACCTGTTTTGTCATTTCCCTGTAGTCATAGCGCGCCTTTTCATGTTCTCCTGAACAAACAATGGATATTCATGTTTGGCTTTGTCCGGATACTTTGTAATTTTACATGATTTTTCGGCGACCGGAAAAGAGCCGGACAAAATCCATAACACTATTCAGAAAAGTAAACAGACGTAGAATAATTTTGAAATTAATTTCAGTATAAAAAATGAGCATGTTCAAGAAAATGGACCTGTCGGACAATAAAACCCAGAAAAAGTCCGAGGGAGGAGCCGAAAAAGTAAAATGTCTTATCATTGGTTCCGGACCCGCCGGTTATACAGCCGCCATATATGCTGCCCGGGCAAATCTCAACCCCGTACTCTATGAGGGCCTTCAACCTGGAGGACAGCTGACTACTACCACGGAGGTAGAAAATTTCCCCGGTTATCCCGACGGTATAACAGGACCAGAAATGATGGAGGATTTTGCCAAACAGGCAAAAAGGTTCGGCACCGACGTACGGTTCGGCCTGGCTTCAGCAGCAGACCTCTCTGCTGCACCATTTAAAATCACTATTGACAATTCCAAAATTATAAAGGCAGAGTCTCTTATAATAGCAACAGGAGCAACAGCAAAGTATATCGGGCTTGAGTCGGAGAAGAAATATATGGGTTCAGGTGTATCTGCCTGTGCCACATGCGACGGATTTTTTTACAAGAACCTTGACGTTGCCGTAGTAGGCGGAGGTGACACTGCCGCTGAGGAGTCATTATATCTTTCAGGAATATGCAGAAAGGTTTACCTTATCATCAGGAAAGACCACATGCGTGCATCAAAGGTTATGCAGGAGAGGGTTATGAACCGGAAAAATATCACCGTGTTGTATGAACATGTTACGCGTGAGATTTTGGGCACAAACGGTGTGGTTACCGGCGTACTGCTTATTAACAGTAAAGGGGAGGAAGTCAGGGTCGATGTCTCGGGCTTTTTTGTAGCCATTGGGCACCTTCCGAATTCTGCAATTTTTAAAGATTACCTGGATACCGACGAAACGGGCTATATAAAGACACTGCCCGGGTCATCCAAGACAAATATAGAGGGAGTATTTGCCTGCGGAGACGTAATGGATCCGCATTACCGCCAGGCTGTTACCGCCGCCGGTACCGGTTGCATGGCCGCTATGGATGCCGAAAGGTACCTTGGTACCAGGGAAATATGATTGCTAACCTTCAGCCGGTCCTGTTTTACTTTCCGGCTTTAAATTATATCAGACAGTTGTCGTTATTTTATCGCCTGCATATTTGCCGGCTTTGAGTTTTTGTGCAACCTCTGCGAATGCGTTAATGGTATAAGCTACGTCTTCCAGGGTGTGTACGGCGGTAGGTATGAGCCTGATAAGCAGAACCCCTTTTGGTACCACCGGATAACCCACAAGTGAACAGAAAATGCTGTAGTTTTCCCTCAGGTCAAGTGCAATGTTGGTCCCTTCAGGAACACTGCCCGAAAGAAAAACCGGGGTAACAGGTGATTCGGTATTTCCAATGTTAAAACCCTTGTTTTTTAACCCTGTCTGAAGGGCATTAACCACTGTCCACAAATTATCCCGGAGCTCATGCTCTGTTTTAAGCAGCTCAAGTCTTTTCAGCGCCCCGATGACCATTGGCATAGGCAGTGATTTGGCAAATATCTGTGAGCGCATGTTATAGCGGAGGTAGTTAATTACCATCTCATTACCTGCCACAAAGCCACCTATTCCGGCCATTGCCTTGGCAAAGGTTCCGAAATAGACATCAACCTCATCCTGAACTCCCAGATGCTCAGCCACTCCGGCACCAGTCTTCCCCATTGTGCCAAATCCGTGGGCATCATCAACAAGCAGGCGGAAAGGATATTTCTCCCTGAGCTTAACGATCTGGTCCAGCTTGCCCAGGTCGCCCGACATTCCAAAGACACCCTCGGTTATAACCAATATCCCGCCCTTTTGTTTTGTGGCAAGAATAACGGCCCGCTGGAGTTGCTTTTCCAGGTTTTCCATATTGTTATGCGGAAACACAAACCGTTTTCCCATATGCAATCTCAGTCCGTCCAGTATGCAGGCATGTGATTCGGAATCGTAAACGATCACATCATTGCGGCCCATCAGCGAATCAATTATTGAAACCATTCCCTGGTAACCGTAATTCAGGAGGTAAGCGTCTTCCTTCCCCTGGAAATCAGCCAGTTGGCGCTCAAGCTCTTCGTGCTGGCTGGTTTGGCCTGACATCATCCTGGCACCCATTGGATATGCCATTCCGTATTGAGCTGCGGCATCCGCATCAGCTTTTCTTACCTGTGGATGATTAGCCAGTCCGAGATAATTGTTAAGGCTCCACACCAGCACCTCCTTGCCCCTGAACTTCATCCTTGTGCCAATCTCACCCTCAAGCTTCGGGAAAGTGAAATAACCATGTGCTTCTTTCATGTACTGCCCGATTGGGCCCATGTTATGCTTTATCTTGTCAAATATGTCCACAGTAATTTGTTTTAATTGGTTGTTTAACGGATTATGTAACAGCTTTTATCATTTCAATTGATTTTGCCCCGGATGCTGGTTCCTGAGATAAAAGGAACCAGGGTAATCTAATTTGTTCTGCATGGCAGAAGTTTTATATTATTGGCATATAAATTGTCATTGCAAAATAAATGTTTTTTTTTTGCGTTTCAACTAAAATTACTAAAATATACTCTGATGCTTTGTGGCAAAATTATATTACTTTTGCAGGTTATAAATACAGGCGTCGACTTTTGTCTGATTTTGATTTAAAATATTTTTTTGCGCAGCATCGATTGAAATAACTAATTTTACAGAATGTTCCGAATTCCGGTAATTATTAAAGTACTTGTTTTATTTGTTGTCCTTGCATCTTGCAGCGAATATGAAAAGCTTCTGAAGAGTGACGATTTTCAAAAGAAATATGATGCTGCAATGCAATATTTCGAGGATGAGGAGTATGTCAGGGCAGCAACCCTCATTGAACAGATCCTTCCTGTTTACAGGGGCACCCAGAGAGCAGCCGGACTGAGCTTTACCCTTGCAAAAAGCTATTATCACCGACGCGATTATATTCTGGCTGCCCATCATTTTGACAGTTTCGTAAGGGATTATCCCACCAGTGAATATGCTGAAGAGGCAACCTTTATGAGAGCCTATTGCAACTATTTATTGTCGCCAAGACCCAGTCTTGACCAGAGAACCACCAAAAGGTCAATCGACCAGTTCAACTTGTTTATAACCCGTTATCCCGACAGTGAAAGGGTAGGGGAGGCCCAGAAGCTTATAGCCGAAATGAGGGCGAAGCTTCTCGAACAATCTTTCCAGGGGGCCAGGTTATATTATGACATGGGCGATTACGCGGCTGCCATAATTGCATTTAAGAACAGCCTGGCCGATTACCCGGAAACCAGACACCGCGAAGAAATAATGTTTCTGATACTTAAGGCAAGCTTTCGTCTGGCCGACAGATCAGTACCAGAGAGGCAGCTGGAGCGATTCCAGTCCACCCTGGAAGAATACTATACCTTTATTGAAGAATATCCTGAAAGCAGATATATGAGTGAGGCCCGGGATTATTTTGAAAGATCTCTCAGCATACTGGATGATTATCCCTCTGAAAACCTGACACAAGAACTTAATTAATTTTATTATGGATTACAAGAAATCAAAAGCACCCTCTTCAACAATCACCCGCGATTTATCGGAGCTTGATGCTGAAACCGGCAGTATTTATGAAACTGTCATGATCATTGCCAAAAGGGCAAATCAGATCAGCGTGGAAATGAAAGATGAGTTGAGCCGGAAACTCGAAGAATTTGCTTATTATACCGATAATCTGGAAGAAGTTTTTGAGAACCGGGAACAGATTGAGATATCCAAATTCTATGAGCGCCTGCCCAAGCCATCGCTACTGGCACTGGAGGAATACATTAATGAAGAAATTTATTACCGCAATCCGACCAGGTTGGAAGACTGATTAAGTTGTCTGCCATATGCAACTGGAAGGTATAAAGATAATACTTGGCATCACTGGGAGTATAGCCGCTTACAAATCAGCATTCCTGACAAGGCTGCTTGTAAAGGAAGGCGCAACTGTGAAGGTTGTGATGACACCGCTTGCCAAAGAGTTTATTACACCCGTTACACTTGCAACACTATCCCGCAATACCGTATTAAGCGATTTTTTCTCCTATGATGACGGCCACTGGAACTCCCACGTGGAGCTCGGTGTCTGGGCCGATCTGTTTCTTTGTGCACCTGCAAGCGCCAACACCATGGCGAAAATGGCACATGGAATATGTGACAATCTGTTGCTGACCACATATTTATCTGCCCGCTGCCCTGTCATGATTGCGCCGGCCATGGACCTGGATATGTTCCGGCATCCCGCCACTACAGATAATCTGGAGATCCTGCAGTCAAGGGGCAATATTATCGTTGAACCCTCCAGCGGAGAGCTGGCAAGCGGTCTTTGCGGAAAGGGACGCATGGAAGAGCCTGAAATAATTCTGAAGAGAATAATATCTTTTTTTTCCGAAAAAAACTCCCCTCTTCCCCTTTCGGGAAAGAAGGTCCTTGTTACTGCGGGGCCTACCCATGAGCCAATTGACCCGGTAAGGTACATAGGTAACCGGTCGTCAGGTAAAATGGGGTTTGCCATAGCCACAGAGCTGGCAGTCAGGGGCGCGGAAGTTACCCTGGTTTCAGGCCCGGTATCAATTGAATCGGATCATCCCCGCATTAAACGCATAAGGGTAAAAACAGCCGCCGGAATGTACAGTGAGTGCATGAAATGGTTCCCGGAATGCAACGGATGCATTATGGCCGCAGCCGTTGCCGATTACATGCCGTTAACTGCCAAAAGCAGCAAGATAAAGCGGGGCGAGGGTAACTATACCATTGAGATGAAGCCGGCACCCGATATTTTGAAAGAACTCGGAAGGATCAAGCAGCCCGGTCATATCCTCGCCGGTTTTGCCCTTGAAACCGAAAATGAGAAAGTAAATGCCGGGAAAAAGCTGCATGACAAAAATCTTGACTTTATTGTATTAAATTCGCTGAGGGATGAAGGGGCAGGATTTAATTGTGATACCAACAAGATAAGCATCCTGAGTCCCGATGGTTCTGCTATTGATTATGAAATGAAGACAAAGGCGGAAGTAGCCGTTGATATTGTAAATCATTTATCAGCATTGATGAAAATAAAGTATGGGGGACAGGCATGAAAAAAATCATACTGACAACGCTTTTCCTTGCAATTTCTGCATTGTATATGAATGCCCAGGAGTTGCGGTGTAATGTACAGGTTGTAACCAATCAGATTCAGGGCACCAACAAACAGAAATTCACCACTTTGCAGCGTGCTATTTACGAATTCATGAACAGCCGGAACTGGACCAGCCATGTTTTTAACAATCAGGAACGCATAGAGGTGAACATAATGCTGAATCTGACAGAGGAAATTTCCTCCGATGAATTCCGGGGCACGATTCAGATACAATCCAGAAGGCCCGTATATAATTCATCGTATAATACCGTTCTGTTCAATTACCTCGACAATAACCTCCACTTTCGCTATATTGAACACGAAACCCTGGAGTTCAGTGAAAACCAGCATCTCTCCAACCTTACATCAATACTTGCGTTCTATGCCTATATTATTATCGGCCTTGATTATGATTCTTTTTCATTTAACGGGGGAACAGAATTTTTTCAAAAGGCGGAAACGATCGTAAGCAATGCCCAGAATGCCAATGAGCGCGGCTGGAAATCATTTGAAAGCAATCGTAACAGGTACTGGCTTTCCTCCAATCTGCGGGATGCCAAATATGCCCCCCTCAGGGAGTTCAACTACAGGTATCACAGGCTTGGACTCGACCGCATGGGTTCCCGACCTGCGGAGGCAAGGGCAGAAATAGCCGAAAGTCTTTTTCTGCTTCAGAAGGTATACCGGGAAAAACCCGATCCCTTTATGCATCTTATGCAGGTTGTTTTCGATGCAAAATCGGACGAGATCATAAATGTTTTCTCTGAAACCAATCCCGGTGAAGCCAGCAGGGTTGCAACTGTACTGCGGGAAATAGATCCTGCAAACACTCCCAAGTACCAGAGAATTCTACAGTAAGTCAAGATTAAAACCATTGCGGGAAGAAATGTGCATATCGTCATCTGCAGTCCCTCATTATAAAGTGCCCTGCAGCAAGGGGAAGTAATAATTCCGTAAACGGACCGGGTCCATCTGCACGGATAATTGAATAATCGGAATTATTCGGGTTAATTGACCGCTGAGCTTAAAAATTTGTTTAAATTTAGGTGAACAAATCATCTGTAATATATGCTTTGTAAATTATCAGTAAATAACTATGCCCTTATAGATGAGTTGAATATTGATTTCCCGGCCGGACTTTCTATTATAACAGGCGAAACCGGCTCGGGAAAATCAATCCTGCTGGGGGCTATGTCTCTTATACTTGGCCAGCGTGCCGATACCACCGTTCTCCAGGATAAGACCCGCAAATGTATAATTGAGGGAGAGTTTGATATTTCAGGTTACGGTTTAAGCAATTTCTTTGAGGAGAACCAGCTTGATTATGAAAACCTCTCGATAATACGCCGGGAGATCGGTGAATCAGGCAAATCGAGGGCTTTTATCAATGATACGCCTGTCAATCTTAATATTTTAAAGGACCTTGGTACCCGGCTGGTTGATATTCATTCACAACACAACAGCCTTGTTCTTTCGGGGAGTCTTTTTCAGCTTGATGTAATTGATGTCGTAGCAGGCAACAGTAACCTGGCTGGTTCTTACCTGTCTGAATACCTTGAATATGTTTCATCAATGGAGCAATTCACCACACTTAAGGAAAACGCTGCCCGGGCCAGTGCTGATATGGATTATTACCTGTTCCAGCTGGGGCAGTTAAACGAAGCCAGGCTGGTTGAGGGTGAGCAGCAGGAACTCGAGGAGGAGCTTCAGCTTTTAACCCATTCCGGCGAGATCAAGGAGACCCTTGGATATTCCTGTTCCGCATTCGACAGGGAGGAGAACTCCCTTCTTAAACTATTGAGTGATGTTCTTTCCGGCCTGGGCAGAATTAAACCCTTTTTCCCCAGGATATCGGACCTGCACAGCAGGGTCGAGAGTTCACTGATCGAACTCAAGGATATTTCCGGCGAGCTGGACGGCCTGGAGGAGTCAATTGAATTCGACCCTGAACGGATTGACTTTGTGAACCAACGGCTTGACCTTATTTACAGCCTGCAGCAAAAACACCGTGTAAAGTCTGTTGAAGAGCTTATTACGCTTCGTGATGAGCTGGGGGAAAAGGTTGAGGAAATCAATGGCTACGAGTTCAGTATTGAGGAAGCCGGAAAGAAGCTAGATGAGGCCAGGCAAAGACTTACCCTGGTTTCAGACAGTCTTACAGAAACCAGGATCAATGCAATTCCTGTTCTGGAGGAACATATGGTCAACCTTCTCAGGCAACTTGGAATTCCAAATGCCCGCTTTGTAGTGGAGCATCACCGGCTGCCGGAATTTGCAAAGAACGGGCGTGATAAAGTCTTATTCATGTTTTCTGCCAACCGCCAGTCGCCGCCAATGGAGCTTTCCAGGGTTGCCTCCGGTGGTGAAATGTCGAGGGTTATGCTTAGCCTGAAATCACTGATTGCCAAATCAAGGTCACTTCCCACCATTATTTTCGATGAAATAGATTCCGGCGTGTCGGGCGAGGTAGCCGGGAAAATGGGAAACATTATGAAACGCATGTCCTCAAATATGCAGGTTATAAATATTACACATTTGCCCCAGATTGCAGGAAAGGGAGATCAGCAGTTCCATGTATACAAGGAAGATGTTGATAATGCAACCCATACACGCATCAGGCTGCTTAGCAGGGAGGAGAGAATAAACGAGATTGCCCGGATGCTTAGCAACGACGGACTAACCCGGGCAGCCCTGGTAAATGCAAGGGAGCTTATGGAGTAAAAACAGCTGCCCGTTGGGCCTTCTCGGCCACCGGGGCGGGGTAAAAAACGGTCATTCTTCCCTGCCGCTGAAATCAGGGGGTATAAGGCTCATCCTGTACCTTGCAGCCTTTTTAACCTCCCCGGTTGAGAAAAAGTCAGGACTGTAATTGTCGTTTACGTATAATTCAGTCTGATCGCAGTAATAATCACTTGCAGGTATTCCCGATGTCCCTGTCGGTATTACCGAAAGTGATTCATCCCAATCGGCCGTCGAATAAATATGCCTTTGTGATGCCCCGTGATTGATGCTGAAGGGATTGGTATAATTGTAAGAATAGGGGCATACCGTATGAAAGCTGCCCCCGGGCGAATACGGGCCCCTGTTGAATTTAAAAAGCCAGTCCAGCAGCCTGACCGAGCCCATGGGATGTTCAAGGGTCATCCGGTGAACATCTCCCCATGCCCAGTGCCCGGGGTTCGGCCCGTGATTATGCTCCAGCCATTCAATACTCTCACAAAAGCTTTTGCGGACTATATTCCCGAATGACCGGGGTGCCGGAGAAGAATCCCCTGTGCTGAGCCAGGCTGACTCCCTGTTGTTCCATGTAAAATCAACTATGTGGCGGACAAGTATCTTGTTGGCAATAAACTCCTGGTAGAGCTCTTCGCCCATATCTTCGAGCAGGATATTTTCAAAAAACCGGTTATAGAACTTTTCAAAAATTAATGGCTCGGGACTTTCGGGCCGGTATACCATATCCCACTCAGAGAGCATTTCGATTGCCTGGCTCTCATTCCGGGTTGGCTGATTTATATTTTGCAGTTCGCCGACCAAATCCGTGAGCATCCCTTCTGCAAGAAGTGATTTTTTATCCGCCAGCATCCTTTTGAAGTCGGCGGGTGAGAACCTCTCCTTTTCCATAAGCATTTCCCTGATCCTCTCATACCTGTAGGGCTGATCGAACCACCTGCTTATATAGTAGGGATAGTCTTCAGGAACTGTTCTGTTGTTCGCAGAGATCACAAAGCCGGCGGGAGGATTGTACGAGTAAGGCAATTCATCAAAAGGAACCAGTCCCTGCCAGTCATATGTGTCATCTTCACCGGAAACGACAAAAAGACCTTCTCCTTTCCTGACAGGCACTCCTGCAGCAGTCTGCAGCCCTATATTCCCGTCCACATCTGCATAGTTGATGTTCTGGCTGACTGAAATGAAATTGCTTGCAGCTTCACGGAAATCGTCCCAGTTCCCTGCCCTGTTAAGCAGGTAAACTCCCCGCAATTCATTGCTGAACTCATTCCCGATCCACCTCATTGAAATTACCTCTTCCTCAAGCTCCTTGAACCCTGAGATTACCGGTCCGCGGTGAGTGAAAAGAATTTCCCGTTCTACCGAGGAATTTTTTCCGGTCTTTATTATTTCAGTGCGAACCTCCATCTCTTTCCATTCTCCCATGAACCTGTACCGGTGAGGATTATCAGGACTGACCGTTTCAAGATAGAAATCTATATCATCAAGCATTACGTTGGTCATTCCCCAGGCTATTCTTTCATTGTGGCCTGCAATGATAAAAGGCTGCCCGGGCAGCACCACTCCGGTAACATTGAGCTCGCCTTCGATAATATGATGCATCTGGTACCATATGCCCGGGGCCATAAATCCAAGATGCATATCGTTGGCAAGTATTGGCCTGCCGGTAGTGCTTTTATCTGATGAGACAGCCCAGTTGTTGCTGCCGCTGAAAACCGTCAGGCCCATATTCTGAAGCCTGGCGGACTGTTCAAGTAATACCGAACGAAGTTCTGCCTTTGTAACCATGTAATCCGGGTATATGGATTTTTCCTGCAGGTGCGGATCAGGAACCAGCTCGAGGAATTTATTCTCATCCAGCTTTTGCCTGAGCTTATGCAGTATAACCTCAGACGACCAGCCCATATTCAGGTCCCATGCCATATATCCTGTAAGGTTGACCGAATGCTGCGGCTCCCACTTTTCAGGCCGGTAACGGAGAATACGGAACTCAGGGGGCAGCCTGTCACTGTTTTGTTCAATGAACTGGTTTACACCATCTGCAAATGCAGTGAGGGCATTAATAATACTCTGATCTGTCCGGCCCAGTATCATTGCCGATTTTTCGGGGATTCTCAGTGACCGCAGGAGATGGTCTGTATCTATAAGATCTTCTCCGAATATTTCCGATAATCTCCCGGTGGTTGCCCTTCTGAGCAGATCCATCTGCCATAGCCTGTCCTGGGCCATTACGTAGCCTGCTGCACGATAAAGGTCATCTTCATTATCAGCAAAAATAGCGGGTACTGCATGTGCATCGCGCAGAACTGTTACCTCGCCGCTCAGGCCTCTAAGGATAAATTGCCCGTGGTAGTCGGGAAGGGCTTTCCTTGAAATATTTCTTACGACAAAGCATCCGGCAGCAAGCAAAATAACCATGAGAATGGCTGAAATCAGCAGCGTTTTTTTCAATAATCGCATAATCGGGTAGTTTGATATGTTCATCCATAAGGACAGATTCAGTATTTTAACAAAATCAATGAAATATTGTCTTGGCAAGATTCAAAAGACCAATGATTTAATTTAAATATTTACTGATAAAAGTATTTAAGTTGTTGATTCAGTTTGTAATAATGTTTAGAATCAGACCGGTACGTTCAAATATAACCCAAATCTGCGGTATAGAGCAATAATATGCTAAATAAAATTTTTATATTGCCCTGTTTATAACAGGCAGAGAATTTATGCCTGGCAGGGCATTCTGAGGAGTGTAATCGCTGACTTTGAAGTAATGTTGTTTTTGACGATCGTAAAAATAAAAAAGTATGCATAAAAACATGTATCTCCCTGCAGGACTCATGGTCCTTGCTTTCTTCCTGAGTTCCCCGAATAATATGACAGCACAGAACGGGGAAGCCGAACCGGCAAAGACAGGGTGGACCTTCGGGGCCCTACCGGCAATATCGTTTAATTCCGATCTCGGGTTTCAGTATGGAGGACTGGTGAATCTTTATCACTTCGGTGACGGCTCATCATATCCCCAGTACCAGCATTCCATCTATGCCGAGGTGTCCAGGTACACCAAGGGCAGTGGCGTAAACAGGCTTTTTTATGATTCTGAATATCTTTTAACGAATTTAAGGGTAACCGCCGATCTGAGTTATTTTACCGAAAAGGCACTTGATTTTTACGGATTCAACGGGTATAACGCCATCTATAATGCAATCTGGGAAGATGACAGTGATAACGATTACAGGAGCCGCATGTTTTACCGGCACGAAAGGAATATGTTCAGGTTTACCCTTGATTTCCAGGGACAACTGGCAGGGCGCCACATGAGGTGGATCGGAGGAATAGGACTAATGAGCACCGGTATTGCCCCCGTTGATATAGATGCCCTGAACGATGGCAGGGACCCCGGTGAACTGCTGCCTGACACACCGGGTCTGTACGATCTGTATGTCGGGTCGGGCATAATTACTCCCGGGGAGAAGGATGGGGGAAATACGCATCATTTCAAGCTTGGCGTTGTTTATGACACCCGTGATAACGAGCCCAACCCTATGACGGGAATCTGGAGTGAGGCTGTCGTATTTGCTGCACCGGGTTTTATGGGCAGCGGCGATTACGGCTATTCCAGGATCTCACTTACCCACAGGCAATACCTTACCCTGATTGAAAATGATCTTTCATTTGCCTACAGGCTGAACTACCAGGGCACCCTTGGCGGGGAAGTGCCTTTTTACATGCTGCCGTACATGATCAACTCCTTTTCACTTTCTTCGAATACTGACGGACTTGGCGGATCAAGAACCGTGAGGGGAATGCTCCGCAACAGGGTCGTCGGGGAAGGCATGGTATTCGGCAATTTTGAACTGCGGTGGAAGTTTTACCGCAAAGTGATTTTCAACCAGAATATCTATCTGGCGCTGAACAGCTTCATGGATGCAGGACAGGTTGTAAACCAGAGAAAGATCAATGCACCTGGATGGGAAGAAATGGATAATTTATACCGCGAAAGTGAGGAATCATTGCATATGACCCTTGGGGGAGGTTTCAGGGCAGCCATGAACGAGAATTTCATACTTGCCATAGATTACGGCAAACCCCTGGATGAACGTGATGGCGGGGGTGGTTTGTATATCGGACTGAATTACTTGTTTTAAAGGAAGTCAGTATTTCACTACATGTACTACCCATGCTTTATTGGCTTCGTCGCATGTATTATTTTGCCCCGTTCCATTTAAACCCATTCTTTTTTCCACTTATAGCAGGCATGTTGTATATTTGCAGCAACTTTTAACCGGCCGGGGCAACAGGCACCCGTGGCTGTAGAAAGCCATTATCCTTAACATTTGCAGCAGTTTCACGAAAAAATAACATAATGGTTTGTAATTTACTCAAAGATAAAAAGGGTATCATTTTCGGAGCCCTGAACGAAAAATCAATTGCATGGAAAGTTGCTGAGAAAGCATATGAGCAGGGAGCTGAATTTGTTCTTTCCAATGCCCCGGTTGCATTGAGGTTTGGCGATATCGACCGGCTTGCCGCTAAATGTAATGCTGAAGTCATCGCGGCTGATGCCACCAATGAAAATGATCTTGAAAAAGTTTTCAAAGGTGCTGTTGATAAATTCGGTGGTAAAATAGACTTCGTCCTCCACTCAATCGGTATGTCTCCAAATGTGCGGAAAAGCATACCCTACGATAAAATCAATTACGATTATTATCATAAAACCCTCGACATTTCAGCCATGTCATTTCACAAGATACTCCAGGTTGCCAGGCATATGGATGCAATAAAAGACTGGGGATCGGTTGTGGCCCTTACCTATGTGGCTGCTCAGCGCACCCTTTACGGCTACAATGATATGGCTGACGCCAAGGCACTGCTTGAATCCATAGCAAGGAGCTTTGGTTATATTTACGGCCGTGATAAAAAGATCAGGATTAATACCATATCACAATCCCCCACCATGACCACGGCAGGGAGCGGGGTTAAGGGTTTCGGATCACTTGTTGATTTCACTGAGCGCATGTCGCCCCTGGGAAACGCCACGGCCGAAGAGTGCGCCGACTACTGCATAACGCTGTTCTCTGACCTTACACGCAAGGTCACCATGCAGAATTTATTTCACGACGGCGGTTTTTCAAGCATGGGCATGAGTGCCGAAGCCATGCACCAGTATGACAAGAGCTTCAGGCCCTGCGACTGAAAAGGCCGGTTGCCCCGGCGAATGAATGGGTTCCCTGGACTTAATGCTGACACCGAAACTGCCGGCTTTGCGGATGGCAGGTGAATGTAAAGTCCATAGTGTTAAGGGTTAAAGATAAAAATAAAGGAACATCAGGGGAACAAGTATCCCGGCTCCCGTCAGCCAGGCTCCCCTGCCTGTGATCCCGTTCCTGCCCCTTAACACAAAAAGCCCCGTAATTGCCAGAATAACCAGTCCCCCGGCATAAATATCAGAGAACCATGTCCATAATTTCCTGGGTGTGTTGTAATGAAGAAAATTTATCTGGTTGAAAACCGGCCTCTTCCTGATAATCTCGAGCTGTCCCGATCCATCCGAAAGGTTGATGTTTACCGATCCTCCTTCCACAAAGATCCTGAAGTTGTCGCCGGCAACCAGGTGTGTTCTGTAATCAGCATCTATGCCCAGTTCTGCAAGCTTTTCAATGGCATAGTCCCTGTCAATCTGCGGGGCACTGATCTCTGTTGAAGTTATGAACTGTTCCTGTGTTATTATGTAGTTCGGGTTCCATTGGTGCCTGTGGTTAAGGGCAATGCCTGATACGGCATAAATTATGGTCATCCCGAAAAAGAAATAGCCAATGTCCCTGTGCAGTATCCTGTTTAGTTTACGTATTTGCATAGCCAAAAAACCTGGTTCGCAGACACCTGATCCGCTGCACAGGTCAATGAGTTTTACCTTGTTTCGTAATGATTAAGAGTAATATAAGTCCTGATATCGGGATCCAGCCCCCAGGCCTTCATTGCCTCAATTGCCTCAATGGTGGTTTCACAGTCATGATGTTCGTCGTGAGCCGAAAGTTCATCGAGATTGGTTACCTCGGTTACCAGGAGTCCGGTAAGTGACACTCTCAGTCCCTCAGATTCCGTATCAAAACTGCCGGTGAATTCACCCAGCATAACCTGTATGCTCAGGTCCGTACCATCCTGGAGGACCCTCATTTTATCGCCGCTATGCCGGCAGACATGGGATATGACGCCTTCAATCTTAACGGTTTTACTGTCATATTCAAGAGGATTTGAGAGGAGTTCCGAAATGGGTGCAACAACAGCCCGATCTTCTCCTGCAGCCATGCTGCTGTCGGTCCGCGAACCGCAGGAGGCAAGTACCACCAGGAGCAACAGAATAACTTTTCGCATCATTATTTCTATGAATTAGATTTATACCCGCAAATTTAGAATAATCCTTTAGATCCTGCCATATTTCAATAATAAAATATAAGCAATATGAAGCCTTTTGGTGACTGCACCTTCTGTTTACTGCTGCTGCTGTTTGAAGAATCAACAAATATAAGCTTTGCCTGCTGGTGGCCGCGCCTCCTGTTTACTGCTGCTGCTGTTTGAAGAATTAACATTGGTTTTTTGGATATTTCTGCTTTTATTCTATTCTTTGCCCTTCATTGTTTAATAAAGTATTTTATGGCAGCATTTTTCCTTGTAATTTTCTATGTCTTTTCCCCATTGCTCATCCTTCATACATGCCACCGGTACCGGTGGGTCAATAAACTGGGTGCAGTTGTAATTGCATATATTATCGGCCTGACACTGGGGAATATTGGCCTGCTGCCCCGCCTGGAATCCAGTGCCGCAATCCAGGATATTCTAACGACACTTACCATCCCGATAGCACTTCCCCTGCTTTTATTTTCCATAGATATTAAAAAATGGCTGAGTGTAGCGGGCAAAACAATGCTTTCAATGGTTTTTGCCCTCGCCGGTGTGATCTCGATGGTAGTACTGGGATATTTTTTGTTCAGGGGCGATGGCATTACAGACCTGTGGAAGGTTTCAGGACTTCTGATAGGGGTTTACACCGGGGGCACTCCGAACCTTGCTTCAATCAAGATTGCCCTGGATGTTGATGAAACAATATATGTGGTTACCCACACCTATGATCTGGTAATAGGCGTTTTTTACCTGTTGTTCATGCTGTCGGTCGGTCAGCGGTTTTTTCTGAAATTTCTTCCTGCCTACCGGCATGCTGACCCGGAATCGGCAAAACATGGCAATTTTGACGGAGAAGATCCCTATTGGGGAATTTTGCAGAAACAGATTTATATTCCGCTGCTAAAGGCATTGGGGCTGTCAGTTCTGATATTTGCCGTTGCCGGCGGAACAAGCCTGCTGGTGCCTGCTGCTTCCCAGATGGCAGTAGTTATACTGCTGATTACCACACTTGGCATACTTGCCTCGCTGATTCCACGGGTCAACAGGATAGAAAAGACTTTTGAGCTCGGAATGTATTTTATTCTCGTCTTCAGCGTTGTGGTGGCATCCATGGCCGATCTCCAGAAATTCGTCGCTGCCAGTCCGTCGATCCTTTTATATGTCACCCTGGCTGTGTTCGGTTCGCTGCTGATCCAGGTGATTCTCTCGCGGCTCTTTAAGGTTGATGCCGACACACTGATTATCACTTCCACCGCCTTTATCTGTTCTCCCCCTTTCGTACCGGTTGTGGCAGGGGCACTGAAGAATAAGGAAATTATAGTTTCCGGGCTTACCGTAGGGATAATCGGATATGCCATCGGCAACTACCTTGGGGTAATGATTGGTTACCTGCTCAGGGGGCTGTAAAGGAAGTGCAGGTTCTGCTCATTACTTAAAGTAGACCCTGCCCGGTATATTTTTCAACATGAAGTGATCCGCTTATTATTTACCGGCACAAGAGATGCTGCCGGTCTTTGCCTCCCGGTAATTTATTTGTAAATTCGTAGGGGCATTATATATAAAGCCTGACAGTTGATGCATCCGGTTTCCTGATTTCATGCAGCTTCATTCCGCCATATCTGCAAAATCTTTTCCTGATACATATATATATTAACATGAACACCTTATGCTTCTGATAGAAAACATAAAAAAACTTGTCCAGGCCCCGGGTGCATCCCTTACCCGGGTTGCCGGAGCCGAAATGGCAGTATTACCGGTTGTGGACAATGCATGGCTTTTGATAAAGGACGGACTGATAGAAGACTTTGGCAGGATGCAGGAGCTTGAAGGTGGTTACAGCGGCCTGGGGTCAAATACCGGTATCGAGCATATTGACACCGGTGGGGGACTTGTTTTTCCATCATTTTGTGATTCACATACCCATCTTGTTTACGCAGGGAGCCGCGAAATTGAATATATAGATAAGATAAAGGGCCTGTCTTACGAGGAGATAGCAAGAAGGGGCGGCGGTATACTGAACTCCGCCAAACTTCTTCAGAAAACCTCCGAAGATGAGCTATACAGGCAATCCCTTGAAAGAGTGAAGGAGATCATTATGATGGGCACCGGTGCCGTAGAGATAAAAAGCGGTTACGGCCTGACACCGCAGGATGAGATCAAGATGCTCAGGGTGATCAGGAGGCTAAAAGAATCAACACCTGTTACTATCCGGGCGAGTTTTCTTGGTGCCCACGCCCTGCCTGCTGAATATAAAGGCCGCAGGAGAGAATATGTTGACCTTGTTGTGGAGAAAATGATCCCGATGGTTGCTGATGAAGATCTTGCCGATTATATAGATGTATTCTGTGACAGGGGCTTTTTCTCGGTCGAAGACACCGAACGTATACTTGAGGCCGGGAGTAAATATGGGCTAAGGGGCAAGATACACGCCAATGAGCTTGATTTTTCCGGAGGCATCCAGGCAGGAGTGAAGTTCGATGCGCTTTCGGTCGATCACCTTGAGTTTACCGGAGAAGAGGAAATTGAAACCCTGCTGGCCAGCAGGACGATGCCCGCACTTTTGCCGGGGGCGGCATTTTTCCTTGGCATGAGGTATCCGCCGGCAAGGAAGATGATAGATGCAGGACTGCCTGTGGCGCTGGCATCTGATTATAATCCGGGTTCTTCACCCTCAGGAAACATGAAGCTGATAATGTCGCTTGGCTGCATTAAACTAAGGATGCTTCCCGAGGAGGTTATCAATGCCGTAACAATAAACGGGGCATATGCCATGGGGGTGGAAAAAACAGCGGGTTCAATTGCAAAGGGGAAAAAGGCAAATCTGTTTATTACAAGGGAAATCCCAGGGTATGAATTTGTCCCCTACGCCTATGGCAGCAACCTTATTGACAAGGTTATACTTAACGGTGAAGTGATTAAGGGGGTATAAAGACCCGCGCCGGGCGCCGGAGGGCAAACCGGTAATCGGTGAAGCTTG
>SLJO01000272.1 GCA_007135095.1 Bacteroidales bacterium | reverse complement strand
GAATGAATCCGCATGGAGCGATGATCTATGAAAAAATTGGAGAAGACCGCTATCGCGATAATCTTTCCTGGTGGGTACAGTCAGAAGCCGTGGTAGGATTTATAAATGCTTACGAGATATCCCGGGACAGGAAATTTCTTGACGCTGCCATTGGAGTATGGGAATATGTGAGAGACAATATGATTGACAGGGAACATGGCGGCTGGTATGCAAACCTTGATGCAGATGGTACTCCCCGCCCAAATGCCCGAAAAGGCGATGGATGGATCGGCCCCTATCATAATGGCCGTATGGGATTTGAAATCTATGAAAGGTTTCATGGCTTAAAATGAAAAAGTATCGGCCAGGTTAATGCAACCATACATTCAGTAAATACTTGAATCAACTTTTAATAATCCGAACATGAAAAAAACAAAAATTAATCTAACTGTTTTATTAATTGCTGCAGGATTAATCTGCACTACCATTAGCCTGAATGCCCAGTTTAACAGGGTTGCAATGGACCGTGAATATATAATCTCTTTGACATCGCGATGGGAAGGAGAACGATTACCCGACGGAAGACCATATGTAACGGATGATTTGCTCGAAAGGCTAAAAAGCATAGTTTATACACATGGATGGGGTGGCCTCAGAGGGCATAGATTTAATAATCAATACCAGGGGGATTGGATGATGATAAAACCTGACAGGGATAACGTCATGACTGGGCGCGTTGTTACAGCCCAGTATATGCCTCACCGGCCAGATTGGGCAGAACTGATCAGAGAAGTAGGTTTGGCTGAAGGTCATGCTACTGCAGGTGGATCAAATTCATGGCCTATTGATATGCTCACTGATGGTGATGTATATGTTGCAGATGGTTATGGCAAGATTGCATGGGGAACATTAATTGGCGACAGACTGGCCAGTTCGATATACGATAAATCCGGGCGGGGAGTGATATTTTGGGGATCTGTAAGGAATATACAGGTAATAGAGGCAATTGATGGTTTTAATGGATGGATACTGGGACAGGATCCCTCATGGATACAGGATATGATGCTTACCTCTATCAATGCACCTATAAGGGTTGGGCAAGTTTCCGTATTACCAGGAGATATTGTCCTGGCAAGTAAATTTGGAACACTTTTTTTCCCGGCATATCTGGTACAGGAAATAGTATTCGATGCTGAAATAAGCAACCTTCGTCACGTGTATGGAATAATGCGCCTTCGTGCAGGCGACTGGGGAACGGGCCAGATAGACAGCCGATGGACTGATCAGATGAATAGTGATTTTTATATCTGGCTGAATAATCTGCCTGGCTCAGAATTACCAATGCCCAGGGCAGAACTTGATGAATATCTGAAAGACCGCTTATAATTATCGGGGCTAATGAAGCGTCATCCCTGGGATTATTTCTTTTAGCAAAAAGCAGCACCTGAACACCCGGCAGTCATTCCTCCAGAATGGTTTGTCCCGGCATGCCTCAGGAAGTGAATTGGTAATCACTATTTAAACTTTGGGAAAAATGAAAAAGAAATCCAATCTTATCGGTTACGACAATCCTTCAGACCGAAGGAACTTCCTTAAAAAAGCCTCATATGGAAGTCTTGGCCTGGGCCTTTTGGTTAAGAATGCTGAGGAGATAATTTCAACAGGTTTTGAGGATTCACCTTCCGAATCTTCATCATCTTCAAAAATAAAGATTACAGATCTCAGGGTTGCCATGATTGGCAGAAACCTTGTGGTGCGCGTTACCACAGATGCAGGAATAAGCGGTTATGGACAAATTGAATCGGTAGGGACCAAAGGAGTTGGGTATAAACCTTTTGTGTTATTCTATAAGGACTATCTATTAAATGAGGATCCTACCAATGTCGAACGGGTGATGATGAAGATAAGACGCATGGGGAGCTTTAAACCCTGGGGAAGTGCCGTGAGCGCAATTGAGATGGCACTCTGGGATATTGCCGGAAAAGCAGCCAACCTGCCGGTTTATAAACTGCTGGGCGGAAAGGTGCGCGATCAGGTGCGCACCTATTCAAGTTATGGAACAGGAATACGGTTCACAGTAGAAGGCACAACCCCGCAACACTATCGTGATTGGGCAGAAAAGATCAAGGCCTCCGGATATGGATTTACTATCATCAAGGAAAATATAGCCTTTCACAGCTGGATGAGAAATGATCCCAACTTTACTTACCAGAATCTCAGCAGGTCGCCCGACAGCAGACGCGAGTATTCTTATTATCGCGGGCCTGTTAAAATTTCGGGATATAAAATGGTGGCAGACCATGTTGAAGGTATGAGGAGAGGACTGGGGGATGATATTGACCTGGTATTAGATCTTGGTCCGGGATTCATGCTGTCGGATGCTATCAGGATGGCAAATTTATTGGAGCCCTACAACCTTATGTGGCTGGAAGATATGCTGACGGGTGATTATACACCCTATGTTCTGGCAGACGACTACCGCCGGCTTACCGAAAGCACAACGGTCCCCATTTTTACAGGCGAACAGATTTACCTGAGGCAAAATTTCCGGGAACTGATTGACAGGCATGCTGTAGATATTCTCGGGCCTGATCCGGCGGATATGGGCGGCATATCG
>SLJO01000051.1 GCA_007135095.1 Bacteroidales bacterium | reverse complement strand
CCAAAAAAAAAAGGAAGCAAATGTTGCCTCCGCTACAGTAATTTCCTAAATACCAATCTATTGCCTATAATCCGGGAACTCGCTACGTCCATACAGCCTGGGTTTTTAAACGACCTGAACTTGATTTTCTTACCGGAAATTCATTGAAGCGGTAAAGGTAATTTTATTCATTGATGCCGGTTTTTTTCCTGAACAGTGCCATATTGGCCGCGGTCTCCCTTACCAGCCGCTGCACCTCAAGTCCGTGATGCAAATCGGGCACAAAGGCATGTTCATCATCTCCGGTGAGGAAAACATAATGAGCGTGGATAAGGGCCCGGAGCCATCCGGCAGGGACATGACCCGAGGGAAAGCTGGTAACGGGTTTAAAATTACTGCCGGTAAAACGGGTAGACCAGTCACCCTGCTTTTCAAAGAAATACTCAAAACGATCGGGGTACCAGGAATTGTATCTTATAGCCCCCTTTTCTGCATATATTTCAAAGGCCATCATATCACCAATGCCCGAACTTACCCTGCTGCCTGAAACATTACCGACAGCATGTGTTTTCGGGTCAAACAATGATATTTCGGAATACAGGTCCGAACCGGCAGGCACATCATCAAATTCTCCGGACTGCAGCGCAGACATTATCTGAAGGTCTTTGCCCAGGAAAGCGACCATCATGCTGATTGCGTGGGAACCCAGATCGGCCATGGCACCACCGTCGGGGGCGGGTGTGAGACGGGTGCGGCGTTTTTCCCGGTAAGTGGAATGAAGGTAGTCACTGTGCCTGAGTGTAAAACTGAAATGCAGGGGTTTGCCGAAATCCTTTTCCCTCCACCAGATAAGTGCCTCCCTTACCGATGAGGCCATCAGGAACTGAAAGCCCACCTGGATTGTTTTATCTCCTGTTGCCGCGCCGTGGAAATTCTTAATGCTTTTTTCTTCTTCATGATTTGAACATACAGGCTTTTCAAGATATATCCTTTTTACAGCAGGCATAGCAAGGGCAGCCTCAAGATGGGAGAAGTGGACCTTATTGGGCCCAAGGATAAATACCGTATCGATCGATGGGTTTCGGAAAAAATCATCTGTACTCAGGGCAGCCTGGAAACCAAAATCCCTGGCAAAGGAATTCCGGCTTTCTTCCCTTGCCGATGCCACAGCAGCAAGTTCAATTTCAGGCGGTGCCTGATAAAAATATTTAAGTGAATCGAGGGCAAATACATGAGAGCGGGCAATGCCACCTGCACCCAGGAATCCGATCTTTGCTTTTTGCATACAACATAAAGTGGTTGAAAAACTATTTAATCTTAACCAGGATATAATTAATTTTTAAGCGACCAAATCAGGTTTTGCCTGTTCCGGGGCTGGATAGGCCCCGCTGACCGGAACCGGTCTCATATGGCAGAAGTCAGATCAAAAACTGCCTCGAAAACCAGTTCGGAACTGTAAAGCAACTGGTAAGTAAAGGAGGTCATATCCTCATCCAGGATAACCCTCCATTCACGCCCGAGAGTATCTTCCAAAAGTTCGATGGTATAATCATCGGCTGGAAAATTTTGCCGGAATTCTGTTCCTTTTCCGTCAGCATAGCCGCCATACATGGTCTGGTCTTCAGGTGTGCCATCTTCATGCCTGTGATCATGCCGGAAACGCAGTCCGTCATCTTCAACAAGGAACATCCACGTGCGGGAACGGTCCTGATCAAGGTGAAAGGGTATATAGATCCTGTCAGCCTCGCATACTGTCACATGCATTACGAAGTCCTTGTCCGCCCAGCTTTCCCTGCCGGGAGCCATGTAAGTCTCCTCTCCCCGGAACGATTTACCGCACAGCGATGCAAGATTTACAAGAAAAATCTTTTCTGGTTCTGTAAGAGATGATTCGAGGGCTTCGATCCTGGCTATCATATCTTCTTTATCCTGTGTACTGTCCTGTCTGCCTTGCCTGCAGGAAAAAACAATTAACGGTATGGCTATAAAAAGAAAAAATTTAGTGATCATGCCCGGGAATTATAATGATTAAAGATTATCAACCACTGCTGTTGTTTAAGCAATGCAAGATAATCAATATTTTTAAACATTTAAGGATGCTATCAGCCAAACCCGGCGGCATAACAAAAAATGAGATCACCGCGGCATTATGCGGAAGAACAGACCGGGAGATTCGGTCAGCACATATATATGTCCCCCGGGGCCAATTCGTATATCCCTGAACCTTGCAAAGCCTTCGAGAAGTTTTTCAGTATGGACGACCTCATTGCCTTCAAGCACCACCCTGTTTATATGCTGTCCTGCAAGTGCACCAACAAGCATATTACTTTGCCAGGGAGGATACCTGTCACTGTCGACAAAAGCCATTCCGCAGGGAGCTATGGAGGGCGTCCAGTGCAGGATCGGGTCTTCCATTCCAACACGGGTGGTGTCGTCGGTTATAATTGTGCCGTTGTAGTTTATACCATGGGTTACTTCAGGCCAGCCATAATTAAGCCCTTTTTGAATAAGGTTAATTTCGTCACCACCCTGTGGACCGTGTTCATGCGTCCATAATTCACGGGTTTCAGGATGCAGGCTCATCCCCTGGATATTTCGGTGACCATAGGACCATATTTCCGGCCTGGCATCCTGATCGTCAACAAAAGGATTGTCAGGAGGAACGGTTCCGTCGTCAAATAACCTGATGACCTTCCCATTGTGATTTTCCAGGGTTTGGGCATTATTCATGACTCCACGGTCGCCGATGGTGGTGAACAGGTAGCCGTCATCATCAAAAACGATACGGCTGCCAAAGTGCTGTCCGGCGCTGGTGGCCGGTTCGCCCTGGAAGATCAGTTCAACATCGGTAAAAGTACCGTCAGCCAGTCTGCCGCGCGAAACGGCAGTATTCCCTCCACCCTCACGGGGCATGGCATATGCAATATAAATCCATCCGTTATCATCGTACCCGGGATGCAAAACCACATCCAGCAGGCCACCCTGGCCATGGGCCCATATTTCGGGTAGTCCCTGCACGTGTTCATCCATAAGTTCTTCGTCGGCAAAAATACGGAGTCTCCCGGGACGTTCAGCTATCAGTATGCGGCCGTCAGGCAGAAAGGCCATGCTCCATGGATTCTCGAGTCCGGTGGCCAGCGTATCGATGCTCATTGACAATTCTTCAGATTCAAATAATTCCTGTGCGATTTCTTCGTTATTGCATGCATTGAGACCAAGGGTCAGGAAAAATACAGTAATCATTATCTTGAACATAATCAGTCTGGTTTAAAAATTTTTTATTATTATAAGGAAGTAGTATAGCAGAACACTATAATTCAATCAAGGCTGCGGGTTTAGGCAGGATAGGCGTTCCCCTTATTTTTTTGTATATTTACATAATAAACAATCCTTCCCGCCACTTGTTCAATGGTATACCTATAAATCGGTTATACTTTTTTATCGGGCTTATCTAATTTATAATAAAAGTCAATAATATGCCCTGGGTTAAATTCAGGAGAAATACCATCAAAATTTTCCGCTTTCTGGCATGGCTGGTCGCCAGCCTGCTTATCATCGTCTTTCTGGTTCTCATTGTTCTGCAGTTCCCCGCTGTACAGACCCGTGTAGCGGGCATAATTGCCACCCGCCTGAGTGAAGAAACAGGAGGGGTGATAAATATTGAAAGGGTAGCAATACGGCTCCCGCGGTCAGTGGAATTACAAGGGATTTATATTGAAGACCCTGAAGGAGACACCCTCCTTTATGCAGGAAGAATCTATACTGATATAACTATGACTGCCCTGTTGCGTAACAGGGTACACATCAATTCGCTGGAAATTGAAGATCTGACCGCCTTTATAATCAGGGAGAAACCCGACACTGTTTTTAATTTCCAGTTCCTTGCCGATGCCTTTTCCGATGACCCCGTCAGCAACCAGGCCGGAGGTGGCCGTCAGGAAAAGGAAATGGAAGCAGCAGAAAGCAATGAAATAGCGCCGCAGGAGGATGAAAGCTCCTTGTTCCTTTACCTGAACAGGGTTGATCTCAGGAATATAAGGATCCGTTTTGAAGATCATTTTTCTGGCACCCTTCTCAACAGTCACCTGGGTTACGTGCAAACCACGCTTGACGGGTCTGAATTGCTGAACGCACGATATCATGCAGGAAACACCGTGATAAATGAAAGCAACATCCAGCTGGTTGCAAGCGAGCCTTCCCGGCCGGCAGATGAGCCGGATGAGGAAGTGCCTGTACCGGATATCTCCCTAGCATCACTGGAGATAACTGATTTCAGCTTTTCTCATGAAAGCCCGGATGGCGGGCGGATGATCCTGGAAACAGTTTTGCTGGACCTGATACCCGGGACAATCAACCTGGAAGATCAGTTGGTGGATATAGCATCAATACGGGCAGAAAACTTAAGCGCCTCGGTTTTCAGACCCCCGGGCCCTGATAATGCCCAGGGGAATGCAGGAAACGAAACTACCCGGGGTGCTGCGGAGCTGGAATTTCGTTTTTCGGAAATAATGGAGTGGACAATCGGACTCGGCAGCCTGGAGTTAAGCAATTCATTTTTCAGGGTTGGCCCGGAAAATGTTCCTCCTTCAAAAGAGGCATTTGATCCGGGAAATTTCTCACTGGACAGCTTGAACCTCTTTGCCCAAAATATTTTTGTGGACCCCGGCAACCTTCGTATTGACCTGGAGGAACTGAACATGATGGTTTCAGAAACCTTCCGCCTGCATCATATGGGTCTTGACATTAACCTGGGGACTGAATCGGCAGAAATCGGTCTTTTGATGCAGACTGCCGGAAGCAGGATAGGCCTGGATTTTGACATGGATGCAGACCTTCTTGATTTTACGGCAGAATATCTTTTTGACCGGAATATGCTGCTGGTCGTTGAAGATACCCGTATAAACAGCGACCTTGCCTTCTTTCTCCCCGTTATGAATACCTACTACTTCAACTGGCCTGATACCGGGCCTGTTGAAATAAGAAGCCAGATAACCGGGTCACCTGCAAACATGTCAATTGACAGTCTGCGGCTTACAGGACCGGAGATATTTATGGTTTTTATTCAGGGTGATGTGGCAGGTTTACCGGAATCCGACAACCCGTTCCTTGATATCAGGGAGTTCGAATTACAGGCCGTTCCGGGCGTGTTCATGGCAAATCTTCCCGACATCCAGGACCCTGAAGGTATAAGCCTTCCGCACTTCATTCAGGCAGAAGGCCGGTTCCGCGGAACGCAGCAGGAATTTGAAACTGCAATCCTCCTTCACAGTGACCTGGGGGATTTTGAACTGACGGCAGAAATGACCGGCAGTGCGGGACAGGAAAATTTCGAAGGCAGTCTGCGCTCCGGCTCATTCGATATTGCAAGGCTGCTTCAGATGGATCTCTTTCAGCAGCCGCTTTCCCTGGAACTTGATTTCCGGGGACGTGGACTTGAACCGGAAACAATGGAGCTGAATGCAGGGCTTACTGTAGGGCAACTTATGGTGATGGATCACGCCTATGAAGATATAAGGATCGGCCTCGCCCTTTCAGATTCAATTGCAACTTTCACAACCGGCTATCAGGATGAGTCACTGTCACTGGACCTGATTGCGGCACTGGGTTTATTCAAGGAAACCACAACCGCCAGGGCGAACATTAATCTCGAATATGCCATGCTCGATCAGCTTGGGATATCGGAAGAAGAACTGCTTGTAGCTACAAGCATCGATGCCGACATTATCCTTTCTCCCGATGATTTCTTCAGCGGCAATATTGCCATTTCCGAAATCAACATGGCAATAGGAAAGGATTTATATATTATCCCGGAAATGCAGATAATATCAGATTCACGCCCCGAAGATTATACTCTTGAGGTAATCTCAGAGTTTATCAGCGCAGTCTATAAGGGTAATCTTTCTCCGGCCGGCATTCCCCAGGCCATGACTGATCACCTGTCGGAGTATTTCACCGTTCATGATGCGGGGGGGGAGGAAAACAACGGGTCAGTGCCTGCAGAGGGGGAAGAAACTGCAGAAGCAACAGTTGAACAGGAGCATAAAAATTTTGACCTGGAAATGCATGTGTACCCTAATGAACTGATAAATATGGTACTTGTGCCGGCTGTAGAAGAGTATGATACACTGTCGGTCTTTATTACCTACAACAGCAGTGATCATGTGATCTCCCTTAATGCGGTTATGGAAGAAATTCAGATTGCGGGAATGCAGTTGCGGAATTTTGCGGCCAGGATTTCCTCCGATCAGGAAAAAATGGATTTTGGAATATTTCTTGATTCCCTGTCGCTTAATGAAACAGCGCTTTATGATTTTGATATCAGTGGAAGCTTCTTCAATGAAAACCTTGAGTTTGCCTTTTCATTTAAGGATGAATCGCAACAGGATATTTTTCTGATCGGGGGCCTGCTGGAAAGCAGGGAGGAGTTATATCATTTCAGCATAGATCATGAAAACCTGATCCTTAACTATGAAAACTGGCAGATACACCCCGATAACCTGATAGTGGCAGGGCAGGAACATTTGCAGTTCAGCAATTTCATAATGGAACACGGCGAAAACATGCTTGCCATATCCGGCAGGGATCCCGGTGAGCATGATTATGATGACATTACCGATATCGTCATCAGACATCTTGATATTCATAGCATTACAGGTTTTGCTGACGATATCCTGCCCTTAAGGGGCGGTATAATTGATGGTGAGATGACGGTACGGAATATTTACGGTGAAACCAGTTTTACGGCCGACATGAACATCAGCGAACTGGAATGGGCTGAGTACAGGATTGAGACGATAAGCCTGCACGCAGAAGACGCGGGTCCCGGTCAAATTACTGTTAATGCTGCCATGGAGCACCAGGAAACATCCTTATATCTCAGTGGCGACTATTTTCCCGGTGAAGATCCCAGGGTAGTTATGGAATTGGTTCTGGACAATATTGACATGCAGCTAATTGAAATGTTCGCAGCAGATGAGATAACGGATGTAAGCGGGATTATTACAGGAAAAATCCATGTGGAAGGAAGCCTTTCCAGCCCCGTAATCACCGGGGAGATGAACTTTACCGGGGCCGGATTCAGGGTCAACCAGCTGAATGCAGTATACTTTCTCAAGGATGAACAAATCATATTTGACAGGCAATGGGTAAGGCTGGATAAATTCACAATAGAAGATTCCTTTGGCAGGACTGCCGGCATCGACGGCACCATAAATATTGAGGATTTCAATAACCTTGTTTTCAATATCAATTTCAGCACTGACAATTTTCAGCTTATGGACCTTCCTGCAAGGCGCGGAGAAATGTTTTACGGGACCATAATAATGGACAGCGATCTGCGGTTAAGGGGAAGCCATCTCAGTCCATCGGTGACAGGACGGCTGAGATTGAGGGAAGGCTCGACATTCAGCTTTATAGTGCCTCAGATGGCACCCGAGGCTATCGGGGGCGAAGGGGTTGTAGAATTCCTTTCACCGGATCAGGAGGATTTCCACCGGCTGGTTATTGCACGGGAGGGACCGGATGAACTCAGGTCCGCCATTGAGATACTGGATATAAGCCTTAACATAGAACTGGACAGGGAAACTAAACTAAGTGTAATTATTGATGAAACGGCTGGTGATTACCTTGAACTCCAGGGAGGCGGCATGCTAACCTTCGGCATTGATCCCGGCGGAGCAATAACCCTTACGGGAAGGTATGAAATCGTGGAGGGAGAATACATGCTGTCCTTTCATGAAGTGGCAAGAAGGAGATTCAGCATAAGGGAGGGGAGCAATATAATTTTCACCGGAGATCCGATGGAGGCGGAACTTGACATAACTGCGATCCATGAGGTGCGGACAAGCGGAAACGAGCTGTTAAGGTCTGTGCATGGTGATCAGCCCCGGGGAGAAAGGGGAACGCGGCAGTTTCCCTTCCTTGTTTACCTGAACATGCAGGGAGAACTCATGTCGCCTGATATCAGTTTTGCACTGGATATGCCGCCCGAGCACCGTGGTGCCATGGACGGATCACTTATGGCAAGAATAAATGTAATTAACGAAGATGAATCAGAGCTTAACAAGCAGGTATTTGCGCTGCTCATCCTGGGGAGCTTTATTCATGAAAGTCCTTTTGCAGCAGGAGGAGGCCCCGGCATCGCCGCCACGGCAAGATCATCAGCCAGCCAGATCCTTTCACAACAGCTCAACCGTTTGTCGGATCGTTATGTCAGGGGTGTGGATATAACTTTTGACCTTGAATCCTATGAGGTAAACAGGGCAGATGAGGCTGTTGGCAGAACCGAACTGCAGGTTGAGGTTTCACGGGATTTTTTTGACGAAAGGGTCAGGGTTGTCGTGGGAGGCAATATAGAGCTTGAGGATGAAACACACCGGGAAACCAGGCCGGGTGACATAGCAGGTGATTTCATGCTTGAATATCTTTTGACCCCCGGAGGCAACCTTCTTTTAAGGGGTTTCAGGACAAGGGAATATGGTGATCTGATCGAAGGAGAATTAACCACCACGGGGGTTTCACTGGTTTTCTCCAGGAGTTTTACCAGGTTCAGGGATCTGTTCAGACGATTGGGAGAAGTCAACGGCCCTCCCGATCCCGGCATAGAAGCAGCAATACCCTGATGCGGGTTCCGTACTTCTGAAACACTGAATATAAATTACTTTAAAAATATATTATCCTGATTATTAAATTGATTAACCTTCTTTACACAGATGGACTCCCATCAGCCTCCGGCAGGCAAAATAACATGAACGGCAGATATATAAATAAGATCAGAAGAAATTCATTACCGGGCCCCTGGCTGTGCAGGAGGATACAATCCTGCAACCTCAAAGGGAATACGGGTATGATCTGTATTATCCTGGCACTGTTGCTTTCCGGGTCATGCACAGGCCTGAGGCAGCTTGACGAAAACCAGGTCCTGTATACGGGAAGCCGTGTCAGCGTTGAACCGGTTGATGAATCGATTCCAAATAAAAAAGAAGTGAAGTCAGAACTCGAGGCTGTCATCAGGCCCGATCCCAATACCAGGATCCTGATATCAAGGCCACGGCTGTGGATATACAATATTATGGGAGAAACCGGTGGAAGCGGAATTGATCACTGGATACAGACGAACCTCGGCCGCCCGCCTGTGCTGTTTGAGGATGTTGATACCGAACGGACTGCAAGACTTATGCAAAACCGGCTTTACAACATGGGTTATTTTGATGGGGAAATTGACTACCAGGTCAGGGAAAAGACCAGAAGGGCTTCTGTTGACTATCATATTTCGGTGAAGCCTCCCTACAGGATAAGAAGTATCTTTATGCCTGAAGATGATACTCCGGTTGTCAGCAAGATCGGCCTGTCTATGGAGGAAAGCATACTGGAAAGCGGCCAGATCTACCGGCTGCAGTCCCTGAGAGATGAAAGAGACCGGATTGACCAGTATTTAAAGGAACTGGGTTATTTTTACTTTCATCCCGATTACCTGATCTTCATCGCCGACACCACTGCCGGAGACAGGCTGGTTGACCTTTACCTGAGGATAAAACCGGCTGCACCGCCAATGGCACTCAGGAGCTATACGATGAGAAATATTTACATTGACACCGGCGGCCGGGAAACCGGTGATTTTGAAGATACCGGGCAGGGAGCGGCCAGTTTTGAAGAATCTGCCCCTGAAAGCGGTGTGCCTGAACATCCTGATGAGGAAGCCGGCATGTCTGAAGAGCCTGGTCAGGAGCCACAAAAAGAAATAAATGATGGAGTTTATATTGTTGCCGGGGAAGATTACCTGAAGCCGCATGTCCTGAACAGGGCTGTTTTTCTTGAACAGGGACAGATATATGCCAACAGGGACCGCAGGCGCACCCTCTCCTATTTAATGGGGCTTGAAATTTTCAGGTTCGTGAATCTCCGTTTTAACCCTGTCGTTAACAATGCGGGCAACAATTATCTTGATGCAAGAATAATGCTAATCCCGCTTGAAAGAAGGGCTGTCAGCACGGAACTCAGGGGAGTTTCAAAATCCAATGATTTTGCAGGTCCCGGCATTACCGGAACATACCTGAACAGGAATCTGCTTGGCGGAGCAGAGCAATTAAGAATAAGCATCGATGGAGCCTTCGAAACGCTCCTGGGTGAATCAGGGGTTAATTCTATAGAAGCAGGAATAACAACGGAACTGAAGATTCCCAGGCTGGTGCCTTTCGACATTGGATGGATAACACCCGAGCTGATACCTGCAACACGGATGTCACTGTCGCTGAACTACCTGAACCGCACCGATGCCTTCAGCCTTGCCTCTTTCAGGTCGGAGTTCGGCTATTTATGGAATCCCTCTTTAAGAACACAGCAAAGGTTAACGCCGTTTGTTTTCAATGTTTTCGGGCTTGGGTCCGTTGCCCCGGAATACGAGGAACTTTTTGACCGTGATGCGCTTCTCAGAAGAGGACTATTTGAACAATTCATCCTCGGATCACAATATTCCTATCTGTATAATTCACAGCTTGACGGGATCAGCAACGAGGACTGGTATTTTAATCTGAACCTGGATGTAGCGGGCAATTCACTCTGGATGGCCAGCAATTACCTGGGCATCGGAGGTGCAGATGATGAAGGTGACCGTCAGATATTCGGACAGAGCTTTTCGCAGTATGGAAAGGCAGATCTCGATTTTCGTTATTATGTCAATATAGGCAGCGACACAAGGCTCGCCACAAGGTTTATCGCCGGGATCGGTATACCCTACGGAAATTCAACCAGCCTGCCCTATACAAAGCTCTTTACAATCGGCGGAACACAAAGTATACGTGCATTCCACCCCCGCAGACTGGGTCCGGGATCGTACACGCCCCCCGAAGAACTGGAAACTGCATTCAATATATACCAGGCCGGTGAGATAAAACTCGAAATGAACATGGAATTCCGCTATGCCTTCAGTAATATAATCAAAGGCGCCATATTTGCCGATGCCGGAAATATTTGGAACCTTTATGAAGATGAAGATGTTCCGGGCGGAAGATTCGAATATCCCGGCTTCCTGCAAGAGATAGCTCTGGGTACAGGTATGGGCTTAAGGCTTGATTTCACTTTCTTCCTGCTCAGGCTGGACCTTGCTTTTCCCCTGTTCGATCCGCGTGATGCGGCAGGGGATTATTTTCAGCCGGTAAGGCCTTTCGACTCCCGGTGGCGACGTGATCACCTGGTATTTAACCTGGCAATAGGGTATCCTTTTTAATCCTGCATTTCTTCAAGAAGCGCATTGATCCTCATTTGCAGCTCAGGATCCTGCTGGTAACTGGTAATTATCTCTTGATATTTTGCAGGAGCCATTCCTTCTTCGACAATTACTTCGGTAATAACAACCTCATATTCTGCCTGTACTTCCTGTATGCCTTCGATAGCATTGTTAAAGGCAGCAAGTTCTTCATCGGTAGCCTCAATATTACCGCCGGTACTATGGGCATTCATTATTTCATTAAACTTGTCAACCGTAAGATTTTCTTCCTCAATCTCGCCGATCATTTTCATCTGGCTTTCCTGCTGCAACGGCAGCACCTTCTGAGCAACATTAACAAAAACAATAAGTTCCTCGTCAGAATATTCGGCGGGGGACGGGGATTGCTGCATGGGCAACTGCTGGGCAGAAGCCTGCGCAGACAACAGGAAGGCTGATATTAACATTAAGGAACTGAAAAATTTTAAAAAAGAATTCTTTCTTTTAATAAACATAGACATTAAACTTTAATTCAACATACTTTAATCAACGAACTGTTAAGTGTAATATTATTGAAAACATGTTATAACTCCAAGGCTTTAAACAAATGAAACCCAGCATCTTTCACTAAAACACTCTATATAAGGAAATAAGGCGGTACAAAAAAAACCCTGTAAAAAATGAGCCCGGCTTATTTGCCGGGCTCATTTACTAAACAGGTTTTATTCAGGGCTACAGTTCACCATCGGCTTCCATTGCTTCCAAAAGTGCATCAATTCTCATCCGCAATTCAGGATCCTGCTGGTAAGATATGAAAATCGCCTGGTACAATTCGGCTGATAACCCTTCATTCTCAATTTTTCCTACAATCTTATCCTCATACTCTATTTGAATATCCTGGATACCATCAAGGGCTTTATTAAAAGACTCGAGCTCCTCCTCCGATGCATCCACCTCCTGTCCCCTGGTATGAGCTTCAAGGATAATGTTGAACCTCTCCACGGAAAGGTCTTTTTCCTCAATTTCCTCGACCATTTTTATCTGGCTTTCCTGTTGGAGCGGCATCGCCTCCTTTGCGGCTTTTAAAAATGTTTTGAGCTCCTCATCAGAGTATTCGTTTGACCCGGGTAACTGCTGGCCGGGATGTTGCTGGGCAGTGATCCGCGATGATATGAACAGGGCTGATAAAATCATAAGGAAACTGTAAATTTTTATCAGGGAATTACTGTTTTTCATCACATGCAATTTTTAAGTTTAACATAACTTAGCATATTGATCTTTAAACAATAAGTATGATTAAAGTTACCAAAAATTTATGCCAACTCCAAGTAAATTATTAGTGCTCAAAATAATGCCTGAGAATTACAATATCGGCATTTGTCTGGCGTTTTTACTTTTCCAAAGCACATGTTCCTTCAAGGCAAAGTCCCTCCAGGACATGACCATCCCCTGTAAGGATGTGGGTTTTTGAATTAAACTAAAAAAAACAAGGCAATATTTTGGTAATCTTAAAATAGATTGTACTTTTGTATAAAATATGTTATACAACATGACTGCAATTAATAATAATAATCTCAATAATAATGCTTTGAACAATAATCCGTTCAGAAGCACGGAGGTTATTATGTGTAAATTGTAAGCAAAACAGATAAAGCAATAAAGCACAAAAGCCCTCCGCAAAACGGGGGGCTTTTTTTTTTAGTTTTTTCTCCGGTATAAACCACATAATAAAAAAAAAATGGAAATCACACAAAAAGCAACAGTATTGCAAAGCCTGGGTCAGCTGGAAACAGAAAAGGCCATTGACCTCATAAAAACAACTTTTTCCACATTGCTGAGCGAGCAACTGAATCTTTTCAAGGCAGTAGCACCCTTGATTGTTGCGGAAGATACGGGTATAAATGACGATCTCAATGGTATTGAACGGCCGGTTAAGATCAATGTGAAAGATATGCCGTCAAAGAATATCAGCGTCGTCCAGTCCCTGGCGAAATGGAAGCGATACCGGCTCGCCCAGCTTGGTGTAGAGGCAGGTGAAGGAATTATTACCGATATGAAGGCGCTCCGGCCGGATGAAGTGATGGGTCCCCTGCATTCGGTCTCTGTTGATCAGTGGGACTGGGAAAAAGTCATAACCAAGGAACAAAGACAACTGCCCTATTTAAAAGATACTGTCAGGCGCATTTATCATGCAATGAAAATGACCGAACAGGCCGTATGTGAAAAATATGCAGGCACAGAGCCTTTGTTGCCACCGGAAATAAAATTTATTCATTCTGAAGACCTGTTCCTTAAATATCCCGAGCTGACTCCCAAACAGAGAGAAAACGAAGCGGCAAGGGAATACGGTGCAGTTTTCCTGATAGGTATCGGGGGTGAACTTCCGGGGGGAACCATCCATGACGGCCGTGCACCTGACTATGATGACTGGAGCACAGTCTCCACCGGTTCATATAAAGGACTCAACGGTGATATCCTTTTATGGAACCCGGTTACCGGTGCTGCTTTTGAAATATCTTCAATGGGGATCAGGGTGGACGAGGGTGCCTTGTTGCTGCAGCTGGAAAAGAGGAACTGCCCGGAGAGAAAAGAGCTGATGTTTCACCGGATGCTGCTTTCAGGCCAGCTGCCGCTAACCATGGGAGGCGGCATCGGACAATCCCGGCTGTGTATGTTCTTGCTTCGCAAGGCTCACATCGGACAGGTACAGGCCAGTGTCTGGCCGGATCAGATGATTGATGACCTGAAAAGCAGGGAAAACGGGCTTATCTGAAGCGGCGCAAACAAAAACCCTGGCAGAAACAGGCAGCCGGTAAAACAAAAATTGCTGCTTACCTGCGAAAAAAAGCCCTGTAACTTGCCATCTCTCCATTTTTGATTTTCTTTGTCAAAAAAAAATCTGTTATGGAGGGATTAACCGGAGCGTTTTTTAGTATTTGTATACTTGGTGTTTTTTTGCTTGCCGGCAAGATATTACGCGTAAAAATCCGGCTGTTCCAGAAAATTTTTCTGCCGGCTTCCATTATCGGCGGATTTCTGGGCCTTTTTTGCGGCCCTTATATGATCGATATCCTCCCCCCCTTTATTCTGGAGACATGGCGGGAAATACCGGGTATCCTGATCAACTTTGTTTTTGCAACACTATTTCTCGGCGTTGCTGTACCGGGAATCCGTACGTTATGGGCACAGGGAGGCAGTCAGCTGTGTTTTGGCATGATAGCGGGAACAGGGCAATACTTTTTCGGGCTGCTGATAACAGTTCTTGTGCTGATACCTTTTTTTGATGTCTCTCCCGTTTTTGCCACCATACTTGAGATAGGCTTTGCCGGTGGTCATGGTACTGCGGCAGGCATGCGCACGGTATTCGAACAAATGGGTTTTCCCGAAGGGGCCGACCTTGCCCAGATGTCAGCAACGGTAGGCATCATAATAGCTGTGGTGGGAGGAATTTTTTACATCAACATTGCCATCCGCAAGGGGTATTGTGTTAACCTGGATAAATCCAAAGGGATTCCCGAATACAAGAAGAAGGGTTTGATCCCGGAACAATATCGCTTTCCCATATCGAGGGCAACCGTGGCGTCGGAATCAATAGAACCAATGGCTTTCCATTTTGCCATTACCGTGCTGGCGATACTCCTGGGCTGGCTGATGCTTGCAGGAGTCAGGCAGATCCATCCTGTGGTAAGCGGCTTCCCCTTGTTTCCCCTGGCCATGATGGGGGGTATGGTAATACAGATCCTCTCTGTCCGCCTGAAGGTTGACGACTATTATGACAGGAGCAGCTTCGAACGTATCCTTGGTTTTTCCCTTGATGTGCTGGTGGTGGCAGCCATTGCCTCTATTCGCCTGGATCTCTTCATTGCAAATCTGTGGCCTTTCCTTATACTGATGGCTGTGGGCATTGCCTGGCTGTTCTTCTGCCTGGTTGTGCTGGCGCCAAGAATGTTTCCGTACAACTGGCTTGAACGGGGGGTAACTGAATATGGAATGCAAAGCGGTGTGACAGCAATGGGGCTGCTCCTGTTGAGACTTGTTGATCCTAACTACAAAACGGATACAGCCCAGGCATTCGGATTCAAACAGATGTTATATGAACCGTTTCTGGGCGGGGGACTGATTACTGCGACTGCTCCTTTTATCGTTATCAACCTGGGTGTGTGGTGGTCGATCATGGTTGCCGGAATGATAATGGTTATCTTTATGTTCATCTCCTGGATCAACGGGTGGACAAGGGTGAATTCAGCAGACCGGCCAAATAACAGCAATCAGTGACAGAAGCCACCATAAACCCCTGCCTGCGGAAGTGCCATTATCACACGTAAACGTAATAGTTTCTGGAGTATTTATTATCTTAGCAAAATAAAGAGGCACTATGAAAGTCAGGCACCCGGGAATATCAGGCAATAACAGCTGCCCGCAATCAATATAGTCCGGCAAATCAGAGAATTGCAATCCATTCCTGCATGAAGGAAAAAACAAAATTCCTTGAAAGTATTTTCTATCCTTTAATATTCCTGACAATTATCTGGGGAATTAAAATTATTGAAATTATTTCTGGTCTCAACCCTGGCATTATAGGTATTTATCCCCGGCATGTTCCCGGATTGCCCGGAATAATTTTCGCGCCAATGATTCATGGAAGCCTGGCTCACCTGTTCTCCAATTCCGGACCGGTCCTGGTACTTGGCACCACCGTTTTTTATTTCTACAGTCCTGTTGCTTTCAGAGTTGTCTTCCTTTCCTGGGTAGCAACCGGTATCCTGGTCTGGCTGGCTGGCAGGGAAGCTTATCATATTGGAGCCAGCGGGTTGATCTATGCCATGGCCTCTTTTCTTTTTTTCAGCGGGTTCATCCGCAAAAGCATTGAACTGATAGCAATTTCCTTAATTGTTGTATTTTTGTACGGAAGCATGATATGGGGAATATTTCCATTAGTGGAAGGTGTTTCCTGGGAATCTCACCTTGCAGGAGCCGTTGCTGGTTTTGTGCTTGCCGTTTTTTACAGGCACCACGGTCCCCAAAGAAAAAGATACAAATGGGAGGATGAAGAAGATGAGGAGGTTCAGGAATGAATGCATCGCACTACTACAGAATTCTGGGCATTTCAGAAAATGCAGATATTGCAGAAATAAAAAATGCCTTCCGCCGGAAGGCAAAAGCCTGTCATCCTGATATAAATAAATCACCAGGAGCACACGAACGGTTTATTGACATAAACGAAGCCTATATCTATCTGACGAATCTTCACGGCAGTTCCAGGGGTAGTTCTGCCAACCGGGTTTCACAGGACGAATATTACCGCAGGTGGATGGCCGGGGAGCAGCAGAAGGCCAGGATGCGGGCAGCACACAGGGCAAGGATGAGGTTTGAGGAATTCCGCAGGTCGTCTGCTTACAGGACAACCAGCCTGCTTTCTCATCTGCTTGATTATTTTCTGTTGTTCCTGGGCATTTTTATTATAATTGCAGCCGGGTTCGGCTTGTATACCCAGGGATTATATATTGAAGATAACGGAAGGGAAGTTCTGAATACCGGAGGGATAGTAGCAGACATATTAATTACGTTTGCCGGAATACTCTTCATCCTGCTCTCATGGAGCAATATTAAGGCATACCGGGAGAAAGTGAAAAAAAAGCACGATCATGAAGGGTCCTAAAATAACAAAGCCGCTTCTGCTGCTGGATAAAGTCAAGTGCCTCAGCAACATAGCCTTTATGGCCGGGAAAGCCGAAAAACACAACCTGGTTCTCCGGCCCCACTTCAAAACCCATCAGTCGGCCACCATAGGGGAATGGTTCAGGGATTACGGCACCACCAGTATCACCGTGTCATCCATGACCATGGCTGAATATTTTGCAAACCATGGCTGGGATGACATTTGCGTGGCCTTTCCCTTCAACAGGCATGAAATGGATACTGCAAACAGACTTGCAAAAAAAATTAATCTCCACCTTACCGTATGCTCGGCGGAAACCACAGAATTCATTAAACAGTCGGCCGTTGCGGAGACGGGAATTTATATAAAAACTGACACCGGGTACCGGAGAACGGGCATTTACCACGATAATACAAGCGAAATTGACCATATTCTCCGGATCATCAGGAAAAGTAAAAATTTGGTTTTTACCGGATTTTTGGTACACAACGGCCATACATACCATTCTCCCGCACCATCGGAAATTGAAAGGATCCATGCTCAAAGCAATGCCCGGCTGGTTGAGCTTAAAAACAGGTATATCAATCAGTTCCCCGGCCTGATACTTTCAACCGGCGACACACCCTCATGCAGCATATCGGAAAATTTCACCGGAATAGACGAGATACGCCCCGGAAACTATGTTTTTTACGATCTGTCGCAGTGTCATATTGGCTCCTGCAAGCCGTCACAGGTAGCCGTAGCCCTTGCTGCCCCTGTTGTAGCCCGGCACGCCGACAGGAATGAGATAGTTGTTTACGCAGGGGCGGTGCATCTTTCAAAAGAATACATGGTGCTGGCCAACGGCAGGAAAATATGGGGCCAGGTGGTCAGTCCGGATCCCGGAGGCGGATGGACAGTTCCCGTACCGGGCGCTTATGTGACAAAGGTGTCGCAGGAACATGGAACAATAAGCTGTGACAGTGAGTTTTTTAGCCGCATTGAAACGGGCGATTTCCTAATAATTCTCCCGGTCCATTCCTGCCTGACTGCCAACCTGATGAGATCCTACACCAGCACGGAAGGGCAGCTGACAGACCACCTCGCAGCCATCCCTCCGGGGTAGCAGGTCATCACCCGCGAACTATTGCATCTGTCCAAAAGCAAATTTTTTTATCTTATTATGCAGCACACCGATAAAAAACCCAGTCTTTAAAGTAGTTATTATGAAAATCAGCAAAACTGTCTATAAAAATATCCATCAGGATATTATAGATAATTGCAGAAAAAGGGATATAAAGGCGCAGTTTCAGATTTACAGGTTGTACTACAGGAACATGTATAATATAAGCCTGCGTATTGTAAACGATTCCCGGGAAGCCGAGGATATAATGCAGGATTCCTTTCTTTCGGCATTTGAAAAGATAGACAGTTACAGCGGGGAGGTTAGCTTTGGTGCATGGCTGAAAAGGATAGTTATAAACAGGTCACTGGATTCCCTGAAGAAAAAGAAGCTTGACCTTCTTCCTCTGGAAGAAAGCACAGACCTGCCGGCAGAAAGTGATGAAGAATCAGAAAATGAGTATAGCCTGAAGGTTGAGGAAATACACAGATGCATTAATATGCTGCCCGATGGATACAGGATAATCATCAGTCTTTACCTTCTTGAAGGTTTTGACCATGAGGAGATAGGAGAAATACTCGGCATTTCTGCCTCAACATCAAGGTCTCAGTATTCCAGGGCACGCCTCAAACTTTGCAACATGCTTAAAAACAAAGGTCAGCAATGAAAAGAATAGAGAAATATATTACAAACCACCGGGATGAGTTTGACATTGAGGAGCCGGAAATGGGTCATTTTGAAAGGTTCCTGGATAAGCAGCAGGTCAGGGAAAAAATATCAGCAGATTTCTCATGGAAAAACCTGTTGCAGGTTGCAGCAGTTACCATACTTCTGGTGCTTTCATCACTGCTTTTGTATGAAAAATATTCCGGCAGCGGTGGCGAATGGTATGCCGGGGGGATTATAACCCTTTCTGATATTGATCCCGAATACAGGGATGCTGAAATATATTACACTGCCCTGATAAACGGCAAGTACGATGAGATCAGGTCATTCGATTTTCAAAGTCCGCAGGAACAGGCATTACTTTTAAAGGAGCTCTCGGAGATGGATTCAATCTACAGGTCGCTGGAAAAAGAGCTGAACAGGGACAGAAGCAATCAAATGATCATTAACGCAATGATAATGCACTACCAGCTCCAGGTTGACATAATGAGCCATATACTTGATCAGCTACAGCGGGCTGCCGGGAAAACCGGCGCGGAGGAAGACGATTTATATATACAGGCATAATTTATCATGAGCACGTGCTGTCCTGTCAATTACATGCTGAACGGAATGAGCCGGGGCGAAATGATACGGAAATATGATTTTGATAATTATCAGTTAACCAAAATACTGAAAAAAATGAAAGCACGAATATACAGAAAGACAGTGTTATTGTTTGTGGCAGCCGCACAGCTTGCGCTGTTGCCCCTGTCGGGACAGGAGGCATCCACAAGTTTCAGGGAGCTGTTTACCTTAACGGACCATGGGTCCCTGGAAATAAACAACCGTTACGGAAGCGTTGATATACGCAACTGGGAGAAGAATGAAATATCTGTCGAAGTGGAAGTTACAGTGGCCCATTCAGACAGAAATACTGCCGAAAAGCAGTTATCCTATATCAATGTTGAGTTCAGCCAGCGTGAAAATGATGTAAAGGCGCTGACCGTGATCGACCAGAGAGTCGGCCAGCAGTGGCTGAGATGGTTTTCTGCAGGAAGGGAAGATACGCGGATCACCATTAACTATACTGTGTATGCACCGCCGGAATCCGACCTGAAGATAACCCACCGGTATGGTGACATTTTCATCAATGAGGCCAGGGGACATACACTTGTTGACCTGAGGTACGGAAACCTTCAGGCCAACAGCATAATCAGGGACAACACCCGTCCCCTGAGCGAAATCAATCTTGCATATTCGACAAAGGCAACCATTACCGAAGCTGAATGGCTGCAGGTCAACATGCGGTACTCCGACCTGACGGTTAACCGTTGCCGCGCACTGGTAGTTTCTTCGAGTTATTCAAAACTCAGGGTTGAACGGGCAAGTTCGGTCGTTGCTGAATCTCGTTACGGGGAATTTACCCTGGGCCATATAAATAACCTCGTTGCAGAAAGCTCATATACCAACTACACCATCAATCAGGTAAGCAATACACTGGATATTCAGTCCAGGTACGGTAATGTGAGGGTTGATAAAATGCCTGCAAATTTTTCAAAACTACGGTTTGAAAGCAGCTACGGCAACATGCGTGCTGGTATTGACCCGGAAGCAACATACAGGATAGAGGCTTCAGGAAGCTATGGCTCAGTAAATATAAATTCCGAAAACCGTGTAAGCCGGGAGACCAGGGGCGGACATTTCACACTTTCGGGCATAGTGGGCACCGGTAGTGATCCCAAAGCCACGGTGGATATCTCCACCAGGTATGGAAATGTGGATCTCCGATAGCGTGTAAGGCACTTACCCCCATTTCAATGCAGGACTTTTTGTGAAAAACGGTTTTTGCCGGTTGATCTTAACAAATACTTTTATAATTTAGTCGCGTATATTGGATTCCGGTATCGATATATATAACCCGCCAGACTAATAGTTTGCCATAAGATGCCAGCATCATCAGGAGTATTTGAAGATCAGAGAAATGAAGGATTCAGAATGTTGTTTGAAAACTCACCTGATGCCATATTTATTGAAGACGAAGATGGTTTGATTCTCAATGTGAACCATGCAGCCGGTGAACTGCAGGGGATTGAACACAGCAGGCTTGTCAACATGAACATACGCGATCTGGTACCCCCTGATCAGGTGGAAGCACTGCTTGAAAGAAATAAACTCTGGTTCACCGGGAAAATAAATTACTGCCGCGCAGTGGTCTATTCGTTAACCGGTAAGATAATACCTGTTGAACTGCATGGCAGTTTATTATATTTTTCCAAAAAGCCATCCCTGCTGCTGATTCTCCGGAACCTGACCGAGGCAAGGGAGGAAGAAAATAACATCAGGCTTGAAAAGATCTACTTCGAAAATCTCTTTAAAGCCACACCCGAAGCAATTGTTATTACTGATAAGGAATCAAGAATACAAAGGATCAATGATCAGTTCACATCACTTTTCGGATATACTGCCGCCGAAGTAACAGGCAAAACGACCTGGTCCTTCCTTACCCCTCCCGACAGAATACATGAATCTGAAGCATTCAGCGCAGCTGTCAATAAAGGAAGAAGCATAATTAAGGAAACCCGGAGGCTGAAGAAGGATGGCACCAGTGTGAGTGTTTCGGTAGTAGGTGCGCCCATCACTATTAACGACGATCAGATAGGCGTTTTCAAGATGTACAGGAACATCACCGAACAAAAAAGGACCAGGGAGGCTCTGATAGAGAGCCAGGAGAAGCTGAGAAACATTTTTCAGAGTTCACCTGATGCCATTGCACTGACTTCGCTTGATGGCATTGTAATCGACAAGAATAATGCCGCTAAGGAACTGTTCAGGTTTCCTGGTGACAAAAAGTATAAGGATTTTTCATGCCTCAGTATTACGGCTGCGAAAGATCACAAGCGTGCCCGCAACTTTATGAGGGCAGTGATCAAAAAGGGCCACGTCAAAAACAAGACCTTTACGCTGGTAAAAAGCAACGGAACCTATTTCATGGCAGAAGTCTCGGCGAGCCTCCTGAAAAACAAAAACATGGAGCCCTCCAACCTGATATTCATAGTCAAGGATATTACCGAGAGACTACTGTATGAGAGAAGGCTGGAGGCAGCCAAGGAAAAGGCCATTGAGTCAGATAATCTTAAGTCGGCATTCCTGGCCAATATGTCACATGAGATCCGCACACCCATGAATGCCATAATCGGCTTTTCCAAACTTCTCAGTTCAAAGGAAACAAATGAGGAGGACAACACCGAATACATAGAAATAATAAAAAATGCAGGCAATAACCTGCTGAATCTGATAGATGATATCATCGATTTTGCCAAGATTGAAGCCGGGGAAGTAAGTATTAAACAAATAAATTGCGATGTTCATAAGATAATGAAGGAACTGCATTCCTCCTTTGAAAAAGAACGAATAAGGAAAAAGAAAAACGGTATTGACCTTATACTGAAAATTCCAGGTTCCCGGAAGGAACTGGTGATGCTGACCGATCAGAACCGTTTCCGGCAGATATTTTCAAATCTATTGAGCAATGCCATGAAATTCACGAAAGAAGGAAGAATAGAATTCGGGTATAACATTGAAAACAACTCAGCAATCTTTTATGTTAGCGATAGTGGCATAGGGATTCCGGAAGATAAGCACAGGATAATTTTTGAGAGGTTCAGGCAGGGTGAATTCAATTATAGCAAAAACTCAGAGGGCACAGGCCTGGGACTTGCCATTTCACAAAATCTTGTAGAACTGCTGGGAGGTACAATAATGGTAGATTCTAAAAAAGGAAAAGGTTCGGTATTCAGGTTCACCCTGCCATTGGTACAAACTGATATTATCCAAAATGAGGACATAAAGAAACTACCCAAAATGAATATACAAAACTGGAAAGGAAAAGTAATACTGATAGTTGAAGATAATGAGCTCAACTCCAGATTACTGCAGCGAATGGTGGAGCCTACGGGAGCAGAAATAATAATAGCCAGGGACGGTAAACCGGCAATAGAAGCCTGTATCAGCAACGAGACAATAGATATAGTACTGATGGACATACAGATGCCTGAAATGGATGGTTATGAGGCAACCAGGATGATCAAGTCCCTGCGGCCGGAAATACCGGTCGTTGCGCAAACTGCCTATGCCATGGCTGAAGAGAGGGAGAAAATAATAAGTGCCGGCTGCGATGATTACCTCTCCAAGCCAATAAGGCAAAAAGACCTCCTTATGATGTTAAGCAAATACCTGAACCAGTAAAAAAACCTAAAATGCAGTTTTTTCAGATATTATCAAATTATTTCTTAATTGCGGCATTAATGCTTGCTGCCGGGTGTGCTGCCGGAGAAACCCAGCAAAATACCAGCGGCGAAATTCCTGAATATGTACTCGCCATACATGGCGGAGCAGGCACGCTCAGCAGGGAGCATATGACAGAACACCAGGAAAAGGAATACCGCAGCAAGCTTGACGAGGCACTGTCCGCCGGTGAAGACATCCTTCGAAACGGAGGAAGCAGCCTGCAGGCTGTGCGTGCCGCCATAATGGTAATGGAAGACTCCCCCTTGTTCAATGCAGGAAAAGGGGCTGTTTTCACCAATCAGAAAAGAGTTGAGCTGGATGCCTCGGTAATGGATGGCAGGACCCTCAATGCCGGAGCCGTGGCAGGAGTCACAGACATAAAAAACCCGGTCCTCGGAGCCATTGCAGTCATGGAGAACTCTCCGCACGTCATGCTTGCCGGTGACGGGGCATCAGCGTTTGCAAGGGAACAGGGCCTGGAGATCGTGGAAAATTCCTATTTTCATACACAGCGCCGGCTGGATGCCGTGATCAGGCAGATAGAGCAGGATAAAAACGGAACAGTCGGTGCCGTTGCGCTTGACATGGGAGGCAATCTTGCTGCCGGAACTTCCACCGGGGGCATGTCGAATAAAAAATATGGCCGGATTGGTGATTCACCCATAATAGGTGCCGGCACATATGCCAACAATCAAACCTGTGCCGTCTCGGCAACAGGCCATGGTGAATTTTTCATTCGCTGGGTAGTATCATACGATATTTCGGCACTGATGGAATACCAGGGATTGACGCTTGAGCAAGCCTCCGGCAAGGTGATAGGCGAGAAGCTTGTAGCAGCAGGGGCAACAGGAGGCGTAGTGGCAGTCGACAGGTACGGCAATGTAGCAATGCCATTCAATACAACGGGAATGTACAGAGGTTATGTCAAGTCAACAGGGGAAAAGCAGATTGCAATTTTCGGCGACTGATCAGATCCTCTCATTTGCTGCATCTTCAACCTCATAATTCCGGTTTACCAGCAGATCGGCCATGGGCTTGAGCGACAGTACATTAATATGCTCACGCTCAAGTATCTGCTTCCTGTACTCGTCTGCAGGCTCTTTCCCCCGCATAAGCTGCGACATTTTGGTTTCATGGTAGGTAAGCTCGATGAATACCCTCAGATCAACCTCCTGGGTGTTGATGGCATATAGTCCGTCAATCACCAGAAGGTGGATTTTGTTGAAATTGGTAATCAGCCGGTCAATCTGATCAGGAATAATATCAATGCAGGGCATGATGGTCTCCCTGTTTTCCTTGAAATCCCTTATATTCCTGTTGACGAGCCTCCAGTCATACTCATTTATTCCAACTGACTCAAGGCCATTGGCAATTCTCCATTCCCTGCGAAGCAAGGGCGGAACAAGGTAATAATTATCGGTATGAAGCACTTTGACCCTTATGCCCTGTGATTTCAAAAGCAGGGCCAGGGAATGCGACAATTCCGACTTCCCGGCACCGGACTCACCTGAAATAGCTACCACATACTTGTATTCCGGATCCTCTTTTTCCTTTTCCTTCTTGTCAGCCAGCACCCTGAGCATAATTGATTCAGCGGCTGCTTTATGCAAGTCGTTAATTAATAATACGTCTCCTAACATAAAACTATATTGATTATAATTTGATCCTCATTAATTTAGCAGGCACTTTAAGGCTGGATTGCAAGCTTACATAACCCCTTCAGTGAAACAAAACATGTCATGTATCCTCAGCCAGTCCTTTGCTTTCGCCCTGTTTTTCCAATGCTGTACTACCGGCATATACAGCCCTTGCCTTGCCCGGGATGGAACAAAATTTATGCCGCCTTTTGCAATTCAACATTCCGGTTACACCACCAGCCGATATAATTACCTGAAAATCTGTAATTCCGAGGCTTGAAAAACCAGGAAAGGCGGGTTCACAGCCCGATTTTATTCTCCTCACCCGGAATAAGCTTCAGACTCTCGCCGTTGACTTTTATTTTGATTTCCTTGCTGAGTGACAGCGGCATGATCTTCACATCCGAATGGCTTACCTTCAGCATATAATCATCTCCCCGGTAATTAAACCTGAAAGCAATACTGCGCCAGTGCCGGGGAAGCGCCGGGTCAATATGGAAGATATCATCTTTCAGGTTCAGTCCCCCGTAAGCAGTCATAGCCATTAAAACGGTCCCTCCCATTACGCCGGTGTGAATTCCTTCGCCTGTTGTGCCACCCTGGATATCAACATAATCGCTTTCAAGTGCCATGAGGTACATTTCCCAGCTTAATTCCTCCTTTCCCAGCATGGCCGCCACATAACCATGTACCAGCCTGCTGAGGGTGGAACCATGGGAACAGTGCTGCAGGTAATAGTCGAAGTTTCTTTCAAGGTAATCATCAGGCAGGCTGTAGCCAAGCTTATTAATTATTCCGGTTACAGCATCCCTGCCAATATTGTAAAAACACATAAGTGTATCGGCCTGCTTGGAAACCTTGTAATCATCGGGTGATTCCCCTTCGGCCTTAAGCAGCCGGTCCATCCTTGAAATATTTCCGTATTTTTTCCTGAACCTCTCCAAATCGAGCTCTTTAAGGTCAAAAAAACCATCAAACTGCGAGATTATTCCATCATCCGAAATCACCAGATTCATTTTTGCCACCTCGCCGTGCCATTTTTCCAGCTCATCCTCTTTCAGGCCTATCCTGGCAAAGAGTTCCTGCCGGCTGTTTTCACCGATGGCTTCAAGTATGTCAAAGGCCCTGGTAAAAAGCCATACCACCATTATATTAGTATAGGCATTGTCTTTAAGGCCGCCCTTTTTTGCATCCGGATATTTTTCATGAAACTCATCGGGGCCCATAACCCGGTGGATCTCATATCTGCCGGTCTTGTCATTGTAAATGGTTTTACTGGCCCAGAAGCGGCAAATCTCCAGAAACATTTCAGCACCATTCTCCCGGAGGAATTCCTTATCGCCGGAAATATTGAAATAAGTCCACACATTATATGCAACCGCTATGGAGATATGCCGTTGCAGTGAGCTGTAGTCCTCTCCCCATTTGCCTGAAACAGGGTTAAGATGCAGCACCTGGGTCTCTTCCCGGCCATCGCTTCCGCTCTGCCACGGGAACATGGCCCCTTCATATCCCTTTTCCCTTGCATATTCACGCGCAGCATCCAGTCGCCGGTACCTGTACATCAGGACGGAACGGGCAATTTCCGGAAAATGCATACAGTAAAAAGGAAGTACATACATCTCATCCCAGAAAATATGTCCCCTGTAAGCCTCGCCATGCAGACCCCTTGCCGGAATTCCGAAGTCGATCTCCGTATTGTGCGGCGAGGTTGTCACCATCAGGTGATAGATATGAAGCCTGAGTAGCTTTTGGGCCAGCCGGTCGCCGGCAACCTCTATATCCGCTTTTTCCCAGATCGGCTTCCATGCCGAAATGCTTGACTGCATAATGCCGTCAAAAGTATTCAGCTTTCTCCCGCTTTCCTTTACAAAACCAAGGGGATCGGGATGCCTGCCGTCAATGCTGTTGCTCATGCACACAAGCTTCTCGATTTTAAGGCTGTCGCCTTCCTGCATGTTTATGCCGAACCTGGTGTCGACCCTGCCTTTCACCCGTCTGTAGCGGAATACAGGGTCATGGGATTCTTTATTGTATTCCACCCTGAGCAGGGCTGACTGGGCAATCTTAATGGCAGACTGCCTTGTTTCGGCAAGGATCCAGGAGAGGGCGCCTTCAGCTCCCTGTTCAGCCTGCATAAGGTGATCCTGATTCAGCTGCCTGTATCTCTTTACCCCGTCATTTATGAGCCTGGAATTTAAACCTGACCGCACGGATATCCTGGCGGAATAATTAAGCGGCTTTATAATATATTCAATCGCGGCCAGGTGCCTGTCAGCCATACTAGCCACCCTGCGTGATTCAATGAGTGTCTCCCGACCGTCCTCATCCTCAACCGTCATTTTGCGGCTGAGAACGCCTGTTCTGAAATCAAGATGCCGTTCAAAGCTGATAATCTCAGTTTTGTTGGGATTGAACCAGTTTCCCCTGTCTATCTTGAAGGTGAGCAATAACCAGTTTGGCACATTCACAAAGTCTTCATTTTCGACAATGTGGTCCTCCACCTTAGATTCGCTCCTGTTGTAAAGGCCTGCCATGTAGGTTCCCGGATAATTTACCGGATTGGCATCCAGTTCCTCGACGGCTCCCCGTGTTCCGAAGTACCCGTTACCGGTAGCCAGAAGGGCTTCGCGGGAACGCTCCTTCACGGGATCGTATTCGGTATAGGTAATACCCCACATGTCATCCACCAGTCCGCGCCTAAACCAGTCCTCAATACCTTTTATCCCACCCAGCTCTTCAAGATCGGCGAATACCCGGTCTGCACCGTTGCCCCGCAGCTCCATGAAATTATCTTCCCTTGCCACCCCGATCACAAACCCGAAATTGCCTTTTTTCCCGGCCTGAACACCCGAAACCGCATCTTCAACAACGACAGAACGGTCGTAGGGAACGCCAAGGTTATCAGCGGCAACAGTAAAGATATCAGGTTCGGGCTTGCCCTTTAGTCCCAGTTCAGCTGACACCTCTCCGTCAACTCTTGTTTCAAAGAAATGCAAAAGATCAACCGATTCAAGCACCGACCTGCAGTTCTTGCTCGATGAAGCCACACCGAGACGGATACCGGCCTCTTTCAGCTCTTTAATGAGTCTGACAGAGGATTCATAAACCTTTGCACCCTCCTTTTCGAGTATTGCATTGAAAGCCTCGTTTTTTCTGTTCCCCAATCCGCAAACAGTCTCTTCTTCGGGCGAATCATCAGGACTGCCAAAGGGCAGGTCTATATTGCGGGATTTAAGGAATGATTCAACTCCCTTATAACGGGGCTTCCCGTCTACATAAGGCAGGTAATCGCCGGCATGGGTAAACTCCCGGAAAGGTTCATCATGTTTTTTTTCCCGTTTCTGCATATAATCATCAAACATGTCTTTCCACGCTTTGGCATGGGTAAGGGCCGTTTGAGTTATAACTCCGTCCAGATCGAAAATTACTGCATCAAAGCTATACTTTTGCATAATTATTTTATATTTTACATGTTCTAAAGGCAGCTACACTCTAAGGGAATAAACAGTCACTTTAAAAACAGACTATAAAATAAAACAATATGGCCACAAAAACCAACATAATGCAATCGTTTAGCAAATGATAGTATCATATTTTATCAACAGGTTCATCATTAAACCGGAAATAATTTTAACCTCAACCAGATGAGCAAACTTATTATAGTATCAAACAAGCTGCCCTTCGAGATAATCAATAATGGAGGAACACCAGGTATAACAGGGAAAACCGGGGGAATATCAGCCAGCCTCAATGCCTTTTACAGGTACCTGCAATGCAGCTGGGTGGGCTGGACCGGAAACGAGGACATAGCGGTGGGGGAACAGGAACAAAAAGTTATAGATGAGCTGTACAGGAAGGAAAAGTGTTATCCGGTAGAACTTGATGAAGAGGAGATCATCAATTATCATTACGGGTTCTGTAACCGGACCATCTGGCCACTGTTCCACTATTTCACCCAGTACAGTGAATTAAATCCCGAATACTGGGATCATTACCAGAAGGTGAACAGGAAATTTGCATTCAAGGTGCTGGAGCATGCTGAAAAAGGTGATAAGGTATGGGTACATGATTTTCATCTGATGCTGGTTCCCAAAATGATTAGGGAAAGCAACCCGGGCCTTTCAATAGGTTTTTTTATGCATATACCCTTCCCCTCATTTGAGATTTTCAGGATACTGCCATGGCGCCGGGAACTTGTTGAGGGAGTGCTCGGATCGGACCTGGTGGGGTTTCACAGTTTCGACTATGAGAGGCACTTTATGAGTTCAGTGAGGCGGCTGCTGGGGTATGAAAGCGTGTTGAACACCGTCAGGATGGACGAAAGGGTTATCAAGATAGACAACTTCCCCATGGGCATTGACTATGACAGGGTCCGCAGTGAAGCGATAGCCTGCAAAACCGATCCGGAGTGTAAAATAGGCAAAGGCTTTCGCCATCTTTTCAATTCGGGCGACAATAAAAATAACGGCCACAAGCTCATGCTGTCTATCGACCGGCTTGATTACGCCAAGGGCATACCTGCCAGGCTTGAGGCATATGAGATGTTTTTGAGAGATAATCCCCATTACCTGGAAAAAATCAGTCTTGCGCTTTTCGTCATCCCTTCGCGGGAAATAGTTGCTGAATACAAGACCCAGCGCAGAATGGTGGATGAGCTTGTGGGAAGGATAAACGGCGAATTCGGGACGATCACCTGGATGCCCATACTTTATTATTATCGTCCGGTGAGCCGCGAAGAGATGATAGAACTCTATACTCTCTCCGATATCGCCCTTATAACGCCTCTTCGTGACGGCATGAACCTTATGGCGAAAGAGTATATAGCTTCCCGCACTGATGGGACAGGGGTGCTGATCCTGAGCGAAATGGCAGGAGCATCAAAAGAGATGGACGAATCTGTGCTGGTAAACCCGCACAACAAGGCTGAAATTGTTGAGGCTATAATCAGGGCCATTAACATGACAGAGGATGAACAGAAAAAAAACAACAGTATAATCCAAAAGCGGCTCCAGATATATAATGAGGAAAAATGGGCCAATGATATAATCAACAGCCTGGAAAATGTTAAAAAGCTTCAGGAAACCAATCTCACGCGTAAAATATCACCCGACATAACCAAAATTTTCACCACCATATACAGGAAAACATCAAACAGGGTGATCTTCCTGGATTATGACGGCACCCTTACGGGGTTTCACAATGACCCCCAAAAGGCCAGCCCGGACAAGGAGCTTTACAGGATATTAAGAAAGCTCACGGGGGATGAAAAAAATCACGTTGTTATAATAAGCGGCAGGGACAAGGAGACCCTGGGCAAATGGTTCGCGGATTTCGAAAATATAACATTCATAGCCGAGCATGGGGTTTGGGTCAGGGAACAGGGCAGTGAATGGGCCATGATCGAAAAGATCGATAACGAATGGATGGAGAGCATACGGCCAACTATAAACTTTTATGTTGACCGTACCCCCAGGTCGCTGCTGGAAGAAAAAAACTATTCCCTTGTTTGGCATTATCGGCATTCCGATCCCGACCTCGGCGAAATAAGGGCCTGGGAGCTGAAAGAAGAATTGCGTGAACTGGTATCAAATCTCAACCTTGAAATAATGGACGGCGACAAGGTTATCGAAGTCAAAT
>SLJO01000065.1 GCA_007135095.1 Bacteroidales bacterium | reverse complement strand
TGGAAAAAATGGTGCCCCTTGGCTGGGGGATTTTTGGATGGGTCAACCGTTTCCTGGTGATACCGGTGTTTAATTTCCTGGAAAGGTATATAACAAATTATGGCCTTATAATTTTGCTTCTGACGATCTTCATTAAGATCCTGTTGTTTCCGCTTACATACAAATCATATATATCCACATCAAAGATGCGGGTATTAAAGCCCCAGATAGATGCAATAAATGAAAAGATACCCAAGGAAAAAGCCATGGAAAGGCAGCAGTCCACCATGGCGCTTTACAAACGGGCCGGGGTAAACCCGATGGGAGGATGTTTGCCCATGCTCATTCAGTTGCCTATACTTATCGCCCTGTTCAGATTTTTCCCCACCTCCTTTGAGCTCCGGCAGGAAAGCTTCCTCTGGGCAACCGACCTGTCCACTTATGATTCAATCTTTAACCTGCCTTTTAATATTCCGTTCTATGGCAGCCATGTCAGCCTTTTTACACTTTTAATGACTGTTTCAACCATTTTGTATACCAGGATGAATTCGCAGATGACAGCCGGGTCAAGCCAGATGCCCGGCATGCAGACAATGATGTATATGATGCCGGTAATGCTCCTGTTTATATTTAACAGTTTTGCTTCTGCGCTAAGCTACTATTATTTCCTTACCAATATGATCACCTTCGGACAGCAGGCAATCATCAAGACCTTTGTAGATGATGAGGAACTTCTCAGAAGGCTGAATGAACACAAGAAAAAACCGGTAAGCAAGTCAAATTTCCAGAAAAGGCTCGAGGATATGGCGAAGAAAAAAGGAGCGAAGGCCCCCGCCGGCAAAACCGACAAAAAGAGAAAACCCGGTTTAAAAAGGTGATATACGGTCCGGCTTCGGATGCTGCAGGATTATTTTGCTGTATCAGGGGAATGTGATTATTTCTTAAGGATAAATGTTTCCCCCTCGTTTACAGGAATTTCAATCCCGTTATGTTTCACCAGGGTGTAGGGATGGTAATCGCATTCACCCCTGTCTTCCTTTTCGACAATTACCAGAAGCGTATCCGTCTCCTGTGGACTGAGCTCCAGGTAGAAGATATCACTTCTGCCGGTGAGACTTACCATTGGCAGTTGTGCAGAATACATTTCAACCTTTCCTTCAGGGGTTGTTTCCCTGTTAACTATCAGTGAATTCTTTTCATTTTTATGGAAATAATATATTTTGATGTTTTCTGCATTGTACACTCCCGAAGCCAGAAGATCAGAACTGGTTTCATTGTCCGCCAGGCTGAAACGGAAAGCTTCGGGATGGACCGAGCATCTTTCTTCCTTTTTACAGGCTGACACTGCCAGTGCGGCTGTAATCAAAAGAAGTACCGCTGACTTAATTACATTTTCCATCCTTCCATATTTAGTTAGTGTCATCTATTTACGCAATAATGACTGTAAAGGTTGCTTAATGCATACGGTAATCTTGCATTCAGGTTAGTCCGGCAATGGCTAAACAGCGGGAGGAGAACCGGATGCCGGGAGGCGGATCAGTCTTTTGTCATTGCATCCATCATTTCCTCTGAGCCCTCGGGAACCTTTGTTCCAAGGCTGACTATGATCGTCACGATAAAGGCCAGGGCGAACGCCGGCACAAGTTCATATATCATATCCCTGAGATAACTCACCTGGTTCCAGACTATTACGGTAACCGCTCCGGTAATGATGCCTGCAATGACTCCCTGCCGGCTTGTTCTTCCCCAGTAGAGGGCAAGAATGGATACCGGCCCGAAGGCAGCACCAAGACCTGCCCAGGCGAACAGTACCAGCCAGAACACAATGTCGCCCGCCACCCAGCTCATCAGCAGGGCCGTAATAACAAGTAATGTAATAACCGAGCGGCTAAGGAATACAAGTTTTTTCTGGGAAACCGTTTTGCCTTTCATTAACCATTTTTCGTAGATATCACGTATCACTGCAGAACCTGCTACAAGAAGCTGGGAATCTGCAGTAGATACTATGGCTGCAAATATGGAGGCAATTACAAGTCCGAATATAAAAGGGTGAAGATGGCCACTTGAAAGAACCGGGTAGAGGTTCTCGGTATCGGCATCAGGAAGCAAACTGACATCCGGAAAATAGAGACGCCCCACCAGTCCGACGAAAAGCGCCCCGCCGGCCATAAGTATATTTGCAACTGTACCGATAACAGCCACCGAGGGAAGCGAGCGGGGGTTTCTGATCGACATGTAACGGGCAATAATATGGGGATTGCCCGGAGGCCCGAGGCCGATGCCCAGAAAGCCTATCATGGCACCTGCAGTTAAAGCAAAGGGATCAATAAAACTGCCTGTATCTTCTGCCGCCAGCATGGACACAAATTCATTCCATCCCCCGAAATCGATTATTGATTTAACGGGAACAACTATAAGCGCAAATATTATTATAAATGCCTGTATCGTATCATTAAGGCTGACTGCCAGGAATCCGCCCAGTACAACATATACCAGGATAATCATTGCAGTAAGAAGAAGCCCCATTGTAAAATCCATGCTGAATGTGGCAGACAGCGCCTTTCCCCCGGCTACGAACTGCGCTGAAACATATGCCACCATGAAAATGATGATGATCAACACAACTACGAAACGAAGTTGACCACCGGGATCAGGAAAGCGACCTGTGAAAAAATCGGGCAGGGTTATGCAGTCATATTTTTCGGTGAACCGGCGTAAACGCCGGGCATAGTAGAAAAAAAGAAAGAATTCAACAATTATATACCCGGCAACTGCCCATACTGCAGACAGTCCCATGGTGTAGGCCATTCCGGTAAATCCAAGCAGCAGCCAGGCGCTCCGCCCGGAAACCACAGCCGACATTGCCACAATCAGCCTGCCCATCCTGCGCCCGCCTATGAAAAAATGATTAATCCCTGATGAAGAAAACCGGGATGATAAAACGCCGATCGCGATAACAACCAGAATATAAAGAACAAATGAAATGATCGTTCCGGGAAAGACTATAATCTCAGTATCCAGCAGTTCATCCATACGAATAAACTATTGTTATCAGATTTATATTCAAATATATACTAAGGCATGTAATTCATCTGTTCATGTTAGACCGACCGCAGGTCAATCCCTACTGATACTCCCTCCAGCTTTTAATGGCAACATCGTCAAGTTTCATTCTGCATATGGCATAAATGAATGCAGAAGCCAGCCTGGCATTGGTTATTAGTGGTATATTATAGTCTATTGAGCTTCTCCTGATGGTATAATCATTGTAAAGTTCTCCTGATGAGAGGTTTTTGGGGATGTTTATTACAAGGTCGATTTTTTTCTTCCTGATATAATCCAGCGTATTCGGATGCTTATCCTCATCGGGCCAGTAGAGGACTGTACATGGCACATTATTCTCCTTAAGGAACCTCGCCGTGCCTTTAGTGCCAAAAAGGTTGTAGCCCCTTTCATGCAGCATCCGTGCGCTGATCAGCATTTCTATTTTGGATCGCGGGGGGCCGGTGGAGAGGAGTATGTTTTTCTCGGGTATCCTGTAACCAACCGAAAGCATGGCGTTAAGAATCGCCTCGTAATAATCTTCTCCCAGGCATCCTACTTCCCCTGTGGATCCCATTTCCACCCCCAGCACCGGATCTGCTTTCTGAAGCCGGGAGAATGAAAATTGCGGTGCTTTTACTCCAACATAATCCAGTTCGAAAAGTGATTTGGATGGTTTTTCAACATCAAGGCCGAGCATGACTCTTGTAGCAATTTCTATAAAGTTGCATTTCAGGACCTTGGAGACAAAAGGAAAGCTTCTGGATGCCCTTAGATTGCATTCAATTACCTTTATTTCATTGTCACGTGCCAGGAACTGAATATTGAAAGGTCCTGAAATATTCAGCTCTCTTGCAATCTGCCTCGAGATCTTTTTAACCCTGCGGATAGTCTCGAGGTATAGTTTCTGTGGCGGGAACACAATGGTTGCATCGCCTGAATGGACTCCGGCAAACTCGACATGCTCGGATATGGCATAAACCATCAGCTCGCCATCCCTGGCCACTGCATCAAATTCTATCTCCTTGGCATTTTCTATGAACTCGGAGACAACAACCGGGTACTGTTTGGAAACGTTCGCTGCCAGTTCCAGGAAATGGTCGAGTTCATCGGCATTCGAAACCACGTTCATGGCAGCTCCCGAAAGTACGTATGATGGCCTTACCAATACGGGGTAGCCCACATCCATGGTAAATTTATGAATATCTTTAGCCGTGGTCAGCTCTTTCCATTTTGGCTGATCGATTCCAAGTGAGTCGAGCATTGAGGAAAATTTGTATCGGTCCTCCGCATTATCAATGGACTGGGGCGTTGTTCCAAGTATGGTTACACCTGCGTTATGCAATCGCATGGCCAGGTTATTGGGAATTTGTCCGCCGGTTGAAACAATGACGCCCCTGGGCGATTCCATCTCTATAATATCCATTACCCTCTCGTATGTGAGTTCGTCAAAATACAGGGCATCGCAAACATCGTAATCAGTGCTTACTGTTTCAGGATTATAGTTTATCATCACGGAACGGAAACCGCTTTTCCTGATTGTCTCAACGGCATTCACACTGCACCAGTCAAATTCCACACTGCTTCCTATCCGGTAGGCACCCGATCCAAGTACGATGACCGATTCCCTCCCGTCCTTTTTAACGGGATCATTTTCGCTGCCGTGATATGTCAGGTAGAGATAATTTGTCTGGGCAGGGAACTCCGCCGCAAGTGTATCTATCTGCTTGACTACAGGCAGGACGCCGATCTTTTTTCTGTGCTCCCTTACCTTTAGGGAATTTTCCGTCAGATCACCTCCTGTATTCCTGTGAAGTGTCCTGGCAATCTGGAAATCGGAAAATCCTGCTTTTTTAGCTTCAACCATCAACTCATCAGGCAGATCGCCGATATTTCCGTATGGCGAAAGCCTGAAATGAATATCGGTAATATTTTTAAGTTTGTAAAGGAACCACCTGTCAATTTTGGTAAGTTCATGGATCTCATCAATGGTGAAATTATGCCTCAGAGCCATTGAAATTACAAAAACCCTCATATCAGTGGGATTTGACAGGAGATTTTCAATGTCACTGCGAACATCCGACTCGATCTCCTGGTTTTCAACAAACCCATGCATTCCCTGACCAATCATCCGTAATCCTTTTTGAAGAGCCTCTTCGAAGTTCCGTCCGATAGCCATTACCTCACCCACACTTTTCATGCTGCTGCCTATTTCCTTTGATACGCCACTGAATTTACCAAGATCCCACCTGGGGATCTTTACTACCACATAGTCCAGTGCAGGCTCAAAAAATGCGGGGGTTGTCCGGGTAACAGCGTTTTTGAGTTCGTGAAGCCCGTATCCCAGCGCCAGCTTTGCGGCCACAAAGGCCAGCGGGTAGCCTGTGGCCTTTGATGCCAGTGCGCTTGAGCGAGACAAGCGTGCATTAACTTCAATTACGCGGTAATCTTCTGATTTTGGATCCAGTGCATACTGAACATTGCATTCACCGATAATACCCACATGCCTGACAATTTTAATGGCTATTTCACGCAATTTGTGATATTCACTGTTATTAAGGGTCTGCGACGGGGCCACCACTATACTTTCTCCGGTATGTATGCCAAGGGGATCGAAGTTCTCCATATTACACACCGTAATGCAGTTATCATACTGATCTCTTACTACCTCATATTCAATTTCTTTCCATCCTTTCAGCGATTTTTCCACCAGTATCTGGGGAGAGTGGGCGAAAGCCTTGCCGGCAAGATTTTCCAGCTCCCGGGAGTTGTTGCAGAAGCCGCTTCCCTGACCTCCCAGGGCATAACCGGCCCTTATGATTACAGGATAACCAAGCTTTTCAGCAGCTTTTTTTGCAGCTTCAAAGGTAGTGACTGCAGTGCTGCTTATTGATTTTACCTCAATTTCATTAAGCTTGTGAACGAATAGCTCCCGGTCCTCGGTGTTCATTATTGCCTCAACGGGAGTGCCAAGCACTTTTAGTTTATGCTTTTTAAGCACACCCGATTTGAATAGTTCCACACCACAGTTAAGAGCCGTCTGACCCCCGAAAGCTAAAAGAATACCCTGCGGTTTCTCCTTTTTAATAACTTTTTCAACAAAGAAAGGAGTTACCGGAAGAAAATAAATTTCATCTGCAATACCTTCCGATGTCTGAACTGTTGCAATATTGGGATTTATGAGGACCGTCTTTATGCCTTCCTCTTTCAGTGCTTTCAGCGCCTGTGAGCCTGAATAGTCAAATTCACCTGCTTCGCCGATTTTGAGTGCACCCGAACCAATTACAAGTACTTTTTTTATTTTGTTGTGGACCTTCATCTGGGGAGATCTTATTTTTCAGTTATTTTTAAAGTTATTATCACCGGCCGCTGGCTTTATTTACGGTACTGCCTGATTTTTTCGATGAAGTCATCAAAAAGAAAATCAGTATCGGTTGGACCACTGGATGCTTCCGGGTGAAACTGGGTTGAAAAGAAAGGCTTTGTTTTATGCCGCAACCCCTCGTTTGTCTGGTCATTGAGATTAATGAAAAATTCTTCCCATTCATCTCCAAGCGCCGAGGCTTCGGCAATGTATCCGTGATTTTGTGATGTGATGAAGCAACGGTTTGTGCCTTTCATTATTACCGGCTGGTTATGGCTTCTGTGGCCGTATGGAAGTTTGCTTGTTTTTCCTCCGGCGGCCAGGGCCATAAGCTGGTTTCCCATGCAGATACCGAATATGGGTTTGTTCTTCTTCAGGGCTGAGGAGAGGAATTCGATGGTGGCGGTAAGGGTTGCCGGGTTTCCGGGACCATTGGTTATAAAGAGCCCGTCGTACTCCATGTCAAGGTAGTTGTAGTCCCACGGTACCCTGATGACGGTGGTATTCCTGGAAAGTAGCCTCTTTATGATATTGGATTTCACTCCGCAATCCACCAGGACGATTTTATATTTGCCGGAGCCATAGGTGATAACTTCTTTTGTGCTTACCTTTTCCACCATATTCAGTTTGTCGGAGTCAATAAAATCCGTATCCACATTGTCAAAAATCAGTTTTCCTGACATAACCCCGTGTTCCCTGAGATGTATGGTAAGCGCTCTTGTATCAATTCCTGAAATTGCCGGTATCTTGCTTTCTATTAACCATCTCGACAAGGTTTTCCATGAATTCCAGTGGCTGCTTTCCATGGAATATTCGGATATTACAAGGCCCTTGATATGAATATGTTCCGATTCGAAAAACTGTTTCAGCCCCCCTTCCTCATGCATCGGCGGAACTCCGTAGTTACCGATCAGCGGATAGGTTAAAACAAGGATCTGCCCCTTGTATGAAGGATCAGTCAGGCTTTCCGGATATCCCGACATGGCCGTGTTAAAAACAACCTCGCCGGAAATGCTTTCACGATAACCAAATGATTGTCCATGGAATGAGGTTCCGTCCTGTAAAATCAGCTGAATGGGGTGGCCTGGGTCGCCAGAGGTGTTGTTAAATGTTTTCCCGGTCATATTTGGTTTTTTAAGGTTTCTTTATGTTTAATAACATAAAAAGAAAGTCATGATCCGGGGTTCAAAAATACATATTATATTTTTGTTTTTACCATCGGGGAAAGAAAAATATTGGACCGGGGGAAATTTCATGGTTTTCAAAATTATTCGTAAGTTAGGTACTTTAAACATGAGCAAACCATTAACCTGTTTTATACAGATGAAAAAGAATAATATTATTTTTTCAATTTACTTCCTCTTAATACCAGTCCTGCAAATCACTGCCCGGGATTACTTAACCGTAACTCCTGACCGGCCCCTGGGGCAGCAACCTTTCATGATAACTCATGGCCCCTATCTCCAGCATTTGGGTGAAACGGGTGTTACAATTATTTGGACCACCAACGGGTCAGGGGTTTCCTGGGTCGAACTGGCGCCGGATGATGGCACCCATTTTTACCATAGTGAACGACCCAGGTATCATGCTGCTTCACACGGTTTGAAAAACGTTTCAGCCGTGCACAGGGTAAGGGTCGGCGGACTTAAGCCCGGAACAAGGTACCGGTACCGGGTGTATTCCACCGAGGTTGTGAATTACTCGGGAATGAAAGTGGAATACGGAAATACTGTGGCAAGCAATGTTTACCGCCAGCTTCCCCTTACCTTTATTACCAATGATCATTCAAAAGAAGAATCTGCTTTTGTTATGTTGTCGGATATACACGGTAACAATGAAATAATGAGGCAGCTTTTAGGGCTGGTTGACTGGGATAATACCGATATGGTATTTTTTAATGGAGATATGTATGGTCACCTGGAGAGCCAGCAGCAATTATTTGATGATTTTATGGATACGGCCGTTAAAATATTTGCAGGCGAAATACCTTTGTATTATGCAAGGGGAAATCATGAAGCCCGGGGGGTATATGCCCATAATTTTTCCGATTACTTCCCTGGTCCCGAAGGTCATCTTTATTATATGTTCAGGCAGGGGCCGGTCAGTTACCTGGTATTTGACAGTGGCGAGGACAAGCCTGACTCGGATATTGAATATCACGGTATTGCTGTCTTTGATGATTATATGGAGCAGCAGGCTGAGTGGCTCAGGAATGTTATAAATGATGAGGCGTTTATAAGTTCTGATTTTAAAATTGCTGTTATTCACATCCCGCCCAACCACTCGTGGTATGGTGCAGGGAGAATCTATGAGAACCTTGTGCCGGTTTTAAATGAATCAGGAATTGATTTAATGCTGTGTGGTCACAGGCACAGGGTTTTTGTCCATGAACCTGGTGGCGGAATTGATTTTCCGATAGTTGAAAACGGACATAACACTCTATTGCACGCTGAAACGAAAGGAGGGAGGCTGATTCTGAAGATAGTGGATATTGAAGGAGGCGTCGTGGAATCTCTTGTAATTGACAGATCAGATTGATTGCCAGTACTGCTGTAAAGGCAAATCTCCCCGGATATTATATTGATTCCTCCAGGTCCCGCTGCAAGGCAACCATTTTTATGGCTGCTATTGCTGCTTCCTCCCCCTTGTTGCCGTGTTTGCCGCCTGCCCGTTCCCTTGCCTGTTCAATATTGTCGGTTGTGAGAACACCGAATATAACGGGCATGTTATAATTCATGTTCAGGTCCGTTATACCATAGGTAACAGCCTTGCAAATGAAATCAAAATGGCGGGTTTCTCCCTGTATGACACATCCCAGGCAAATGATTGCATCAAGGTCTGAATTTTCTGCCATGAGCTGGCCGCCCAGGGTCAGCTCAAAACTGCCTGGGACATATTTTACCAGTATATTTTCTTTTTTTGTGCCTGCCGATACGAGGGCATCAATGGCGCCTTCCAGAAGGGCACCGCTCACCTCGATGTTCCATTCCGACACAACAATGCCGAATAACATATCATCAGCAGACGGTATTTCGCCGGGCATATAGTCAGACATGTTTTTTAATCCGGTTCCCATATTCAAAAGTATTTTAGTTAAGGGCTGCTGATCCCCGCAGCCGCTTTAGTCATTCATTTGCAGTTCCACCCGGGAAATGTACTTTTCAATCTGTCTTCCTTCATTGCTTTCGGGATATTTATCCTTAATGTTCTCGTATGCCTCCAGTGCCCTGCTGTAATTTCCAAGATTCTCATAAACCATGCCTGCCTTCATCCAGTAGATGGGAGAAGTAAATTCATTGGGCCTTCTTCTTGCTGCCTGGGAATAATATGAGGCAGCCCTTTCAAGATCACCCAGTTCCACATATGCATCACCTATGGCTCCATGAGCGATTGACGATGCCAGCTTATCCCTTGAATCAAAACGGGTAAGGTGATCAATGGCATTCTGGAATTCTCCGATTCTCAGATATGATATCCCGGCATAATAATGCGCGAGGTTAGCTGTATTTGTAACACTGTATTCATCAATTATATCTACAAAACCAAGATAATTGCCGTCACCATACAGGGCCAGATGGAATGAATCGCGCTCAAAATATCTTTCTGCCATGTATATCTGTGACCTGGCTTCTTCCTCCAGTGGGGCAACGTATAGATTGACATATCCCAGGTATCCCAGAACCACTATTACTATAGCAGCTACAATGATTGTAAGGCTTTTCTGGTTTTCTTCAATGTAGCGCTCGGTTTTGCTGAGAAGATTTTCCACCCCCTCTATTGGTTCTTCAACACTGTTTTTTTTCTTTTTTGCCATTTTTTCTATGCTATAAACTTAATTTCCTTTAAAATTGAAAGCAGCGATTTGCTGCCTGACAAATTTCCGGCAAATGTAAGCCTTTTAAAATTATTTTAAAATTATTATACTCAAAAAGTTCAGACGGGCCAATAATAATGCCTGCTTTTATAACCTTGATGAGTTTGGGGCAAATAATCAACTATTTATTTCAACAAACATCTTATGA
>SLJO01000050.1 GCA_007135095.1 Bacteroidales bacterium | reverse complement strand
GATCACCCATGATTTATTGACCTGCGGTCGATCTCACATGCAATAAACTTAACATTTATGATTACAAACAGGATGTGACATTCATTGCATTTTGTGTTACACCGGAACATGGGTGATTCATGTGTGTAAACTATAGTTAGTGATTTGCGATTTAATTAGTTGCATTTTGCCGGGATGGAACCCGCCATGCAATGGTCATAATCGTGTGTGATGGTCTTATTACTGTAAATTTAGAAAAACTCTTTCAAATCGCCTGAATTTTACTATTTTTACCGCCTGTTTTCTGAAGCCTTACCGAACGGGAGCAACCGGAAATTCGTCAGCATTAAAGTAACAATACCCATAAACAGTCCCGATTTATGAAGCATGGATCACTCACCGACCTGTCGCGGTTATGCATTCACACAATAACCACAAAACCCCTGGATATCGAAACTGCGATTGATAAGTATGCTGCCCTTGGAGTCAGCGGCATAACAGTGTGGAGGGATGCATACGGAAAATTTAAACCCCGGCAGATAGGGGAAATGATCAGAAAATCAGGCATTGAACCTGTATCCCTGTGCCGGGGAGGCTTTTTTCCATCGGTCACCAGGAGCAACAGGGAAGCGGCAATTGCCGATAATATTGCTGCAATTGAAGAAGCCAATGAAATGGGAATGCCCCTGATCGTGCTTGTTTGCGGTGCGGATCCGGGCCAGTCGCCCGAAACTTCCAGGGACCAGATAAGGGACGGTATTGAAGCCATTCTCCCGCGTGCTGCAGAGCTTAATGTAAAACTTGCCATAGAACCTCTTCACCCTGTGTATGCCGATACCAGGTCTGCAGTAAACACAATGAAGCAGGCAAATGATATGGCCGGATATTTCAACTCCCCGTGGCTTGGTGTTGCCGTAGATGTGTATCACGTATGGTGGGATGAGGACCTGCAGAGTGAGATAATCCGCTGCGGCCAGGCAAACAGGCTTTTTGCCTTTCATGTATGTGACTGGAAAGTGCCTGCAACTGACATATTGCTCGACAGGGGCATAATGGGCGAGGGATGCATTGATATCCGCCGGATCCGGCAATGGGTAAATCAGGCTGGTTTCAACGGTTTTAATGAGGTGGAGATATTCTCGGAAATCCACTGGAAAACAAACCAGGACGAATACCTGAAAAGAATAATTGAAGCATACCGGCTTTATGTATAAAAGTCGCGGTATTTTTCTGAAATATAAAGATTAAATTACTAATTTGCAGACTTTTTGTCTCCGCAGCCGGTGTGGCTGGGATTAACATCTGCCGGCCGAATACTTTCCGGTCTTGCGCAAGGATAAGTTGTCTCCCCCCTGGCATCACATGATTATTAAAATTAAAATTTAAACGTGAATATGAAAAATAATAACAAGGTCCATGATATTGGCATCATAATGAACGGTGTTACCGGAAGAATGGGTAAAAATCAGCATCTGCTGAGGTCACTTCTCCCGATTATCAGGCAGGGCGGATTGCGAATAAATGAAAACGAGGTAATAATGCCCAGGCTGGTACTCGTCGGCCGCAATGCCGGCAGGTTGCAGCAATTAAGTGATGAAACCGGGGTAAAGGACTGGACCACAGACCTGGATTCCCTTCTTGAGAGCAGCGATTATTCACTTTATTTTGATGCCCAGACCACGGATATCAGGTATGAAAGTTTAAAAAAAGCCATTGCCGCGGGCAAGGATATATACTGTGAAAAACCTGTTGCCACTAATACCCGCATGGCAATGGAACTTTACCAGCTGGCCAGGGATGCGGGCGTGAAACACGGAGTTGTACAGGATAAGCTCTGGTTGCCGGGACTGGTAAAGCTGAAAAAACTTATTGAACGAGGATTTTTCGGTGAAATGTTATCTGTCAAGGCTGATTTTGGCTACTGGGTGTTTGAGGGTGATACAGTGATGGCACAGCGTCCTGCGTGGAATTACAGGAAGGAAGATGGAGGAGGCATTATACTCGATATGTTCTGTCACTGGCGGTATGTGATAGATAACCTTTTCTCAGAGGTCAGGGCACTTACATGCGTCGGGAAAACTCATGTTAAAGAGCGTTTTGAAACAAACGGTACCCCCTATAAAGCAACAGCCGACGATGCCGCCTATGCCATTTTTGAACTTGATAACGGGCTGGTTGTGCAGATCAACTCATCCTGGGCCACCCGGGTGCGCCGTGATGACCTTTTTGTTATGCAGGTGGACGGAACCAGTGGTTCGGCCGTAGCAGGATTAAGGGATGTATGGATGCAGGACTATCTGGCCACCCCCAGGCCTGTCTGGAACCCCGATATTGATCAGCCATTGAGGTTTTATGATAACTGGGTAAAAATGCCGGCTTATCAGGATCATGATAATGCATTTAAAATTCAGTGGGAAATGTTTCTTAAACATCTTGTTAGTGGCGAGCCGTTCAGGTGGGGCCTGCTTGAAGCCGCCAAAGGAGTCCAGCTTGCCGAACTGGCCCTGGAATCTGCAGAAAAACGTAGGTGGATAGATGTGCCCGAACTGAAATAGTAATCGGTCAATCCATTCCCCCTGTTTGACAACCCCCTTTATTAACACGACAAGATAACGAATGATCCATAACAAATAAATATTTTTTATG
>SLJO01000056.1 GCA_007135095.1 Bacteroidales bacterium | reverse complement strand
TTTTCATTTTTCATATCCTGTTCTCCTGTAAGGGTATACAGACAACTACCTGAAGTAAAAAGATGGGAAAGCGAGATACAGGCATTCGAAAAAACTGACACTTATGCAAGCTTACCGGATAATTCGGTAATTTTTGCAGGAAGCTCCAGCATCCGTTTATGGACAAGCCTTGCTGAAGATGTGGCTCCCTACCCCGTGATACAAAGAGGGTACGGAGGGGCGAAGCTAAGTGATTTCGCGGTATATGCAGACAGGATTATCCATCCGCATAACTGCAGTGCCATAGTGCTGTTTATCGCCAATGATATTGCCGGCAATGACTCCGACAAGACTCCGCGTGAAGTACTGAGGCTCTTCAGGTATGTCGTGAGAACAATACGCAGGGAGTTTCCGGATACTCCAGTGTTCTGGATAGCCGTTACGCCAACAGAATCCAGGTGGAAGGTATGGCCCGCGATTCAGGAGGCAAACAGCATGATTAGGGGTTATTGTGAAAAAAGCCGGGAATTATATTTCATAGCAACCGAGGATCAATTCCTTGATGACGAGGGATTTCCCAGGAAGGAATTATTCCTGCCCGACATGCTGCACCTGAATTCAAAAGGTTATGAAGTATGGTCGGCGATCATTAAAAGTGAACTGGACAGGGTTTTGGTCCGGTAAGGAGCCCCCGGGCTTTCAGTGATTTGAATTTGTCTATTTTATCTGTAGTTGTTCCCGGGCCTGGTTGCTGATGAATTCTTCCCATTCTTCAAACATTTCTTCCTGCATCACTTTAGGCACTTTAGTCTGTCCGCCCTTTTTCTTTTTTGCTTCTGCCCAGTCATAAAAAACCTTGGCCGGAACCGCATTAACTTCCAGGCCCTTAAGTGCCTTGGTACGGGCTACCTTATAATTTTTGTTGTTTTCCTGCAGAATCCTGTCCAGTTGTTCAGTCATACCGGCCTGATCAAACCCGGACATTTCCTTGCAGCCAAGATACCAGTGGTGCTTGTAATCTTCACCATGCCTGACGGCGCTTACAGTGAATTCCAAAATATCCAGGTCATATTTGGATTCCAGTTCCTCCATAGCCTTGATCATCTGAAATTCTGATAATTGGGATCCAACAACATTCATATATGATTTGGTCCGTCCCGTGATTTTTATTTCTGCTTTTTTCTTGTCGGTAAATTTTATTGTATCGCCGATCATGTATCGCCAGGCACCTGCCACTGTGCTGATAATAAGTATATAATCTGTATCCTCCTCAACCTGGTCAATAGTCAGGGACTTTACATTTTCTGCTACTGTGCCGTCGTCATTTATATTCTCCGGGGAAAGGGGAATAAATTCAAAGTACACTCCATTGTTGGTCAGCAGGGCCATGGCATCGGTATCTTTTCTTATTTGTGTGGCAAGATATCCTTCGGAAGCAAGGTAAGTGTCAACGATAATCACAGGCTTTCCAAAGATCTTATCCAGGCTTTTTTTGTAGGGACCATAGCTCACTCCGCCTGATGTATAAACTTCCAGGTTAGGCCAGACTTCATGAATATCTTTAACCTTGTTATGTTCAATAACCTTTTTCAGCATAAGTTCGATCCAGGAAGGAATTCCCGAAAGGCCTCCTATATCCCATTCGGGTGCTTTAATTGCTATCTGCTCAACCCTTTCATCCCAGTTATCTATTGCGGATATTTCGGGCCCGGGCCTATAGAATCCCTTGAACCAAAAGGGAATGTTGTAAGCCGATATACCGCTTATTTCCCCTTCCAGGTGCCCCTTGACCTCCTTCAGCCGGGTGCTGCTGCCCAGCATAAGGACCTCCTTCTGGAAAAATGAAGAGGGCAGGTCAAATTCCGCCATGCTCAATACCTGCTTGATGCCGGCATTTCTTATTGAAGTCAGCATGTCGCCCGTTACCGGAATGTATTTCGTACTGCTTGTGGTACCGCTGCTTAATGCAAAATAATCAGCTTTTCCCGGCCATGTTATATCTGTTTGTCCCTCATAAACATCTTTCCACCATTTATCATAAATACGGTCATAATCATGATAGGGCACGGCAGATGCAAAGGCTTCATGAAGATCAGTTCCGGATAATATATCCTTAAAATTATATGCCCTGCCAAATGAAGTATCCCTGGCTTTTTCCAAAAGATCTGTCAATACTTCCCTTTGAGCTGAAACAGGATCAGGATTGGATATTATATTGTGGGACAGCTCTATCGCTCTTTTTATCAACTCTCCGATGATTGCCATAAAAAATAAATATTTTGTATTATTTTTTTTGAATCAAACCCGCTGCATTGTAAAGTTCATCAAAAATCTTCAGATTATGAATATGTTTTGGCTTTTTTATCCCGATTAATTTTACTGTCCGGCAGGCCGGCAACAGGGTTTCCTCACCCATTGCCTGGTATCAACCCTGTAAGGCCGGTACAGCCTTTTCCTGCCTGAGTTTTGGAAAAGGGGAATGATTATATTTCCCGGAGCAACATTGCCGGAATTACCGGGAGCTTTGTTTTAATTTCCATGTGAAGTATATTGCATTAAATTATCAGAAACGGGTAACAATATGACTCAACCAGACTTTAACATAAGCGGTGCTGTTGCGGTGGTAACCGGCGGAGGCGGTGTCCTTGGAAGCAATATTACCAAAAGCCTGCTCCTGGCCGGAGTGAAGGTGATGGCCCTGGATATCAGGCAGGAGGCACTTGATAACAGGATCATGGAACTGAAGGAATACGGTGAAGTGTCTGCCCTTGCCTGTGATGTGCTTAATATGGAAAGCCTGCGGGAGGTCCGCAGAGAAATAATGGGCAAATGGGGAAAAACAGATATACTGATAAATGCTGCCGGCGGAAATATCCCGGGAGCCACGCTGATGGAAGATCAATCCATTTTCGACATGAAAATGGATGATTTCAACAGGGTAAACGAACTCAATTTGAACGGAACAGTTTGCCCCTCCCTGGTATTCGGTGAATCGATGGCGGCAGCCGGGAAAGGCAGTATTATAAATATATCGTCAATGGCATCCTTTTCAGCTATTTCAAGGGTGCCCGGCTATTCTGCGGCGAAAAGCGGTGTTGAAATCTTCACCAAATGGCTCGCTACTGAACTGGCAATGAAGTTCGGTGAAAAGATAAGGGTCAATGCGATTGCCCCGGGTTTTTTTATCGGCGACCAGAACAGGTCGGTTCTTATCAACCCCGATGGCAGCTATACCGAAAGAAGCAGGAAGGTGCTTGCCAAAACTCCGATGAAACGTTTTGGTGATATAACAGAGCTTAACGGCATTGTCCTGTTCCTTTGCAGTGATGCCGCGAGTTTTATTACAGGAACCATCATACCCGTTGACGGAGGCTTCAGTGCATTCAGCGGTGTATAATTATCACTTCAAATAATTCGAATTAACATTTTGTATACTTGCAGTTTAAATAGTTCGCAATTTAATCCGGCTTCATTTTTTTTAAACCGCCGGTTACTTGACTTTTAATATCAGAAGGTAAATTCTATGGCTTTTGAAAAAACGTGGCGCTGGTTTGGCAGCGATGATGCAGTTAAATTATCCGATCTGAAACAAATGGGCATTGAAGGTGTGGTAACTGCACTTCATCATATTCCAAACGGGGAAATATGGCCGGTCGAAGAGATCATGAAAGTTAAAACGGCCATTGAGAACTATGGAATGCGGTGGAGCGTTGTTGAAAGCCTGCCGGTTTCTGAGGGAATTAAGACAAAATCGCCCGACAGCGAAAGGCTCCTCTGCAATTACAAGGAATCATTGCGCAACCTGGGTAAATGCGGCATTGATACAGTAGTATATAATTTCATGCCTGTGCTGGATTGGGTGCGGACCGACCTGCATTTTAAATTACCTTCGGGAGGAGAAGTGATGTATTTTGATTTTCCCACATTTGTCGCATTTGATGCATTTATCCTCGGGCGGCCCGGGGCCGAAAATGATTACCCCCCTGAGATTGTGACAAAAGCAAGGAAAAAATACAGGGCGATGACCCGCGAAGAGGCAGATACTCTTTCCCGGAACATCATCGTCGTAAGCCAGGGTTTTATTGACGGGGTCGTGGATGACACTGCAGCAGATTATAAAAAGGTATTCCTGGAACATATTGAAAACTACAGGGATATCGACCGTAATAAGCTTCGGATGCACCTGGCCGGTTTCCTTAATGCCGTCGTGCCGGTAGCTGAAAAACATGGCATTAACCTTTGCATCCATCCCGATGATCCCCCGTTCCCTGTGCTGGGTCTCCCCCGTATAGCCAGCACCGGCGCAGACATCGAATGGATAATTAACCAGCACGGTTCCCTGTCAAACGGCATTGCGTTTTGCACTGGCTCACTTTCGGTCATGAATAACGATCACCTGGAAGATATTATCAGATCGGCAGGACACCGGATCCACTTTTTGCATCTTAGAAACAACATTCTTCTTGCTGACGGTTGTTTCTACGAATCCGGACATATCCACGGTGACGTGAATATGTACCGGGTCATGAAACTGCTTCTAGAAGAGCAGCAGAGTCGCATCAGGGAAGGACGCAGAGATACCCGTATGCCGCTCCGTGCCGATCACGGCGTTAAGATGCTGTATGATTTTAATTATGGTTCCAACCCGGGCTATCCGCTTATCGGACGGATGCGGGGGATGGCAGAGCTGAGCGGCCTGGAAATGGGTATTGAACATTCAATGAGCGGGGAAAATCACTGACCTGCCGCCTGCGGTCTCTGCAGCAGCATGCAATGCATTATGATGACAGGTATGCAGTACAGATCAGAATCCCTGCAATTGCACGAAATTGGTTCCATACGGATACCGTTGCGGACGGCTCAGCATAGAATTGGCCAGATCGTTATTTCTGAATCTTTCACTTCTGGCATCCCATTCCAGCCTGCCAGGAATTTTCATTGCAATATGGCTGATAAGGCATACGGTGCAGGCACGGTGTCCTGTTTCTACATTACAAACCGGTTGCCTGCGGCTTACGATACTCTCAAGCCAGTCGCCGTAATGGTCGGTGCTGCGGTAGAGATTGATATCATCCGGACCGGGTCTGAACTCCAGTATACGCGGATCACTGGCATCAAGAGCCTTCCGGCTTTCGCCGGCAGATACCGGGTCACTTGCGGTAGCCGTGTAGCTGCCGCGGGAAACGAAGATCCACCCCTCAGTGCCTTCATAACGAATACCATTGGGAAACCCCCCGCTTGTATACATGGTTACCCCGTCTTCATATTCAGCTTTAACCATAAAATCGCCATGAACGTTCCATAATCCAGATTTAGGAAATTCAGCCACAGCCTCCACGGAAACCGGTCCGCTATACTCGGTATCCATACCCCAGGCTGCCGAATCGTAATGATGCTGACCCCATCCTGTAATCATACCGGAACCGTAAGCCTCCAGCCTTAACCATCCCGGCCGGCCATAATCATTTTGAGGATGCACACCTGTTTCCGTATAGGGAACGACGGGGGTGGATCCCAGCCACCTGTCGAAATCAAGGTTTGGCGGAACAGGCATTGGAGGAGCCTCCGGACCTGAGGGATCTCCCGGCAGGCCCACTTTTACCGTATGAAGCTTGCCGATCCGGCCGTTGCGCACCAGCTCGGCTGCAAGCCTGAACTGCTCTGAGGAACGCTGCTGGGTGCCCACCTGCAGAATTACTCCCTGCCTCTGAACCACATCACTCATCTGACGTCCGGCAGCAACCGTAAGTGAGTTTGGTTTTTGAAGGTAAATATCCTTGCCCATCAGCGCGGCTTCCATTGCCGGTTGTTCGTGCCAGTGATCGGGAGTACTGATGATGACCGCATCAATATCAGGATCCTTCAGCATATCCCTGTAATCATCATACATTTTAACATCAATATAACGGTTGCTCCCTGTTTTATTACTGTAATAATCTTCGATCAGTTTTTTACCGTCAGCCATCCGCCTGCTGTCCACGTCGCAAACAGCCACCAGGCGGGCCCGGTCAAACCTGATGGTTCCCATAATGTCTCCGCGGCCCATGCGCCCGCAGCCAATCTGGCCTATATTGATTTTATTGCCCGGTGCAGTATTCCCGAAAACCGTGGAGGGAACAATTGCGGGTACTGCAAAAGTCCCGGCTAATGCCGCGGCTGAGTTCCTTATAAAAATCCTTCTTTTCATAGTTTATGTGGTTAGTTTACAGGTTCGAAAGAAAAATCAGCAGCCATTCACCTTTTTGGCTGGTGCCAATTTATGCTGTTTACCTGAAATCCTCTGATTTGAATTTCTCAAAATACCCCCTGATCCCCGCTTCATTATGATCGCCTGAGTGTACCACAACGCGGTACCGCAAATGTACCTTTTCCCCCTTTTTCAAAAAGGTTCCCAGTTCAGGGTCTTCGGGCCAGTACATGGGGGTTGGCGAGAAAAAACCATAGTCCCGTGTGAACCACGGTGCCGGGTACCACCGGTTGTCCGGATGCTGCATTATGGCCATTCCCTCGGTTTTGCCCATTCTTGCGCCATGGTAATCGATCCAGTCGGAAGATTTCCCGAAAGTACCTTTCTCCCCTGTGTCTCCCTCGGCGTTTATCATTGTCCCTCCGTTAACCACCGCAAGGTCAGGATCCATCCTTGCACTGAAAAGCGAGTGGTTGGTACGGTCAATGGTAACATCTTCGAGCATTTCCAGGACCACATAAAAATCGATCAGGAAGATATCATTTTCAGGTGCCGAAATAGTGATTTTCCGAAAATCCCTTATCGGGGAAACAGCTCCCGGCCGTGTCCAGATACATTCGTTCTCGATTACTACACGCTCACCCCTGTCCTCAATTATATCTTCGCGCAGGGAAGCAATTCGCCCCCGTTCTGTCCCCTCCTGCCAGTAGTTCCCCCCGTTGACATGATCGCATCCGAAAAACAGCGAGCTGTGATGCGGAAAATTGCTGTTTCTCATGGAGGTGACACTTGCCCCTGAGGGACCGTTAACCGGGAAGAAGAACGGATACTTCTCCTCCTGCGAGAAAATATAGCTTGTAAAGAGGCTGTTATTTATATAAACATCAATTTTGGAACCTGTCCGGACGGCCGATATCTCCGCCTGGGCCATGCAGTTCAATGAAACGCCCGTAAAAATAAAACAAGAAAGCAGGGAAAGGTAACCTGATCGCATCATAATAAGCGGCATTAATGCTTTTATTTTCAATTGTCTGGCCGTTACTAATAACATCTTTGTCATCATCAAAATTTTCTGTGCCTAACAGGGGCCGGTAATCACTGGTTTATTTATTATCAGCTATTCTGCCGCGGCAGTTTCATGAAACCTTATAACGGGAGAAACAGAAAAGGATTTCCAGTGCTTTTCCGCTTCTTCGGGTCCCAGTGTTCCATCAAAAATAACCATTCTGTATTTAAGGGTATAACTTTGCCCGTAATCAAGGGGCCACCCGGTATGGCGAATGGGGCAGAACTGGAAGAACATGTCACCCCGGCCGCTGTTGGCGTCTTCGGGCCATACCCGCATGGGCTCAGGATGCATCCGGTTGGAGGGATGGCTTAGAAACAGGATTCCTGAGCGGCCCTGATCAACCGAAGACTCTCCTTCCACTATGCTCCACCGGGCGCTGGTTCCATCCGCCTCCTCCCGGGTTTTGCCTCCGGAGGTCAGAACGGTACAGTTATCCCTGTGCCACCTTTCAGTTGCCCTGAAGCCAATTCCGCCGCCATAGCGGTATGCATCAAGCGTTATTCCTTTTTCAACCGGGGTGTTCAGGTTAGCGGTAATATCGACAATTGTTATACCCTCTATGGCTGTTTCCCATACCCGGATATCCCATACTTCGTTGATGGCAACTTTTTCACGGCCGTGCAAGGTAAAAAACACATGTTCATGATGCACTTTAAACCCGGCATATACAAGACCCTGAACAGCTTCCAGGTAGCCTGCAAATTTGACGGTTCCCTCCCCTTTTGCAAGATTCCAGAAATCCACTTCCCTCCCGTCTACAGTCGTTCTGGTCCATGGATTCCATATCCCGTAGTGATGGTAATGATCGGGTGGCTGGATCCGGGTAAGCACTTCGCCTCCGGGAGACCAGAGGGGATGGATAAATGCCGCCCGGCGATATTTCATATCCACTCCTTCGGGGGGAGAAACCTCCGAGTGATTGTAGCTGAGTACAGGCAGCCCGTTATTTTTGATGGTGGCCGACTGTTCGTTCCTGGTTACGGTAATCCCCTGTCTTTTTTCGGTTCCCGGCGGAACCTGCCGGATAACGTATTCTTTTGAACCTTCCCTGTTATTGAAAAGAAACCATATTTTCGCAGATACACCTGTTTCAATCTGGCTGTCAACCTCTTTTAGTCCGCCGGAAGTAATTTTATACAATGCAACCGGAAAATCATCGGTGTTATAATTAATTCCTTCCAGTGAAACCGACACCTGGGATATACCGGCATCACGCACCGGGATTACTGAAAAACGGGCAAGGTCCCGGGAATACAGTCCACCGGCAAATAACCACAACAAAACGACCAGATAATGCTTCATAGTTTTCCGCTTTCTCAGAAAGCCAAGGTACAAATTCCGGCTAATAAAACACAGGGTTCAATTAATAAAAAAGTCCCGGTGGCGCCGAAAAAGTTGAAAGCAATGCCTGAACCGGATGATTGCCGGCAGGTCATTTGCATGCATTTCAGCAGGTTATCATGGAGCCTGCATAAGAATCAAAAAGCCGTCTGCATTCCTGCAGAAATTACAGGGTCAGGCCAGATGTTTTCCGACTTTCTCAATGAGATCACTGCCAATAAATGGCTTTGAAAGATAATCATCACAACCAGCCTCGAGTGCTTTTTCCCTGTCGCCCGGAAGGGCATGCGCCGAAAGGGCAATAACCGGAAGTGTGGACCTGATCTCCTTAATCATTCTAGTGGCTTCATATCCGTCAATCAGGGGCAACTGAATATCCATAATAACAAGGTCAATGTCCTGATGCCTCTCAACTATTTCTATCGCCTGCCTTCCATTCACGGCATGAAGGATATTCATACCCGAATCACGCAGCAGTTCTTTCAACAGCTGATAGTTGCTTTCTTCATCCTCGACAACCAGCAGTTTCCTGCCGGGTTTTCCGGCAGCATTTTTCAATTCTTCAGTTGTGTCGGGTCGTGCCTGTTTCCAGGGAATTGTAAAATAAAATACAGTCCCCGATCCCGGACTCGATTCCAGCCATATCCTCCCACCCAGCGACTCGACAAATGATTTGGAAACAGCAAGGCCCAGTCCCAGTCCACCCCGCTGCTGTGAAATTTCTGTTGTGGTCTGTTGAAATTTTTTGAATATCTTTTCATGCATATCCGGTTCGATTCCTATTCCATTATCGGTAACAGAAAACTGCAGGAATCCTTTTTCGGATAAGCCTCTTATAATAATATCCCCACTGTCGGAAAATTTAAGGGCATTATCCACCAGGTGTGTCATAATATAGTCCAGTTTGCCCATATCCGACAATATAAATGAATCCTGACCATTCAGGTCAAGGGAACAGATGATGTCCATCTCTTTCAGTGCCGCCCTGTCACGAAATTTGGCCTTAATATTTTCAAGCAGCCGGTCAAGGTCGAATTCTGTTTCATAAATATCCAGCTGCCCGGTCTCAATGGCTGATATAGTGATAATATCCTCCACCACCCTGATTAACTGATTGCTGCTCAGGCGGATAATATCTGTGCAATATTTCAGTTTTTCACGGGAATCTGCCGACTCCATGAGCATATCCGAAAAGCCGGAAATTGCATTAAGGGGGGTTCTTATTTCATGGGAAAGGTTGTTGAGAAATGCAGTCTTGAACCTGTCACTCTCTTCTGCCTTATTTAGGGCATTTTTAAGATCGTCCTCGGCCCTCTTGCGGTCGGTTATATCACGGGCAATGCCTTCTATGGCAACAATTTTTCCATTCACGCCATTTAAATAAACAATTTTAAGTTCTGTCCATATCAGCCGGCCGTCCTTCTTGATCCATCTCAATATCAAGGGCTTTTCTGGCTGAAAATTTCCCCCGGAGAGCGTTTCCATTATGTATTTATCGTCGGGATGGATCATTTTGTAACCCAGGTCAGGATCGGCATAATGGTCTTCGGGCGTATAGCCGGTAATCGCCGTGCTGGAGGGGCTGACATAAGCAAACCTTCTTTCGGGGTAAAGGTCATAGCAATAAATCAGGTCGCTGGCATTTTCTGCAAATTCACGGAAACGCGTTTCACTTTCGATGAGGCTCTGCTGGGCAATGAGTGCTTCACGTTTAAGTGCTGCCTGCTTCATGGCACGGGTTACTGAGGGACCAAGGCGTTTTATATGTTCCTTGATCACGTAATCGGTGGCTCCTTCCTTCATGCACTGTACTGCCGTATCCTCATTCATCGAACCGGTATGCATTATAAATGGCACGTGCGGGGCCTTTTCCAGTGCTATCCTTAAAGCGGTGATGCCGTCAAAACCCGGAAGCTGGTAATCTGCCACTATCAGATCAGGCTTAAATTCTTCAAGGG
>SLJO01000093.1 GCA_007135095.1 Bacteroidales bacterium | reverse complement strand
TTTTTAATAAGCATATGGCTGATGCTGATGATCAATATTACTGCTGCAATTTTTGCTATTATAATAATAGCCCTTTTATATGTTTCAATTTCCAACCATCATAAAGAAAGAAAAGGTCTTGAAGTGATCTTTCAGGGAGCCTTTTTCCAGCTTGCACGATCAATACAGATATACCTTCAGAAAACAAAGAAGAAACAGGGTGCTTCATGGCGGCCTTCCGTGGTATGTGTTTCAAAAAATACCTTTAACAGGCCAAAACCATTTGAGCTTATCACGTGGATATCTTACCGTTACGGCTTTGCAACCTATATTCACCTTATAGAGGGGTATTATTCAAGGTCTACCTGTAAGCAATCAAATGAAGAACTAACAAAACTCATACAGTTATCAGACATTGAAGAAAGCAATGTTTATGTTGATACACTAATCTCACCTTCCTACACTTCTGCCATAGCGCAGATAATCCAGCTGCCAAGTGTTTCGGGAATGGAGAGCAATATGGCACTCTTTGAATATGAACAGGGTAACAGCAAAGAGATATGCAGGATCATTGACAACTATTCCCTTGTCAAGGCAGGTAGTTTTGATGTGTGTATATATGCCAATTCTCAAAAAGCAATAAACTTCAGGCAGGGAATTCACGTATGGATAAAACCAACCGACTCGGAAAATGCAAATCTGATGATACTGATATCATATATCATTCTTGGGCATCCTGACTGGAAAAAGGGTTTTATAAAAATCTTCAGCCTCTGCAGAGAAGAAGAAAAACAACAAGTCTGGGATCAGATAATTAAACTCATAGGGGAGGGAAGGCTTCCCATATCACGGCGCAATATTGAGATAATAACCCTGGAAGCGAATGTTAATCCCAAAACGCTCATAAATGAGAGATCAGTAAATGCGGGACTGACCCTTATAGGGTTCAGGGAGGAAATGATCAGGCAATACGGAGAGAAATTATTTGAAGGTTACGAGCAAATTGGTAATATAGTATTCGTAAATGCAAACAAGTACAAGGAAATTATATAAGTCCCGGTAACATATAAGACAACTGTAAATTTATTGCTCACCAAAATGTTAAAGGCTTTATCCGGCGGTTCAACGGGGTTTGCTCCATCTGTCAATACAAAACCACCCTTTTAAACATTTTCTTCTCACCTATTGTAATTTCGACAAGGTATACTCCTTCGGCAACATTACCAGTTTCTGATTCACGGTTCCAGTAAATATTGTAAGAATCGGGCATCAGTACCTGATTCATCAGGACAGAAATTTTTTGTCCCTGAATGTTATATAAATTTACTGTTACATGATGTTTTTCCAGTAGTTCAAAGCTTATATAAAATTCACCCCTTGAGGGGTTGGGGTAAAGAGAAATATTATGATTGTCTGCTGGCTGAATTGCCGGAGTACTCAAAGGAATTCCGTGATCCGTGAATTCCACTTTAGAATAAATCCTGTATTCACCGGGCTGCAGATCAATGCTCATATTGACATCGGAGACATCAATGCTCTCCCTGGAGAAGTACTCATGCCAGGTGCCCGTCTGCGAGAAATATGGCGTAATGGTGCCACCGGTAACACCAAAGTTTCCCAATACCACTACATTGTTATCAGGATGATTAAGGTGCATACTTTTCATTGCCCCCCCAAATGATGTTGAAAAATTATCGGTTCCGAAAACAGGCTGTGTTAATTTAAGATTTATGAGCAGTGAATAAACATCATACAGCCTTTTTCGCCTCCAGTCATCATAATAATCCCACCTTACGGGTTTCCTGGCGGTTCTGCAGGCTTCGCTAACGGTGCCGTCGGGGCAGTGGTTTATAGAGTAATCATAACCCAGTTCACCGAACTGCCAGATCATTTTAGGCCCCGGAACGGTGAAATAAAATACGGCTGCCAGTTCCATCCTTCTCAGGGCCGTACCGGTTTGCCTTGTATCATGCCCGGGAGCAGAGTTACCCCACTGGTGATTCTTGTACATAAGCCGTTCTTCGTCATGGCTTTCCATGTAGGCAACAAGATGGGGCACATCCCACCCCCTTGTTTTATATGAGGCGCCGGAAAGGTTGGACCCGGAAATATACCCCATGGTGGCCTCATTATAATGATAGTTCATATTGCCCCACAATAACATGCCGTATACGGCAAGTTCCTTTTCCTCGGCATTCTCGGCAAAATGTTCAAGAATTACATAAGCCCTGTCGTTCATCTCCCATATCCGGTCAGCCATCCGTTTCAGGATCGCCACCCTGGATCCATCATAATTTGCCCCCTGGTTTCCGGTTTGATGGTTTGTAAAACCCTTTGTAAAGTCAAACCTGAAACCATCTATCCTGAACTCTTCAAGCCAGAAACGGTTTACCCTGTCGACAAACTCCTGCGTATAGGGACTTTCATGGTTAAAATCATATCCCCAGCACCAGGGAGGATGGGGACATATCTCGTTATACCATGGATTTTCGGGTGAAGGATTCCCGTAAGTCCCTGCCTGCGCATCAAAATACATCTGCACCAGTGGCGACTGGCCAAATGAATGGTTCAGTACCATATCAAGAATGACGGCAATACCTCTTTTATGGCATTCGTCAATGAACCGTTTATAATCGTGCATCCTTCCATATGCCTTATCGGTGGCAAAATAAAACGAAGGATTGTAACCCCAGCTGTCATTACCCTCAAACTGATTTACGGGCATCAGCTCAATGGCATTGATACCGAGCCTTTTAAGATAATCCAGTGTATCGATGACGGTCTTGATATCACTGTCAGAGACAAAATCCCTGATCAGCAATTCGTATATAACAAGGTCTTTGATATCCGGAGGAGCAAAATCTATCACCTGCCATTCATATTCAGGTTTGTTGATATGAAGTATGCTGACGATCCCGGTTGTTTTATCAAAAGGATAGGCCTTCAGTCCGGGGTAGGTTGTCTGGCTGATGTATTGATCATGCCAGGGATCAAGAACCTTGTGGGTATACGGGTCTGCAATTTTCAGTTCTCCGTCTATGAAAAACTGGTATGCATATTCCGCGTCCCGATCAAGTCCGGAGACACTCGACCAGTAATAATCCCCTTCCGGGGTTCTGTTCATTAGATGATCTTCATTCAGGGTCCAGTCATTGAAATCGCCGATCAGAAATACAAAATTCTTCAGTGCCGGCGGATCATGCAACACAATAATGGCACTCTGATCATCAATATAATTGACACCCGGGATAACTCCCGCGGGAAGAGCAGCTTCGGGCACATCGCCCATGGCGAAATAATAAACCGAATCGTACACCACGGTTTCGCCATCATCTGCTTTAACCCATACCCAGTGCTGCCCGGGTAGAGATGCAGTATGGCTGTAGGTCAGGCGGTCGGTATTCCGCGCGACAACCTGGTCATCATCAATAAACAGCTGCATATCAGATATGGTTGAAGCCACTGCTTCAATATCAAGAATGGCGCCGACGGGTAAGATTGTTTCTGGTTGCGGGGGAAGGGTAATTTTTACTGAAAATAGCTCTTCAGTATACAGATCGAGGAAAATGTCGGCTCCGCCGGCATCCCTTCCTGTTACCGATCCATTTGGGTTCCTGAATACAAATGCCAGCTGCAGGACGGTTTCGCCATCGGGTATCCCGTAATAATCCATTACGGTGGGAGAAATGGAAAGCTGGTAAACATCCGTATCCACCCTTGTAAGTCTTGTTTCTGGTGTGTTCTGGTTCCAGTTGGTTTTAACGTACTTCCAGTCCGACGGCGAGGTGCTGGCGGAGGTGATTACCCCGGTATGGGCATAAACCTCACCTGTATAACCCTTGAGTCCCTGATCCCCCCGGTCAGCATAAAAAGTAATGATGATTTCATCGTTTTGGGTAGGGAAAGCCTTGTCGGCTGTAATTACCTGTGCTGAAACTAAGGTATATGAGAGAACATGCAAAAAAAATATTGTAATTGGTACTTTTACATTCATTGTATTTTGTGTTACAGAGTAACATGGACGATTCATCGGATTGAAAAATAGTATTGATCCTGTTGTTTTAATTGTAAAATTACCAAAATTCGTTTTTGTGCCATCATTAGCGCCAAAGGTGACTTCATTTCTTCAGCTGTAAATGGTCTGGTTTAAGAAAAATAAAGCTGCCCGTTAACGGGACAGCTTTATTTTATTTACCAGCCTGCAGAAAAACCTTCCGGGAAAATTTGCCTTTGTCAGGGCTGTGTAATGCTGCCCTCATTTGTTATAAAATTCAGATTAATGGTATTTTCTCCTTCGGGAACCTGAACCCTTTCCTGATCGTCGCCTCTTCCACGGAATTCAATCTCGCCGTCAAGGATCATGAATTCATGCTGCCACCAATCGGTGAACCAGTCGTCTACATGGTCGAACCAGGCGTACATCCTCAGGTCAGCCTCCTCAAGTTCCCGGGTAAGTGTCAGTATCTCGTTTTCATTGTCCACTGTGAACAAGGCATCAGGATTTGCCGTATCCCAGCTGTCAACAGTTTCCCCGATAAGGTATACCTGGGGTTCGGTAACAGCAATCTGATTTGTCTCAAGATTTACAACAACCATATAGTAACCTGTTTCTCCGGGCACAGGGACATTCTCGCCATTGATCTCATATACACCGTCAGTTGCATCTCCTTCTTTTCCAAAATCACCGGCCCATTCCCTCTGCGGAGCAAATTTAAATTCGCCGTCTTCATGAAGCCAGACAATTTTCCAGAACAACCAGGGTTTGCCATTTGTCGGCACCATCGGTTCATCAACCAGATCCCAGTCCCATCCGTCATCATCCTGGGGGTTAAGAGCACTCCCTATCATATACAACTCATCGGGAAACTCGGGAAGGGGATCTACATCACCTGTTCTTTCTGTGCTATAGCTGAAGCCGTCCTCAATGGTCCATCTGAGGGTTACAGTATATTCTCCCTCCTCTTCAGGATGGGGGAATTCACCGCCTCCGGTGATAAAATCGCCGTTATCGGCCCCGACATTGGCAAAAATGATGAAATCATCTGTGGTGATTTTCCATCCGCCGTTATAACGGAATTTAAATCCCCCCCGTTCACGCAGAACCAGGTCGGTTACCTCCCATTCAGCCTCAGTGGCTGATAACGTTGTCTCTGTCATGGGATACTCAGCCGACCATCCCTGTTCTGTGGCATCTCCAATCAGTGCCCAGTGATTTATCCTGGTATAATAAACCATTCCGGTGGACTGGTCAAGTATGATGTGATAAAATCCGGCTTCGGGTGCATTGAAGCTCACTCCGCCTGCTTCGTACTCACCTGACCATACCGGGCCATCCACCTCATCGGCTTGTCCCTCAGGATCAAAGGTTTCCTCGGTACCACCTACCCAGCCATATTCATCTTCATCGGCACCGGATTTTTCCACTATGCTGAAATCGCCGGCATCAAGGTACATGAATTTTTCATACATCCCGTCTCTGGGAAGCGATGCAAACCCCTCCCCTTCCTCTCGTCCGGCCTCCATCATGCCCTCAAACTCAAGATCATCAAAACCGGTGGCAGGGCCTGTCACATACAATCCGTCTTCAGCGGGTACTCCATTTATGGGATCATCATCATCATCTCTGTCACATGCAGCAATTACTACCATTACCGCCAAAGCAGCTATAAAGAGCCAGCTAAATCTAAAAATCGCATTTCTCACATTCTTTTCCATCATAATATAGATTTAATTGATAATTATTGTTACTTATAAGACTATACAACAGCTAGTTAAGTGAAACAGGTTCTTCAACAAGGTTTGGGTTCACATCAATTGCCCACATGGGTACAGGGAAAGTGTTCCTGTCAGGTGATGATGCCGGTTTTTCCCACCAGGGGGCATTGAATCGCCCGAATCGTATTAAATCCTGTCGCCGGTGTGCTTCCCAGAACATTTCCCTGCCTCTTTCGGCAAGAAGCATGTCGAGTGTGACTCCCGTCCACGGCGCGGCTCCGGGGTCTGCGCGCTGACGGACCTGGTTTACCCATAAATCTCCGTCAAGTCCCTGACGTATCCTGGCCTCTGCCTTCATCAGCAATACATCGGCATACCGGAATATGGGGAAGTGGCTGCTCAGGTTTTCCCTGGCACCACGCGGAATTTCAAATTTTACAACCCTGGCACCTGAATTGCGGATTTCAGAGGGTGTATTGCCGGCGCCCAGTACCAGTGAAGGAATATGCGGATCAAATACCAGGGGAATTCCCCCCGCACCCTGATCTGTAATAGGCTCTCCGGTGAAGGTATACTGCTGCCCGACAAGAAAACCGTCCCTGCGTCTGTCACCCTCCTGATATGTATTAAAATGGTCTTCCATGACGGCAAAGCCATTCCAGGGGCCCACCACCATATCAAAAGTAAGGTTACTGTTATAATGCAGGGTTCTCATATGCAGGTTAAAACCCTCATACCTGTCTGTGTGGTAAGGAATGACCCATATATTCTCGGGTGAATTCTGATTTGTGGCAGTGAAGGGGCCAAGAGCATCAGGCTCAAGGGAATATTGCCCGAGAAGCATAACACTGTCGCTGTATGCCTCAGCACGTTGCCAGTATTCAGGGTTTACCGTACCGGTATATACAGTGTGGTTAAGGTATAATTTCGCCAGGAGGGAATACACCATTCCCTGATTTACCCCTGTTGTTGAGATACTTGGCTGAACCATTGGAAGGCTTTCTTCAATTTCGGAAAGTATTTCAGCAAATATTTCGTGCCTGAAATTGCGCAATGGTTGCTGAGGAGCATCAAGGAAGTCTGCCAGATAAGGCACATGACCGTAATTATCGATAAGCAGGTAGTAATAATATGAACGCAAAATTTTAGCCTTCGCAATGGCTTCATCTATAACTTCTTCCCCTACAAGGGGTTGCATTTCTTCAATAAACTTGTTGGCTTCCTGCACCCCGGTATAAAATCGGCTCCACATGCTATTAATCGCTTCGGTATTATTGTCCCATGTATGCTGGTGCAATACACGCCACTTTCCGCCATCGTCCCAGTCGCCTCCGCGTGTGGGGGCGGTAACACCATCTCCGGTAATTTCCTGCGCGAACCACCAGCCTCCCCAATCAAGGAATTCGCGCATTGGAGAATAAATAGGGCTCATTCTCAGAATCGGGTCAGCAGTGTATTCATCTGCAGGAATCCGGTCATAAAGCTCGGTATCCAGCTTGGTACAACCAGACTGCAGCAAGACAAGAAATGATATAACAAGGATTATCTTCATGATTTATTTTAATTTTAGCTATAGTGTCACATTCAGGCCCAGTGTAACCGTTCTGGTTTTAGGATACACGTTGAACTGATCAAGACCAAAAGACAAGCCCGTTGTGGATATTTCAGGATCTATGCCGGTATAATTGGTAAGGGTGAATACATTGTTGGAGGCTATATAAACCCTCATGCTTTCAAATACGCCGGGGGTGGTAAAGCTATATCCCAGTGAAATATTGTCAAGCCTTAAAAAAGAAGCCTCTTCAAGGTAATAGCTGCTTACCTTGGGATTATCCCTTAACCCGGCCTGATATTCATCGATGGCAACAGAAAGCACATTTCTTGTTGGAAGGAAAATAGGGTTCCCAAAGATCATACGGGTGGTATTGAACACCTGGTACCCGTATACTCCACGGAAAGTAAAGTTCAGGTCAATATTACCAAACACCGTGAAATAATTTGACCATCCGATCTCAAAATCGGGCTGGGCCGAACCAACATTCCTCCTTTCAGCCCTCTCGAGTTCCCTGGTGACCCCCCCTGCTGCAGTATGGAACAAAAACCTTCCGTCAGCCGAAAGTCCCGCAAATTCCGGCATATACCACGTCCCCAGGGGAAGGCCCTCATCAACCACCTGGGTCCAGTTAAGATCACCTACCAGGCCGGGCCCGGACAAATACCCTTCCTGAAGTCTTGTCCACGGATACTGGTCACTTGACAGGGAGATCACATCCTGAGTGTATGTCATAAATGTGACGGCTGTTCTCCAGCTTAAATTAGTTACCCGGGCAGGATAAGCCTGTATGAAAAACTCAAAACCTGTAGTCTGGAATTCTCCAACATTCGCCCATACCCTGCCAGCTACATTAGGCGGAACAGGAACCGAATAAAAACCCAGGAGGTCATAGGTTCTTTTATTGAAGTAGTCAAGTGAGCCGGATATCCGGTTATCCAGTATTCCAAAATCCACCCCTAAATTCAGTTCGGAGTTTTCTTCCCATTTCAAATCAGGATTGGCTATATGGGCGAACTCAAAAAGGATTGATTCTTCTCCTGTCTCGAAATTGGGGGCAGTCCCGGCTGCCCTGTACCAAAGCAAATCATTGTATACACCGATTTCCTGGTTTCCTGTTATCCCGTAACCGGCCCTCAGGCGAAGGTTATTTATACCGGGGATTTCCTGGATAAAATTTTCATTGGCCAGGTTCCACATTACCGATACCGAGGGAAACCATCCCCATTGATTGTGGGCGCCAAATTTGGAAGAACCATCCCTTCTCAGGGTTCCGGTAAGGAAATATCTTGAATCCCAATTGTAAATACCCCTTGCAAAAAAGGAGATCAACCTGCTGGATTCCTTGTAGGATCCGATGTTCCGTCCGGCAACTACAGATTGAAGCATGGAGATATCATGCATCCTGGTATAATCCAGGAACGGTTGCCTCCCTTCAGCATTGAAACCGGTGAAAAAATCCTCCTGAAAAGAATAACCGCCTACTGATTCAATGTTGTGCCTGCCGAACTGGTTAAAATACCTGAGTGTTGTTTCAAGTAACCTGGATTCAAAGTTATTGTAGCTTCTGCTTCCATAACCTTCATGGTTGCCGAGTTGCAAGGTTGTGGGCTCAAAATAGAATCCCTCGTCGTCGTTCCTGGTATAGGCAATATTGGCTCCGGCATGAAAACCATCGAATATTTCCAGATTGGCATTGAGAAAACCAAAGTATCGTTTTGCATCCCTTTCATTGTGAATTTGTTCGACCAGGAAAACGGGGTTGTAATACTGAAAGACGCGTTCTATTTCATGGAAATTGCCCTCATCATCCCTCACAGGATCAGTCGGATTACGCTGAAAAGCCTGGTAAATTACCTCATTTGATCCCCATCCGTCATAACTGATGTAGTTGTTTCTCTCAAAGGTCGCCGATAGTCCGGATGAAAAATTCAACCGTCCATCAAGGGTTATCTGATCTAGGTTTATTCTGGCAATGGTCCTGGTCCTGTCAGAACCGATCACAGCACCCTGTATTTCATTATGGCCGATTGAGGCCCTGTAATTGGTCAATTCGTCACCACCCGAAAAAGCAAGGTTGTAATTCTGGGAAATTCCCCTTCTGTAAATCTGATCCTGCCAGTCAGTGTTTGCACCCCCATCCAGGAACTGTGTAGCAAGTTCAGGCTGGCTGCTGACAAATTGCCTGTACTCATCGCCGCTCAGCAAATCGAGCCGATTTGCTACAAAATCAGTTGAGTAATAGGTATTGAAATCAATACGTGCACCTTCTCTTTCCGAACCGCGCTTGGTAGTTATCAGGATTACACCAAAGGCTCCCCTTGAACCATAGATGGCAGCAGCAGAAGCATCTTTCAATACGTTAAAGGACTCGATATCATCTGCCGAAATAGTAGTGGGATCAACCCCTGGTACACCGTCAACTACAAACAAAGGGCCGGTTTGTGTTGCAAGGCTTGAAGCACCCCGTATTTTAATATCAAACCCGGTATTGGGATCACCGCCTCTTTTTGTCACAGAAACACCTGCCATTTTCCCCTGGATCCCCTGCAGGGGGTCCGTTAATACACCGTCGTTCAATTCAGCCGAACTAACGTGTCCGACAGCCCCTGTCAGATCACTTCTTCGCTGGACGCCATAACCGATCACAACCACTTCCTCCAGTCTGGCCAGATCAGGCTCCATAAAGACATCCAGCACCTGTGAACCGGTGATTGTAAATTCACGCGATGCATAGCCAATGAACGAAAAAATAAGCCTGCCTCCGTCAGGGACTTCGATTTCAAAGTCCCCTTGAAAATCAGTTACCGTACCCATCAGGGTTCCTGCAATATTGATATTGACACCAGCCATTTCACCCACTTCATCCCTGACAGTACCAGTGACCAGGTGTGATTCCTGGGCATGAACAAACCCTGGCGGGATGATCGCATAAACCGCAATAATGAAGATTAATTTCCACATACCTCTGATCATTTTAAAGTGTCATAGTTTCTGCAGAATTCAATAAAAGTTCGGCCTGGGAGATAATAAACTTCTACTATCTTCAGCCATAAACTTTTAAAAAAGCTTCACTTAATTATAAAATGGCGGGAATGTAGTAACAAATAATATTAAGAAAAGTTTAACACAGAAGTTGCCCGGGCAGTCCTGGCAATCGAGCAGGAGGAATACAAAGTAGTTGCCTGATGCTGCACCACCAAGTTATTTACCATGCACGGCACACCACTAATCGGGTAGGAGAAACGGGATTAATTCCCGTTTCGACCTCCCACACCACCGTACGTACGGTTCTCGTATACGGCGGTTCCTTAATTCACAACTCTTAC
>SLJO01000150.1 GCA_007135095.1 Bacteroidales bacterium | reverse complement strand
TTTATAAAAAAAAATATTCATTTTTTGCAAAAATTGTCCCAAAAATAATAAAAAAAAAGAACTATGTTGGAGAAATCACAATATCATTTGATGCTTTCTGCCGGGAAAAATGTAGGTTTAAGAATTATAAATAAATAATTTTACCGTCCTGAAACCTTAAAAGCCTGCTAAGTTAATTCAAAATAATTCAAGTAAATCTGATTAATCTCACATAACAAAATTATAAAGTCATGTACAGGTATTTATTTTTTATTGCGGTGCTGGCTGTGTTTTCCCTTTCAGGCAGCCATGCTCCTGTCCGGACCGGCTACAGGGAAATCACCCTTGATCATATTTACAGGGAAGGGACTTTTTCCGCACGCACCATATCGGGAGTCCGCTCGATGAATGACGGAATCCATTATACCACAATGGAAAGAGGCAGGGAGATCCGTAAATTCCGGTATGACACAGGCGAAAGCGTGGAAACTGTCTTTTCAACCCGGGATCTGCCGGGCAGGGAATTTCAAACTTTCGACAACTATGAATTCAGTGACAATGAAAAACTGATCCTTTTTACAACTGCAAGGGAACAGATATACAGGCATTCCTACAGGGCTGATTTCTATATATGGGATATTGATAAAAAAAACCTCACCCGGCTTTCCAGAAAGGGCAAGCAGCAGCTTGCCACCTTTTCCCCCAACGGAAGCAAAGTGGCTTTTGTTTTTGAAAATAACCTTTACTATAAAGATATTGAAAGCGGCAGGGAGGAGCAGGTGACCCACGACGGAAAAATGAATGAAATCATCAACGGGGCGCCCGACTGGGTTTATGAAGAGGAATTCAGTTTCAACAAGGCCTTTGAATGGTCGCCCGACAGCAGGAGGCTTGCATATTACCGCTTCGACGAAAGTCATGTCAGGATGTTCAATATGACGATCTACGGTGATCTGTATCCGCACTGGTACCAGTTTAAATACCCCAAGGCCGGAGAGGAAAATTCACTTGTGTCAATCCATGTATTTGAGCTGGGAACCACGAATGTTGTAACAATGGATACCGGTTCTGAAACCGACCAGTATATACCCCGGATCAAATGGACCCGTGATCCGGGAAAGCTTGCAATCTACAGGCTCAACAGGCTGCAGAATCACATTGAGGTGCTGCTGGCCGATGCCTTCACAGGAAGGTCGGCAGTGTTATGGGAGGAAAAAAACAAATATTTCATAAGGGAGACTTCTGATGATATGATAACTTTTCTGGAGGACGGAGAGCATTTCCTTGTGATGAGCGAGCGAAGCGGCTGGATGCACTTCTATATATATGATATGAATGGCAGGTTTAGAAACCCCGTGACAGCCGGTCAATGGGAGGTTGACAGATTTATCGGGGTTGACCATGAAAGCCGCAGGCTTTATTACAGTTCATCTGAAACTTCGCCGCTGCAGCGAAATGTTTACAGTACCGGGCTCAATGGCAGGGACAAAAAGAGGCTCACTCCCCGCGACGGCACCAATTCGGCTGTTTTCAGCGAAGGGTTCAGATATTATATCAACTACCACTCCGACGCAAACACGCCGCCACACATAACCCTGCATGATGCAGAAGGCAGTCTTATAAGGGTCCTTGAAGATAATTCCGGCCTGAAAGAGGCGATTAAGGAATTTGGATTCAGTGAAAAGGAATTTTTCACCTTTACCACCACGGAAGGGGTTGAACTTAACGGCTATATGATCAAACCCCCTGATTTTGATAAGAATAAAAAATACCCGCTTTTTATGTTTGTTTACGGGGGCCCCGGGCATCAGGCAGTAAGGGATTCCTGGAGTACTGGCCCGTGGTTCCATATGCTGGCCCAGCATGGCTATGTAATTGCCTGTGTCGACAACCGGGGGACGGGTGGACGCGGAGAAGAATTCATGAAGTCCACCTACCTGCAGCTTGGAAAATATGAAACCATTGACCAGATAGAAGCGGCGAAATACCTGGGTGCCAAAAATTATATTGATGACCGCCGTACAGGGATCTTCGGATGGAGCTACGGGGGATATATGGCTGGACTGTGCATGACAAAGGGTGCTGATGTTTTCACACTGGGCATTTCGGGAGCACCGGTAACAAACTGGCGGTTTTATGACACTATATATACTGAACGCTATATGCGCACACCACAGGAAAACCCCGAAGGGTATGACGATAATTCTCCGATTAACCATGTGGAAAAACTCAGGGGCAAATTCATGATCATTCACGGCACGGCCGACGATAATGTGCATATGCAGAATACAATTGAAATGGTTGACAGGTTGATCGAGGAAGAAAAGCACTTTGAGCTGCTGCTGTATCCCAACCACAGCCATGGGATAAGGGGCAGGGCAGCCCAGCATATGTATACAAGGATCACTGATTTTATACTTGAAAATCTTTAAGGCTCAGTTGAACAATAAAAATCTTATCTTTTTTGTTTTAGGGAGTGCATTAGAAATAAAAAAACATTACTTTTGTTGCCCGTTGCCCGGATGCAGTTCCTGCGGCAGGGCAGCGGAATTAAGCCCAGATGGCGGAATTGGTAGACGCGCTAGTTTCAGGGACTAGTATACGCAAGTATGTGCAGGTTCGAGTCCTGTTCTGGGCACAATGCAAAATCAGGTCAGTGGTTATTAACATACACATTTTTCATGGCCGTGATCATGGGTAAATTGAACTGCTTTATTATATACCGGGCCCAGGTGGTGAAATCGGTAGACACGCCAGCTTGAGGGGCTGGTGCCCGTTAGGGTGTGCTGGTTCGAGTCCAGTCCTGGGCACAAAAAAGCGGGGAATCTTGTTTGGTTCCCTGCTTTTTATTTTAAAACCCTGCTGACAGGGATCCGGGTTGCAGGTACGTTAGTATCACCTCCAGGTGATCCACCTGTAACCGCATCCCTGACCGATATGGATAAATTCTATGTAAGGGATATTTAATTTCAGATGCTCATTCAACATTCTCATGCCTTCCTCCTCCGAGGTGCCATGATTTATGACTACCAGAGGATTGCCGGTATCTTCAGCATAAGTCGTCTGGATCCAGGTCCTGACTGTATCATCAATAGCAACAGTCAATCCGGGATCAAGCTCGGCATATCGCTGCGGATCACAAATAGTCCCGGTGCCAAGTCCCACAGATGACACTTCCCTGTCGGGATCTCCATAAAAAGCTACACCAGGCTGATCGAAATCCTTCAATTTATCAGCGATCATTTTAGCAACTGCCGACGCCTTTCCTTTTCTAATGCGGTAGACATTATAATAGTCTTTTGAACGTATTATATCTTCGTTCTTAAAACCGAGTTTGCGTCCCAGGGCAAATGGCATACCATAATCCTTTATTATATCCGGAACATCATGGCTCCTGATAATGACCAGTCCGTTGTTTTCGATCCATCTTTTTTTCAGTTCAACAGCCTCCAGATATTGATCCCTTGCTGGTGAAGGAGTATCAAACAATGATCCCGTATCATTATCAAGATCCCAGTGGCGGTAAAAAGCTGGTTCGTGTACGATAAGCACATTGATCCCCAGTATAACTGCCTCTTTTAAAGTTTTGAAATACGGCATCCAGGCTGTTCCGACTTTTTTTATCCTTGTTTCCGGGTCACCAATAACTATCCTGTCGACCGAAGGTTCCCGGACCGGGAATAAACCACGAAGATAATTTTGAATATCGCCAGCGGTATTTATATCCTTCCCATGATATTCATTCTGAATATTAAAAGCCATCGAGGCCAGGCCGGCGGTTAAAATAAAATCTCTTCTTTTCATATCAGTTGTTGATTTTTTATTACCTGTGGTTTTAACTTTTTGGATTCTTAATTGTCTTCCAAATAACCAAAATTAATGATTTCCAAATCTTAAACAAAATGAGTATCCTTTATGAGCATTAATAAGATTATGTCAGTTTTTGGCCTTTTTATGATGATTTTGCCTCTCTATGCCCAAACCGGTAATATACGGGGATCCTTGTCAGATGCAGTTACAAATGAGAGTATTCCATTTGCCACGATTGCCATTTACTCCGGTGAAAGCCCAGAACCTGTCACCGGAGATATCTCTGACGGTGTGGGAAATTTCAGTATAGGAGCCCTTCCGGATGGAAGCTACAGGGTTGTTATTTCATTTATCGGGTATGAATCAAAGGAAATATCTGAAGTTATTATCGATTCCCGGTCTCCCCGGGTGAACCTGGGTACTGTGCATCTAAACCAGGCAGTAACTGAACTGGAGGAGGTGGAGATATCAGGCATTGCCAGAACCTCGACTTCCAGGATCGACAGGACAACATACCGGGCATCCGATTTTGCAACCGCAAGGGGCGGTACGGCATCCGATGTACTGAGCCGGTTGCCTTCGGTGTCGGTTAGCCCTGACGGGGAAGTTTCTCTCAGGGGTGCATCGGACTTCATCGTCTACCTCAATGGCAGGCCCACCACTATGGATCCTTCCATGATCCTGGCCCAGGTGGCCGCCAATTCCATTGAAAGCGTGGAGATCATCACGGTACCCGGTGCCAGGTACGGGGCCCATGGCGCAGGGGGGATCATCAACATAAATACCAGAAGGGCCGGGCTTGAAGGACTATCGGTTTCGGCAGGCCTGCAGGGCGGGTCAGCACCATGGGGCGAGACAACCCACAGTTACAGCGGATATGAAATGAATAACGATATGTACGGGGGGAATCTGGACCTGTTATATAACAGCAGACTGGTGTCAGTATACAGCAACCTTTATTACAATAAGAGAAACACAAACGGTATCAGGAACGGCAATGCCCGTATACTCCAGGATAATGGTGAGTACTACACTCTTGAGGGAACCGGGGGAAGGCCCGAACTGCATGAGAATATCTCTGTAAATGCAGGTATTGTCATTGATCTCTCAGACAGATCAGCCCTTGATGCCTCATATTTTTTCGCCGACAGGTCAGAATACAGATCGGCCTTTTATCTCTACAGGGGGACAGGCCTGACAGGTTCCCATGATTTTGCCCATGGGGATTACTGGACATATAATCCGAATGAGGGCGACCGGTACGGGACTATCCACAATGCAACCGTGGATTACAAACTCGAAGTTGACAATAATTCAGAAATAAGCCTTATGGCATCATATGAGTGGACAGGACTGAAACGGGATCTGAGCAACCCCAACTATGCATATGATGAGCAAGCCGACCGCATAACCGGATTGCAAAGGCATTTCCTGCAATCGGATGACACCCCCCTTAACGGTTACAGGTTGCATCTTGATTTCCAAAGGGAGCTTGAAAACGGTCACAGCTTCGAGGCGGGATTCCAGCCCCAGTACCTTAACAATAAGGGTTCTTTCAGCTATGATACACTCAATGTGCATGAAAACAGGTGGGGCCCGTTCAGCAGCCTGGAGAATGATTTTGACCTTAACCGGGGGATCTATGCTGCCTACCTGAATTATTCGGGGCAGAGCGGGGGACTGAGTTTTGTGGGGGGGCTGAGGGTGGAATATACCGACCAGGTTATGGATATCAGAAATCCCGATTATTTCAACCTGTTCGACAGGGAGACCAGGTCAGAATATGCTTTCAGGGGAGCGGACTGGTTCCCTTCATTGCATCTGGGTTACCGGGTCATGGAAAATGACGAGTTAAGCCTGGCCGCCGGCCGGCGCATAAACAGGCCGCAAACACAAAACATGGCCCCGTTCCTTTACCGCAGGCACCATGAGGTATATGAAGTAGGCGATCCGGCCCTCGAACCCGAATATCTGACCAGCCTGGAGATGTCATACCTGAAACGGCTGGGTAACCAGAACTTCAGGCTTACCGGGTTCTACCGGGGCACCAGCAATGCCGTTTTCCGGATATACACGGTTTACGGCGAGGAAAACATCCTGATAAGAAGCTATACAAACGCCGGCAGGTCGACCGCCCTGGGCGCAGAGCTCAACACCAATATCACCATTGGCTCTGCAGCAAGGCTTTTCCTGGGGGGATCACTATACAGCTACAATATAAGCGGCGAGGTTTTCGGCTTTATGGAAGACAATACCAGCACCAACTGGAGCCTTAAAGCAAATGCCAATGTTTTTCTTACCCGGTCACTTACCCTGAATGCCGATTTTGACTGGAGATCGGCCACGGTAACCTCCCAGGGTAGTGAGAATATGTTTTTTATCGGAGCCGCAGCCATCGGCTATTCGCCGGCACAATTGCAGGGCTGGAATTTTTCCCTGAGGGTGCAGGATATTCTTGGATCAAATGTAACCAACTGGTCAACGAGGGCATATGACAACAATGGCCGGCAGGTATTCTTCCAGGAAACCGATTATGACCGGTACGGACCGGTGGCTGAGATCGGGATAACATACTCCTTCAACTTAAACGGCCGTAATCTGCGCAGGGATGTAGATACCTTCGGAGAAGAGCAATATTAGATAAGATCCGTCTGACTTTATGCGGTGAACATTTATAAAGTATGATTGTTATGCCTTCAAAACAAGTAATGGCACGACTTCTGATAATAATACTGAACAGCCTCATTGTCCTGTCCGGCATGGCGTTCAGCCAAATACCCGCCGATATGAAATCTAAAAGCCCAATGACCCGCGAGAATGACCCGGGGGAATACAAGGTCCGCAGGAGTGAGGAGGAATGGAAAGAGATACTTGAGCCCAAACAGTTCGAGATCTTAAGGAAGGCAGGAACTGAAAGGGCCTTTACCGGCCTTTACAATGACAATAAAAAACCCGGCATCTACTATTCGGCGGCAACCGGTCAGCCCCTGTTTGCATCCGATTCAAAGTTTGATTCCGGCTGCGGATGGCCAAGCTTTTTTGAGCCGATAATACCCGGGGCCATACTTTACCGCACTGACAAATCTTTTGGTGTGGAACGCACCGAAATAATCGACTCATCAAGTGGCTCTCATCTCGGGCACGTGTTTGATGACGGCCCCCCTCCCACCGGATTGCGTTACTGCATGAACAGCGCTGCCATGATTTTCGTTGGTATTGACGAGGATCCTCCTGACCGGGTCAGGGAATACATGGTAAATCATGCTACCGGTGAAGAAAAGAAAGCTGTAAGCAATTTCCTTGAATCCCATAAAAGCATTTAATCCATTGCCCCCGGTGATGGCTTAATCGGGTCCAAAGTCCGTCACTGCAGAATCACAGGATGTATGTTTCATGAGGGCGCCAAAGAATGGATTACCTTCCTGTGCCATTGCCGCCGGGTCACAGGCCCGGTTTCGGCACAGGATAAAAGGTCAGAGCTCCTTTTCCAGTTCTTCAAGGGGTATGCCTTTTGTCTCCGGCACGAAAAATTTTACCCATACAAGCTGCAGCACCATCATCCCGCAGAAGATGGAGAATATGACCTCCGGAGCCATTGCATCGGCCATTACCGGGAAAAACAATGTGATCAGCGCGGCAAAGAACCAGTGGGTAAAACTTCCGAGCGACTGCCCGAAGGCGCGTTGCCTGTTCGGAAATATTTCGCTTATGAAGACCCAGATGACAGCTCCCTGACCGACGGCATGGGCGGCTATAAAAAAGAATATGGTAAAGGGTACAATACCGTATGTCTGCGATGAAAATGCCCAGGCGGTGAGTCCGAGCGAAAGGATATACCCGAATGATCCTATGTAAAGCAATGTCCGCCTCCCCAGCCGGTCAATAAGCCACAGCCCCGCAAAAGTGAAGACAAGGTTGGTGATGCCGATACCTACCGATTGCAGCAATGCTGTCTGCGCCTCGAGACCAGTCATCTGGAATATGCGGGGAGCAAAGTACAGGATGGCATTAATTCCCGACATCTGATTGAAAAAAGCAATAAAAAAAGCCAGTAAAATAGGCGTTAAAAGGCGCCTGGAAAAGAATTTACCGGCTTTTTGTTTCCTGCTGCCCGTGGCTTCCACTTCCTGCACAAGGAGCTTCAGTTCCTGCTCGTTCAACTCCGGGTTGGTTTTCCTGAATATGTTCATCCCTCCCTGCAGGTCATTCTTACGGATGATCAGCCAGCGGGGGCTCTCAGGGATACCAAGACAGAAAACCGCGAAAAGAAGGGCGGGGATTGCTTCCACACCAAGCATCCACCGCCAGGCGTGCTCACCAATGCCCGCAAGCAGTGAATTGGACAAAAATGCAACCAGTATGCCGAATACGATGTTGAACTGGAACATCCCCGCCAGACGACCCCGGTATTTGGGCGGGGCTATTTCAGAAATAAACAGCGGCGCAGCAACAGTTGATATCCCTATTCCCAGTCCACCGATAAACCGCGATATCATGAATATATAAACATCAGGTGCAAGTGCCGAACCAAAAGCGGATATCAGGTACAGAATGCCGATCCATAAAAGGGTGGTCCGCCGTCCCAGGTATTCCGTTGGCCAGCCCCCTATCAGTGACCCGAGCACTGTACCCCAGAGGGCCATGCTTATGGCAAGCCCGTGCAGAGTGCTGTCAAGTTGCCAGAGGGCCTGAACGGATTGTTCTGCCCCGGAAATTACCACGGTATCGAATCCAAAAAGAAAACCTGCAAGTGAAGCCACAACTGCACTTTTATATAAAAAAAATCTGTTGCCCATGTTTTAAAATTATTAGTACTGATTCAGGGATTTGCCCGGCATCCCGTTAAAATCCTCTATTCCACAACGATTGAGAAAATCCGGCTTCAGCGCCAAATGGGTTTCTCATGCCATTCTTCAAGAGATGTTTCCCAGGTATTTTTCATCTGCCAGGCATCAAGCGAAATAAGCTCGCTTTCCTGGCCCCTGGAGAACAGTGAAACGCCCACACTCTCACTCATGCCCGGATATACCCGTACTGCAGCGTATTGCCTTCCGTTTGCATATACCTCTACAACGCTCTTGTCGATAAATATCCTTAACTGCAGATTTTCACCTTCATGTAAATGTAAAGGGGCGTTTTCCACAGGGCGCGATCTTACATCGGAGAGTACGGAAGAATTGCCTGTATCAATCGATAATACACTATTACTGTCCCAAAAAGGCCTGTTCCTGTAAAAAACAATACGGGTATATTCTTCCCGGCCGGGTGAACGCAAAATATTCAGTTCGACATGCTGTGCATTTTCAGGGTCAATCTCAACCATAATTTCCATGGCATTGCCGGTTATATTGTCCAGAACAATCTCACGGTTCGCCGGAAGAGTCATCCGGCCCACCCGCTGATGGCCAAAACGTAATGCTTCAATATCACCGGCAGGTTCAATGATCAGTTCATCCTCACCTTTAAGGGTCAGGCGCATAGGCAGGGACATTATGTGATCCCAGCCCCTGGTGGGCCTCCCCGCATTAATATTAAAAATATTAATTACCCCGCCCCTGCCGTCAGGTGTGGCGGAAGGCGCGTGCACCCCTCCGGGACCAACAGGCCCGTGGTTAAAATATCCGTGCGAGGTGGTGGTGAATTTTTTGCGGTCACTGTCATAATCGCCAAGAAAGTACTGACCTCCCCCGTACCCCCAGTAATGGCTGAAAAACAGAAAGATGTAACGATCTCCTATTGGCCAGAAGTACGGACATGCCACATCGGTTCCCGCCACTGTAAAATGGTTTCCTTCGATCATCTGGTGAACGTATTCCCAGTTCTCCAGATCGGGCGAACGGTACAATTCAGCCGTCGGGAAGAACCGGCCGGACGTTTCGTTACGGTGCCTCCACCCGGATATCGAATAGTACATGCCATCTTCCCGCCATAAAAACGGATCATAAACATGGTGGGGAGAAGCAACGCCGCCGAGCATCAAAGTATCCCTGTTTTTCTTGGGAATAACGGCTTCTCCGGTTAGCTTTTCCCAGTTAAGCAGCAAAGGATCATCTGAAACAGCAATGAAGTTACCGGCGCGGGTGCCATGATAATGGGCTATTACACGGTCTTCTTCAACAAGGGCAGAACCTGAATAGACTGCTCTTTCCGGGTGCGGATATATAGCCAGGGGCAGGTCACGCCAATGAACCAGGTCCTTACTGATGGCGTGTCCCCAGTGCTGACGGGGATCCTCCGGTGGATACGCCTGATAAAACAGGTGCCAGTTCCCGTTCCAGAAACTCAGTCCGTTAGGATCATTCAGGTTTCCCTCAGGATTCACAAAGTGATAAACCGGACGGTGCGGATCGGAGGAAAGATGTTTTCTGGATTCGGCAAACCTCAGCATCAGAGGATTTACCTTTAAGGCTGCTTCCTGTTCCTCCAGTGTTGAAGGAAATGAATACTGCGGAACCGGGGAAGTAAAATCAGTCCGTTCTTTCTGTTCAGCTGGTGGATCCGGCCTGCATGAAACGACCACAGCAAGAAACATGTATATTGCAAGCAGCCTTATAAGGCCGGGTTTCCCTGTAGTTTTCATGGCTGAATAATTTTAATTAAATACAGTTAAATCACAATTACATACAACATGAATATTTTTAACTGCACAATATACAAAATTTAGGAAAACCTCCAAGAGCCTTACCACCATCATAAAATTCAGAAGTTTCCCGGGTTATGTTGGACAAAAATCTTAACTTAACATTTCGGGGAACAGAATATAACTTTGCAAAATGAGAACGGCAA
>SLJO01000010.1 GCA_007135095.1 Bacteroidales bacterium | reverse complement strand
CAATCTATTAACAGGCTGGGAAGAAAAGAATGTGATACATGAAGACCCTCTTGAAGAAGCGTATGCTGCATTCCTGAAAGGAATAGAGATAGAGGAAGGTGAGGATACCAGGGGATTCTTTGCCAGGCTTTTCAGTTCAAGCCAGGAACGAAGATTAACTGATGCATTTCTGCGTCTGCACGGACAGTTTGTAAGTCAGGCTGTGCTCAGATATGAAGAAAATGATTTTGAAAATTCTTTTCATTCTTTCAAAAGATCCATTGATGTAGCTGATTCTCCTTATTATGAGCAACCGGTTGACACAGGCCTGGTTTTTAATACTGGATTTGTCGCTGCACTGGCAGGCAAGCATGAGGAATCACTTACCTTTCTTAACAGAGCCAAAGATATGGGATATGGTGAAGGAACTATATACGTGCTGATTAAGGAGGCGTATGTAGAAATGGGTGATTCAACCAGGGCCGAACAAATACTGCACGAAGGTTTTCAGAACTTTCCCCAGGATAATGCAATCCTGGTAGAACTTGTTAATTTTTATATCAATGCTGGCCAGGAGCAGGAGGCGTTGAATTATCTGAATCTTGCCAAGGAACAGGAACCGGAAAATCCTTCATTCCATTATGCAGAAGGTGCATTATATGAGCAAATGGGGGACACTGAAAAAGCCATGGAAGCATATCGCAGGTCACTGGATCTCGACCCGGACTTCTTCGATGTTAATTACAACATGGGGGTGGTTTACTATAACCGGGCAGTTAGGATGCTGGAAGCAGCCAATGAGATCATGGATAATGTTGAATATGAAAAAGCCAGGGATGAGGCATATGAAGAACTGGCGAAATCCATTCCATTCCTCGAACAAGCTCACAATATTAACCCGGACCATCCCGAAACCATGGAAACCCTGCGGATTATCTACTACCGCCTTGGAATGGAAAATAAACTGGAAGAAATGAATATAAAACTCGGCCGGGAAATGCTGGAATAACAATATATAATCAAGAAAATACAATCGTTATAAAAAAGGCCGGAAAATACCGGTCTTTTTTTTTCCGGGTGCTTAATACCACTTTCGGATAAAAAAATTGACTTAGCCATGCAGCATAATATGCATTTTTGAATAAATACCAGTTGGAACTTCTCGTATATTTATCCGGATATTACCTGGATAAGAGGTGTTAAAAATTAAATCAAACATAATTACCACTATTTGAAAAATACAGGAGAAAATATGATATCAATGATGGCAAAAAGAGGCCCTGCAACCATTTCCTCAGGAAGGTTAGTATTGGTTTTATTTTTTTTGTTTGCTTTTACAATATCTGACTTTTCGGAGGCAGTTGCCGGTGACAGGTTGCAGGTGATAATCGATACTGATTTCGGACCGGATGTCGATGATGTTCTGGCTGTTGCTCAGCTGCACGCACTGGCTGATCTGGGTGAAGTCGAGATCTTAGCTACTGTCCATACCGCATCTTTCGATTATGGACCCGGGGCACTTTCTGCACTCAATAAGTGGCATGGCCGTGAGCTGCCAATTGGTGCGATTCATACCGAAGGTCTTTATAATGTATGGCTTGGTGAGTACACAAAACCACTCTACGATAACTTTCCCCGCTATGCAGGTATGCGGGAAACTGTTGATGATGTAGTTGATATCTACCGGGATTTTCTTTCCAGGGCTGATGGCATGATTACAATTGTCACAATCGGTTTTCTCAACGGAATTGAGCTGCTGCTTAAATCACCGGGGGATACAATAGATTCTCGCACTGGCATTGAACTGCTGGAACAAAAGTGTGCCGGAATTATCATAATGGGGGGCAGCACAACGGATAACACAAGATCGTGGAACTTCCATGGCAATAGCAATAAAGTGGTAGAGCGGGCAGCCAGGTTTGTCCTTGAGAACTGGCCTGCAACTGTCCCCATGGCTTTTTGCCCTTCTGACGGAGAAAACCATTCATGGGGTTCTTCACAGTGGAACAGAAATAATCCGGCAAATCCCGGGATCGCAGTAGGCAGGGATGCACCCAATCAGCCTGACGGACACATTGTTAAGGAGGCTATGCGTGCTTTCGGCGGAGTCCACAACGGAGCCGGTATTCATCTTGCTGACCCAGCCACAGTTCTTTACACGGTCAGGCCACAGCGTTTTGTAACCCGTCAGGGCAGACTCATATGGGATGTCAGCGACAACGGCGCCACAAACTGGATTGACGATCCTGAGGGCCCGCATATCATCGTTGATGGTTATGCAGGAACCAGCCAGGAATTGATGGACGAACTGGAGGTGCTTACATGGACTGAGCAATATTCAAATCCTGGGATTAATTAATCCTTAAATAAGAAGGGCAATAAATATCATTTTTCCCCAACCAGGTTGCTGTTAGTTTTTTCCTGTGCTGTTGCGGCAGGAGTGAGTATAATAATCAGATAATTGAATGCTTTCAATTCTATTTAACATAATATTAATTATAGGTCAAACAAAGGGAAATTTCGGCCAGGCCTGAAAGGCATGGTTAACATAAAATCAGTTATCGCGACGCAGTCCGATAACGGTGCAGATTTTATGTTAAAGTAATTTCCCGGCCTTGCCTGAAAAATATTTTGTTTGTCAGCTATAATGATATTATGTCTGCGCTCCACTGCGTTTCGCTTG
>SLJO01000172.1 GCA_007135095.1 Bacteroidales bacterium | reverse complement strand
GGTGACGTATCCCTCCACTCATGGTGTCTATGAGCCGGGAATAAAAGAGATGGTATCGGTGATCCATGATAACGGCGGACAGGTTTATATGGACGGCGCAAATATGAATGCCCAGGTGGGCCTGACAAATCCTGCCTGTATAGGTGCCGATGTCTGCCACCTTAACCTTCACAAGACTTTTGCTATCCCGCACGGCGGCGGAGGCCCCGGAATGGGACCGATAGGCGTTGCATCACACCTTGTCGAATTTCTTCCCGGTCACCCTGTTGTGCCGACCGGGGGCAAAAAAGGAGTGGAAGCGATTTCCTCAGCCCCCTGGGGCAGTGCCAGCATTCTTACCATTTCACATGCTTACATTAAGTTGCTCGGAGGCCCCGGCTTGACGGAAGTGACCAGGATGGCCATACTTAATGCAAATTATCTTGCCGCAACTCTTGGAAAACATTACGAAATTCTCTACAGGGGTATCGAAGGATTTGTTGCTCATGAAATGATCATCGACTGTCGCGGGTTTAAAAATGACCGGGAAATTGATATAACCGAGCGTGATATTGCCAAAAGACTTATGGACTATGGCTTTCATGCCCCTACCCTTTCCTTCCCGGTGGCTGGAACACTTATGGTGGAACCCACCGAAAGCGAATCCCTTCATGAACTGAACCGTTTTACGGAAGCAATGATAAGCATATATGAAGAAATGATGGAGATCAAAAACGGTAAGGCAGATAAAACAGATAATGTACTGAAAAATGCACCCCATACATCGGAAGTTACCGTCTCTGATTCCTGGAACAGGCCATACGGCAGGGAAAAAGCAGCTTATCCCCTGAAATGGATCAGTGACAATAAATTCTGGCCTGCAGTAAGCCGTGTTGACGATGCATACGGCGATCGCAACCTGACCTGTTCCTGCGCACCTATCGATGCCTACAGAAATGAGCTGTATGAATTTGATAAGATCGGGTGAATTTCATCAGGAGTTCTTTGGCATGACTGTTGTAGTAAAGAAGGTGTAAATCCTGTATTCCGAAGAGGTTTTTACGAAACAGACACGTATTTTTTCAGGATTAGATAATCCGGTGCGGATGCAGGGCAATGGTAGAATAAAAAATTGTATCTCATGGATTCAAATGATAAGTCATTCAGGGAAAATTTTGAAACGCTGCTGGCGCTGTTCAAAAAACTGGCCGATAAAATGTCAGAAGGAGAAATACAGGGAATGAATCCGGAATTTGCAAGCCAGTTCAAGACTATGCTTAACCAGTATGAAATGATGAAGCATATGATGCCTCATAATATTCCGGAACAATTTCGTGAACCCTTCCGTCAGATGATGGAGAATATGATACACCAACTCAAGGTAGAAGTAGGTGAAGATCTGATTGCACAACAGGTTAAGGAAGAAACTGTAAACGAAAGGGAGAGAACCATTGAGGAGATTGAAGAAATGCTTCGGCGGCCGGCGCTTGAACCGGCTGAAATGGACAAGCTCCTGGACAGGCTGACAGAGTTGAAATCAAAATAGGGATGATCTGATCATCCGCCTGCCCATTTGCATCCGCCAGATGAACAACCCCCGGAGGAAGCCATTTGCTCATTGCAATACGAAGGTCTTTTAGCCTTCGTCTGTTTGGGTTTCCGGTATTCATCACTGATGCTTCCGCACTCCGGGCAATCAGCCACTTTCTTGCTACACGGGCCGTAAACGGGACTATGATATTCATATACCCTTCCTTCGCTTTCGAAAGTACTTGTGCAATTATCGCATTTAAAACTTATCATATTTTTGATATACTTTGATATACATTATGTGATTTACCTCCCGGCAATAAACGATTGCTAATGATATAAACATCCCTGGGATGTAATTTATTATATTCTAAAGTTGCACGGCTAATAGTTTCCTGGGCTTTGCCCTTTAGCACCATTCAGTAATTACTAAATGCCACCTGAAATAAACCGGTATTTTCACTTTAGAACCCGAACAGCCGCGGCAGCCAGAGGCTGAGCGCGGGAATGTAGGTTATAAGCATCAGCGCCACTATCATTGCTATGAAGAACGGAATCAGGGGCCGGACAACCTTCATGATGCTGAGGTTTGCCACGCTGCACCCGATAAACAGTAGCGAGCCGACCGGTGGTGTGCAAAGCCCCACTGTCAGGTTGACCACCATTATAATCCCGAAATGAACCGGGTCGATGCCCAGGTCAACCACCACGGGCAGGAATATCGGGGTAAAGATCAGCACCGCAGGCGTCATGTCCATAAATACACCCACGAATAGCAATATAAGGTTAATAATAAGCAATATAACAATCGTGTTGGTACTGATGGAAAGCAGTCCCTCGCTCACATTCTGTGGAATATTGGCAAACGACATGGCCCATGACATTCCGATCGAGGTGGCTACCAGCAAAAGCACAATTGAAGTCACCCGGACACTCTTTAAAAGGATGTCCGGCAGATGCTTTATCTTAACTTCTCCGTATATCAGGGCAAGGATGAGTGCATAAAGTACCGCTATAGCAGAAGCTTCGGTTGCGGTAAATATGCCTGCAAGGATGCCTCCGATAACTATAACCAGCAGCAGCAGGCTCGGAACCGCATCCAAGAAGCGGAAAACCGCCGTTTTAAGTCCGGTTTTTTCTCCAACTGGATAATTGTTCCTGTAGG
>SLJO01000137.1 GCA_007135095.1 Bacteroidales bacterium | reverse complement strand
TCAGTATAATGAAGGATATATGGGGAAGTGACAAGCTTGACAAGAGTTGCTGACCATGGCAAAAGGCCGGTGTAAAGCAAAATGCAATGAATGTCACATCCGGTTTGTAATCATAAATGTTAAGTTTATTGCATGTGAGATCGACCGCAGGTCAATAAATCATGGGTGATCCATGGATTGAAAAGCAGGTTTACCGTATCATAAATTTGTAACATATTGTTAAACAAATTGCTAAATTTATACACATGAAAGTTTCCGAACTGGTCAAAGAACTGGGCCTGAAGGTCCATTCCGGAGAAAAGGGTCTGGAAAAAGAAATTGAAGGGGGATATGTGTCCGATTTGCTGAGTGATGTAATGGGGAATGCTGATGCCGGAATGGTTTGGGTTACTTTGCAGACTCATAAAAATGTTATGGCCATAGCATCGCTGAAGGATCTTGCTGCTGTTATCCTTGTTAAGGGCCTGGTTCCCGATGCTGACACAGCCGCCCAGAGCGAATCAGAAAATATCCCCATCCTTGGAACCCGACAGCAGGCATTCGAGACAGCTGGCAAGATGTATGGCCTTATAATGAATAAGGCAAAAAAAGAAAGCACCACCGGTAAATTGTAATCCGTATCATTTAATAGTATACCATGAGGGAGTACACGGCCGATTTGCATATTCATTCAGTTCTCTCGCCCTGCGGAGACCTGGATATGAGTCCGCGCAACATCATAGGCCGTGCAGGGGAAATGAAGATTGATATTCTTGGGATAAGCGACCATAACTCTACCAGGCATGGTCCGCTTATGCGCAGACTGGGCGACATGAACGGTGTATTTGTTCTTACCGGTGCAGAGGTAACCAGCAGGGAAGAGGTTCATTGCCTTACGTTCTTTGAAAATGACAATCAGCTGTCTGCGTTCCAGAAATACCTTGACAGCAGCCTTATACCCTTTCCCAATGATCCCGGTCGTTTCGGACACCAGGTTGTGGTTGATGAAAATGATATGATACTCGAGGAGGTAGAGAATATGCTGGTTTATTCAATTGACCAGAGTGTTGAACAGATAGAAAAAGTTGTTCATCAGCTTGACGGAATTTTTATACCTGCCCACGTAAACAGGCAAAGGAACAGTATAATCAGTCAATTGGGCTTCATCCCATCCGGCATAAATGCTGACGCCCTGGAGTTATCCAGGCATACAGGCAAGGCGGAGTTTCTGGGTTTGCATCCCGGCCTGTCGGATTACACATTTCTGCAAAGTTCCGATGCCCATTTTCCTGAGGATATCGGCCGCACCTGCTCCGTATTCAGGCTGGAGGAGATCAGCTTCGCCGAAATAAAGATGGCCCTTGCAAAAAAGGGTGGAAGGAGGGTGGTACTACCATGAAGGATATTGCACTCCATATAATGGACATTGTCCAGAATTCAATATCTGCAGGTGCAACACTGATTATTACCGCGGTGCTTGAAGATAAGGTTGAAGACAATCTGATCTTGATAATAAGTGACAACGGCAGGGGAATGGATCAAGAAACGGTAATGAAGATTACAGATCCTTATTATACCACCCGCACTACCAGGAGCGTGGGACTGGGAATTCCATTGCTAAGGCACAGTGCCGGGCAGGCAGGCGGTGGTTTGAAAATCACTTCATCTCCGGGACAGGGCACGAGTATAACTGCCACTTTCAGGCGATCCCATTTTGACTGCCCTCCCCTGGGGGATATACCCGGTGTTATCAGCCTTCTTGCAGGTTGTAACCCGTCGCTGGACTTTGTTTATCGCCATGTCATCGGCAAATCGGTATATGTTTTTGATACCATGGAGATAAAAGAGGTACTGGAGAAGGTCCCCATAAGTGATCCTGCAGTTATCAGTTATATGAAGGAAATGATCGGCGAAAATCTGGAAGAACTCTTGTTAATGCCCGAAACATGAATAAAAATCATATTATGTTAAACCAAATTGAAATACATTTGTGCAACAAAAGAAAAAACAACCAGCAAAATATTGATAACTATATATTATACAGATGAAAAAAGTAAAATCACTGGCTGATCTTAAAAAAATGAAGGAGCAATTTCAGTCAAATATTAACCTCCGAGAGAAAAGTGAACATCCCGAGGGATTGGTACAGGTGAAGGTTGCCATGGCTACCTGCGGGATAGCCTCAGGTGCCAAGGACGTAATGGATTTCATGATAACCAACCTGGAAAAGAGAAATATCGATGCCATAGTTACACAGACCGGCTGTATGGGGTATTGTTATGCCGAACCCACCATAGAGATCAGGCTTCCCGGACAGGATCCGGTTGTCTATGGTTATGTTGACGTGAAAAAGGCCGATGAGATCATCGAAAAACATATCAGGCAGGGCGAACTGGTTGACGGCATCATACCAATTAATTATGAAACTATTTAAAAAAATAACTATTCAGGAGGAATTGAACAATGTCTAAATATAAAATGCACATCCTTGTATGCGGAGGAACAGGCTGTCATGCATCATCGAGTAATTTGCTGCTTGAAAACCTCAAAGAGCAGGTTGATGAAAATGAACTCTCCGGAGAGGTTCAGGTCATAGCAACAGGTTGCTTTGGTTTTTGTGAAAAAGGGCCAATAGTAAAGATGGTTCCCGATAATACTTTTTATACCCAGGTCAAACCTGCTGATGCAACTGAGATTATTCAGGAACATGCCATAAAGGGAAGACAGGTAACCCGCCTGCTATATAAGGATCCTGTTAACAAGGAGACAATCAGTGACTCCAGGAAAATGGGGTTTTATAAGAAACAGATCCGCATTGCCCTTCGCAACTGCGGACTGATAAACCCCGAAAACATTGATGAATATATAGCTGCCGATGGTTACATCGCACTCGGTACGGTGCTCTCCGGCATGACTGCCGAACAGGCCACAAAGGTGATGATAGATTCAGGCCTGAGGGGTCGTGGTGGCGGTGGATTTCCAACAGGCATAAAGTGGGATATTGCCAGGAAGGTGGAGGCCGATCAGAAATACGTGGTCTGCAATGCCGATGAAGGAGACCCCGGAGCCTTTATGGACCGTTCAATACTCGAAGGTGACCCTCATTCGGTGATAGAGGCAATGATAATTAACGGTTATTGCATTGGTGCCGATCACGGACTGGTTTATATAAGGGCCGAGTACCCCCTGGCCATAGAGCGGCTTAAAATAGCCCTTAACCAGGCACGCGAATATGGCCTGCTTGGCAAGGATATACTGGGCAGTGGGTTTAACTTTGAAATTGAGATCCGCTACGGGGCTGGAGCCTTCGTCTGTGGAGAAGAAACCGCCCTTATCCACTCAATGGAGGGACACCGGGGGGAACCGACTTTCAAGCCTCCTTTTCCTGCCCAGTCGGGCTACCTTGGTAAACCAACAAATGTGAACAACGTGGAAACCTTTGCCAATATACCCGTTATTTTCAACAAGGGGGCTGAATGGTTTGCATCAATAGGCACTGAAAAGTCGAAGGGAACAAAGGTATTTGCACTGGCCGGGAAGATAAATAACGTGGGACTGATAGAGGTGCCCATGGGAACTACCCTCAGGGAAGTTATATTTGAAATAGGCGGAGGAATAAAGGACGGGAAAAAATTCAAGGCAGTGCAGACCGGCGGACCATCAGGAGGCTGCCTGACAGAGAAGCACCTGGATACACCAATTGATTTCGACAATCTCCTGGCAAGCGGCTCAATGATGGGCTCGGGCGGTATGATAGTAATGGATGAGGATGACTGCATGGTATCGGTGGCAAGGTTCTACCTGGATTTCACTGTTGAGGAATCCTGTGGTAAATGCACTCCCTGCCGGGTTGGCAACAAAAGGCTTTACGAGATTCTTGATACCATCTCCAAAGGCAAGGGTACCCACAAGGACCTTGACAAGCTCAGGAATCTTGGTGATGTTATAAAGGACACATCTCTTTGCGGACTGGGCCAGACTTCTCCAAACCCTGTTCTCTCGACAATGGATAATTTCTGGGATGAATATATCGCCCACATTGAAGACCACCGGTGTCCTGCCGGACAGTGCAAGGAGCTGATTCATTACACGGTTGTTGAGGAGAACTGTGTGGGCTGTACTGCCTGTGCACGCAATTGCCCGGTAAACTGCATTGCGGGCGAACGCAAGGAGATCCATTTCATCGATCAGAGCATTTGTATCAAATGCGGTGCCTGCCTCGAAAAATGTAAGTTTAATGCAATAAGCGTATCATAATAATACTGGAATAGATAATGGGAAAACTTAAAGTCAAAATAGATAATAAGCTGATCGAAGTCGAACAGGGAACTACTATCCTGGAGGCTGCCAAAAAACTCAGCGTTGAAATCCCCACCTTGTGTTACATGAATCTCGGGGATATGAATATAGAACATAAACCGGGTGGTTGCCGTATTTGTGTTGTCGAGGTTGAAGGGCGAAGGAACCTTGCCCCCTCCTGTGCAACCGACTGCCATGACGGCATGGAGGTTAAGACACATAGCATAAGGGTTCTGAACGCACGCAGGACAGTCCTGGAACTTATGCTTTCAGATCACCCCTTCGATTGTCTTATCTGTGCAAAATCCGGTAACTGCGACCTGCAGAGTACGGCCATAAAACTTGGCATACGGGAAATTCAGTACCAGGGTGAAAAGTCTACCTACAAGCCGGATTTATCTCCTGCCATATTGCGGGATATGGATAAGTGTATTATGTGCCGCCGTTGTGAAAAGATGTGCAACGAGGTACAGACAGTGGGCGTTCTTTCAGGTATATACAGGGGGTTTGAGGCTGTCGTGGCCCCGGCCTTTGAAAGGGACCTCGATCACAGTGAATGTACCTATTGCGGACAGTGTGTGGCTGTTTGTCCCACTGCTGCACTTACCGAGGTGGATCATACCAACCAGGTACTTCGTGCCCTGGCAGATCCTTCCAAGACTGTTGTAGTGCAGACTGCCCCGGCAGTGAGGGCTGCCCTGGGTGAAGAGTTTGGGATGGAGCCGGGTACGCTGGTAACCGGTAAAATGGTTGCCGCCCTCCGCCAGCTCGAGTTTGACTATGTATTTGACACTGATTTTGCCGCCGATCTTACCATAATGGAGGAGGGTGCAGAAATACTTGGAAGGCTGAACCGGCATCTCTCCGGCGACAAGTCCGTTAAGTTGCCGATTCTTACATCATGTTGTCCCGGCTGGGTCAGTTTTTTTGAGCATCATTTCACCGATCTGCTTGATGTACCTTCAACAGCGCGGTCTCCCCAGCAGATGTTTGGTGCCATTGCGAAAACCTACTTTGCCGATAAAATTCAAAAAAACCGCAAGGATATTGTAGTGGTATCAATAATGCCCTGTGTGGCAAAAAAATACGAATGCACCCGCGAAGAATTCAGTGTTGACGGTAATCCTGATGTGGACTTTTCAATATCTACAAGGGAGCTTGCCAACCTGATTAAAAGGGCTAACATTGATTTCAACAAGCTGCCCGATGAAGAATTTGATGCCCCAATGGGTGAATCAACCGGGGCCGGGGTAATTTTTGGCACTACAGGAGGAGTTATTGAGGCGGCAACAAGGAGCGCTTACGAGATGCATACCGGAAAAACACTTGAAAAGGTCGATTTTGATCAATTAAGAGGCTGGGAAGGTATTCGGCAGGCGACTGTTGATTTTGACGGCTTCCAGCTTAAAATAGGTATAGCACATGGTCTTGGAAATGCCCGGAAACTGCTGGATGATGTCCGGTCAGGCAAAAGTGAATTTCATGCAATTGAGATAATGGCATGCCCCGGAGGCTGTATCGGCGGCGGTGGCCAGCCCCTTCACCATGGCAATTCTGCCATTCTTAAAGCCAGGCAAAAGGCCATTTACCGGGAAGATGCAAACAAGCCATTGAGGAAGTCGCATGAGAATCCTTCAATAATAAAACTTTACGAGGAATTTTTGGGGAAACCCCTTGGTGAAAAGGCTCATAAACTTCTTCATACAAAGTATTTCAGAAGAGGCAATATAATTTGTATTGAGCCCGACGTCAGGGAGGCAGAATCAATCTAATCATAATAATAAAGGAGGACAGGAATTAATGTCAGCAATTAAAATAAGACTCAAGGAAAACGACCTTCAGCAGCTGAAGGACGTATGCAGATCATTTAACAACCAGGAAGGTGAACTTATAAATGTACTTCACAAGGCCCAGGGGATTTTTGGTTATCTGCCGGCAGAGGTGCAGGAGGTTATAGCCCGTGAGCTGGAGGTTTCCGTAGCCAGGGTTTATGGTGTGGTAACCTTCTATTCATTCTTTACTATGGTACCAAGGGGCAGGTTTCCGATTTCCGTATGTACAGGTACAGCCTGCTATGTTCGAGGGGCAGAGAAAGTCCTCGACGAGTTCAAGCGGCTAATCAAGGTGCCCGTTGGTGAAACTACCCCTGACGGCAAGTTTTCGATCGCCGGACTTCGTTGCGTGGGTGCATGCGGACTGGCACCCGTAGTGCTGGTTGGTGACAAGACATATGGCCGTGTAGCCCCCGACGGTGTAAAGAAAATCCTGAAGGAATACGACGATAAATAACTTTTGCTTTTCACTTAATTCCAGTTTTAAGCCTGCCCGGACTTGTCCGGGCAGGCTTTTTTATGGGGGGCGCGCTGATCGAAGGGGGAAAAAGTTAACCCTTTCTTAACAGTGGTGTAAAGGGTCTGTAATATAAATATGCCATTTTTGTAGTGGACCAAAAGACATGCAGCATGAAGCCTATACGTGTTTTCTTAACAATGGTTGTGTTCGGAGGCATTGCATTTGCCTTCGGTTATTTTCTTATCACCGGCAATGCCGCCCGGGAGCATTATCCACGCTTACATGGCCATCCGCACCTGGTACTTACAGATCACGCAACAGGGAAAATGCTCATTACCTGGAAGGCAGCGTGGCCAACCCAATCAGGGCTGATCTTATATGATACCGTGAGCCACAGGGGTGATCCATCCAGATACACTTACTGGATGCCGGCAGCAAGGAGTAATGAGATTACTACAGCTCTTCCGGGGGAAAGGAAGCCTGGGCCTACAGAAAATTTCATTGTAGAGCTTGAAGGGCTGAATTCCTTGACCACCTATTATTTCGTTCTTAAGAATAACGGCGAAGTTTCAGCAGAATATCACTTTATACCACCTCCCGGGCGCGGTGATTAACTGCCCGGATCACTCCGGCCCTGAACCCGGATCGCTGTGGAGACCACATCCCTCCAATCGGCCTCCAGGCCACCCTGACAACACACATCCTGCAAATCGCGATTGATTAACCACCATGATCGTGAAATGGTCGCACAGAATGTCATAAGTCAGATTCCCGAAAAAGCCCGAACTGTGAAGGATGATTTTTATTAATCATTTTGGTATTTTTGATTCCGTTCATCTGATCCTGCCAATGGCAAAAATCATGTTAATGATAGTATCCGGTTGTTACCGGAATGTTGCATATGGTTAAGAAAATGTTACCTTAAAACGTAATTCAAACGTAAATACAATGAAACATTCATGAAACACTGATCCGGTAATATTGCACCGTAAATAAATTCATCATTAACCTTAAAATTTTGAAAATGAGAAATATTACAACAGTTTATGGTGCAGTGGTTTTATTTGTTTCAGCCTTTTTTATTACGTCCGCTTCCGCGGAAGCGCAGGAATTCAGTATCCGTGGCCGCCTTCATATGGATGGCTTTTATGGCATCAGCCAGGTCGATACCTTCAGCAACGGTTTCAATAATCGACGAGCCCGCATGGGAATGGCCGGAACAATCACCGACGGATGGGACGGCCAGATTGAAATCGATTTTGCAGACGGCGGAATCGATCCAAAGGATATACGGCTGCGACACACATTCGGAAATGGCGGGCAGCTATGGATAGGGCAGTATAAAGTGCCGCAGGGCCTCAACCAGCTGACCAGCTCCAACGAAATAACCTTCGTTGAGCGGTCGGCCATCAATAATGTCATAGCCGACTCCCGAAGGCTGGGTATTGCCTATGATTACTTCAACGGTAATCTTGGTTTTAAAACCATGGTTTTCGGCCGGGCGCTCGGGCAAAGAGGAGCTCTTGTTGATGATATGCCTCTGGGGGTGGCGCTAAGGGGGGTATTTGCACCGGAAATCGGTGGAGGTGTTTTGCACGTTGGTGCCTCCGCTGTATATGAAGATTTGATGGATAATAGTGCCGTCAGACTAAGGGACAGGCCAGAAGCCCGCGACAGCAAGGGCGGCGGCATCAGGCTCATCGATGCGTCCGTACCGGATGCCGAAAGCACTTTCAAGGCGGGCCTGGAGTTGCTGTTCATTGGCGGACCCTTTTCCATCGAGGCAGAATACCTGCAGGCAACGGTTAACCGGATGGAGGGTGACAACCCAACCTTCAGCGGGTACAATATACAATCCAGTTATGTACTTACCGGCGAAAGCCGTTCCTATTCCAATGGCCTGGTGGGCACTGTATCACCTGCCGGTGATGCAGGAGCCTGGGAAGTAACCCTTCGCTACAGTTTCATGGATCTTAATGATGCCGGCTTAACCGGCGGAGAGCAAAGGAACATTACCATGGGTCTCAATCACTATATTACTTCCCGGCTCCGTTTCATGGGCAACATGGTGTTTGTCAATGTTGACTATCTGGATGAAAACCCGGTATTGCTCGTCGTCCGTGCCCAGTTCAGCTTCTGACCTGACTGGCTGTTAAACCTCACAGGGACACCTAAATGGACAAATCCTCCTGAAAGCTTGATTGTGGCCGGGAGCTGTCAACTCCATGCCGTGGTTGTGCAAGGTGGCCCTGGAGCTGTCCACCCCGGTTCGTGTCTGAGGCAGGTGCCGGACAGCCGGTCAACCCCAGATCTTAATTGTAAAAAGTAACAGGAATGTAACAACAGTGTTACATTTTGGAAATACCATTATGATAGCTTTGTACCGGTTTAGTCCGGCTGACTGTCCCAAAAACTGGCAATATATTAACGGAACAACACCAAATAATTAAAAAATGAAAACAAAAAAACTGAATAATTTATCGAATTTAGCAATAATTACGGGCATTATAGTGCTTACAATTACCGCTTGCGGCAGCGGCAGTGAAGAGAGAGATGCACGCCGGGCCGAACGTGGGGCACGCGTCGATATTCTTGGTGCGGGAGCAACATTCCCGGCTCCCCTTATAACCGCAATGGCCGATGAGTACAGGACCAAAACCAATAACCGCATTACGGTCAATTACCAGTCCATCGGCTCGGGTGGCGGAATCCGTCAATTCATTGAACAAACGATTATGTTCGGAATGAGTGAGGCATTTCTTTCCGACGAAGTCATGGATGATATTCAGCAAAAAACCGGCGGCAGGGCGTTTAATTTACCAATAACCCTTGCAGATGTGGTTCCCACATACAATATACCCGGTGTTGGCAAAGGACTGGTTTTTAACGGAGAGGTTCTTGTCGACATTTACATGGGTAGAATTACCAGGTGGAATGACCAAAAAATAGCTGCACTCAATCCGGGGCACAACCTGCCAGCCCTTCCTGTAACTGTGGTTCACCGCTCCGATGGTTCTGGCACCACCAATGTATGGACCAGCTACCTGACAAGGGTTTCAGATGAATGGAGAACCAACGTCGGTTATGGTACAAGCGTTAACTGGCCGACCGGACTTGGCGGAAACGGCAATGAAGGAGTGGCCGGAGCGGTCATTAATTCCCCCGGGGCCATCGGGTATAACAGCCTTTCCTATGCGTTGCTGAACAATATGTCATACGGTTCGGTGATCAATTCATCCGGAAATATCATTGAACCAAGTTATGCTGCTACAACCCAGGCAGCCAACATAGAGCTTCCTGATGACACAAGGATTCTTTTCACCAACACCCCTGCGACTGACGGCTATCCGATTGCAGGTTTCGCATGGATGCTTGTGTATGAAAACCTCGACCGGAACAATGCGATCAGCAACCGGGAACAGGCCGTGGAGCTGGTGGAATTCCTTATATGGAGCATTACCGATGGACAGGAGCTTTCCGAGACTCTTGGCTTCGCCCGGTTACCCGAGGCCGCCCTGGAAAAAAACCTGGAAATGATTAGCCAGATCAAGTGGAGGGATGAGGTGATCGGCAGAAAAATTCTTGAAGAACAAAACCTTATTTAAGGGCGGGTAAACACAGTAATAGTAATGCAGGAATTTAAAGGCAAATGCATAAAAATCAATCATGTATGGAGACTCCCTCAAAGGGCTCCATACTTTTTTATTATGAGATTTTGGGCGCTTATTGCCCCGGCGGTAACAGGAGCCCTTTGCTGCAGGAAACCCCTGGGGCAAGACTCTTTTTTACAAATACAAACGAGGGCCCATTCTTACGGGTAAATTTCCGGGGCAGACGATCAAGGATAAAACTAAATGCAGATTTATAATCATATCTTGAGGTATAAACAATGACGACAAATCAAACAGCAAGCCTTAGCCTGGTACTGAGCAGACCACTTCCCGCCATTTACAGGTGGCTGGGAGACAAGATATTTCTGACAGTGGCGGTCACCCTGGGACTGAGCATCATTTTCCTTGCAGGCGCAATGGCCTGGGTGCTCATCAACGATGGCAGCCTTGCCTT
>SLJO01000104.1 GCA_007135095.1 Bacteroidales bacterium | reverse complement strand
TTTTGCCAGATACTTATTGATATGCCTGTCGGCCGAAAACTCTGTTGCAAATTTACCAATTTCTGAAATCACCTTACTCAACAGTAACAGAATTAAAGTATCCCGGGAGGCAGGGCAACTGATTGACCAGGGGAAGCTGTATTTTTGTCCGATCCAAGGGGCCCGGACTGGCAGGCAAATGAATTATAATTTAAAGTTGATTTCGGTATCTTTTTCGGCTACAACAACATTTTTACCGGTCAGAGCCGTTATTTCCCCCCGGAACCTTACGGCATCACTATTATCCTGTGACAAATGAGCCAGCACAATGTTCCTGACACTGCCAAGATCATTTAACAACAAGGTTTTTTTGCAAGCCTCGAGTTCCATGTGGGTCAATAATACTCTGCTGCCACGGATATGGTCAACCTGGCCCGATTTGATGTTAGCCTCCAGGATATCTGTTGAATAATTACATTCCACAATGATATGATTCAGCCCGGGTATAATATAGTCACATGAACAGGTATCGGTAACAAAAGCTATTAATCCGGTGTCAGGATGGTCGATAAGAAAGCCAAGGCATGGAACATCATGATGCAGCGTAAAGGCAGAAACGCTAAAGTCGCCGAGAACATAATCATTCCCCGGTTCAATTACAATTCCCATCTCCCTGTACAGGCCAATTGGCCTGGCATTAAAAACGCTCTCAGATGCCAGTATATTGATACCCGATTTTGCATACATTTCAATATGCCGGGCATGGTCGCCATGCTTGTGAGAAACCAGGCAGCCGACAACCAGGGAAGGCTTCAGCTCAAGGGCCGACCTTACCCGGGAAAAGCTTATTCCCGCCTCAATAATCAGCGCTTCATGCTCATTTTCCAGTATATAGCAATTCCCGCTGCTGTTGCTGCCCAGTACCTTTAACTTCATTTTTTTTAAAGCAATGATTATTTGGCGGTTAGTCCATGGACCGATTAATTCACATTTTATTGTTGGGAAAAAGTCGCAATTTCGGAAATTTTTCCCGTAATTGTAGGTGATTAAAATATTCGAATTAAAAGAGGATTAACCTGAATGAATTTGAATATGGAGGAGCAGGAATTGCTTAAAAAATTGCGAAAAAGCGACACGGGAGCCTTCGAAAAGATTTTCCGAAGATACTTTGCGGCCCTTCACAGCTATGCCAACTCTTTTACATCTAATCCACAGTTGTCGGAGGACCTTGTCCATGATGTATTTCATAAAATATGGGAAACAAGGGAAACCCTTACAATCCGCACCTCAGTAAAATCCTACCTGTACAGGTCCGTCCACAATAATTGCGTCCAGCACCTGCGTCATCTGAAAGTAGAAAAAGACCATTCAAAAAAGCATGAAGCAAAGCTGCAGGAGGCCTTGTTAATAAACCGGCTCTATTTTGAGACCGGGCTGAGCAAATTGATGGAAAAAGAAATAGTCATCAAGTTGAAAACAGCAGTTTCCAGGATGCCGGAAAAAACCCGCGACATATTCCAGATGAGCAGGGAAAGGTACCTGAAAAATCCGGAAATTGCCCAGACTCTTGCTGTCACAGAAAAGGCCGTTGAATATCATATTACGCGTGCATTGATCATAATCAGGCAGGAGCTGAAAGATTACCTGCCGGGTTTTTTGATGATTGCTGCTGCCCTTTGAACCCTTTCCCAAAGAACAAAATATTCTTTTTTAGATTGCTTGGCCTTAGGGAAAAGCCTCACTCAAACGTCTTATGTTAAATAAAGTTAAAATAAATATGGCTGGAGAAGTTATTGAATTGATTATTTTCAAATACCTGTCCGGCTCCGCTTCAGAAGAGGAGGCCGGCAGACTGATTGAGTGGTTGAAACAGAGCAGGGAAAACAGAATAACATATTTTACCTTAAGAAAGATCTGGTACAGTCCGCGCGAAGAGGATTACAGTGAACAGTATATTGACGATTCGTGGAACAGGCTTAAACCCACCCTTCAGATCGTGAGTAAAGGCAAAGACGCCGCCGCAATATCCCGCATAAATTTCAGAAAACTTGCCGTTGCTGCAACCATACTTGTGCTTATCGGGGTATCATCATTTCTGGCAATTCAGCTTAAAAACCTGTCAGAATATGACCAAACCATGCATATCTCGGTCCCGCTTGGAGCCAGGAGCAATATCATACTGCCTGACGGGACAAATGTATGGCTTAATGCGGGTAGCAACCTTACGTACAAATCTGATTTCGGTCGTAATCAACGATCAGTTTCTCTTTCCGGAGAGGCTTATTTCGATGTTAATCCTGCAAGGAGATCAGTGTTTACGGTGAATACCCGTGACCTGGATATAAAAGTTCATGGCACACAATTCAATGTCAAATCATACCATGAAGAGGATGTTACCGAAACTACGCTGGTCAGCGGACTGGTCGAGATATCGATTACCGATCCGGGCATCAGGGCCCGGCCGGTGCATCTGGAACCGAACCAGAGGGTGGTCTATTCAAGAGAAACCAGAAGCATCAGGGTTGAAGAGGAAAAAGAGGAAAAAGATGAAGTTGCCGGGGAAATAATAGCCATGGTTGAACCGGAATTACCCTCAAAACCCAGGCTTTCCATTGCCAGTGTCGTAGATATTGAACAATATACTTCCTGGAAAGACGGCAGGCTGACTTTCAATTCCGAATGCCTTGAAACCCTTGCGCCAAAAATTGA
>SLJO01000245.1 GCA_007135095.1 Bacteroidales bacterium | reverse complement strand
GTTCGTCTTGTAAATTTACTGGCTGTGACATGATTTGTTGCTTTTTTTAAATTAGTAAACCAATTATCTGTTTGTATTACCAGTCCACGATAACCTCTTTTATAAGTTATTATGTGACCAGGACGTTTGGAGTGAATCATAAGTAAGCCTGGGGTACGTAGGCTGGCAGTCTTTTTTTGGCAAATAGCGGTAACAGCCGGGCAAATCTCTGTATCCCCCCTATCATTGGCACTGATACCCAATCCTCGCCAATCAGGGGCATGGCGTACCGTACAAAATCATTTGTAACGTCTGTTCCGCCGGGAGTTATCCAGTCTGCCGGGAAAAACCTTTCCGACAGGGCGACCTTTTCAAGGGCCACCTTATCATACCTGACATTATATATAAATCCGGGTTCCCTGAGTATGGTGGACATCCAGCCGTTGCCTTCATTAAGGGCTATTTCGACAGCTTTTTGTCCAACCCTGTAGGCCTCTTCGAGATCCACTGTCGAGGCATATATCATTGTATCACGCTGGTCTGTTCCCATAACCTGTCCGCGCGCCGCACCCCTGACCTTTAAATGATTGCTGTTCAGGTAATTTACTATGCTCTGATAGACCGAAACCTTGCTTGAGCCAAAGGATGTATGCCCGAAAGCGTCCTTCACCTCTCCTATCTCACCCACGTCAAAACCCTCGCTTACCACAACTATGCACCTGCCGTCCTGTTTCAACTGGTCATTCACGTTATCGGCAAGTTGTTCAAGGGTAACACCCGACTCGGTGAGATATATCTGCAATGGCATTTTTCTGTCAGGGTCGGCCAGCCGTGCGGCGGCAGGGATAAAACCAATCTTCCTTCCCATGGCCTGGATTACCAGCACCGGATCGGCAGGGGAGGAACCCAGGTTCTCCTCATTTGCATTCTGGATGATATGTGACCAGTAACGGGCAACACTGCCATATCCCGGGGTGTGATCAATCAGCCTGAACTCACTGTCACCAACATCGTTATCTATGGTCTTGGGAACTCCCGTGGCCACAATCTCCAGTCCGCGTTCGGCGGCAAGTTCACTTACCTTGTAAGCCGTATGCTGGGAATCATTGCCTCCAATGTAAAAAAAGTAACCGATATCATGAGTTCTGAAAACCTCGATGACCCTCTCAAAATCTTCCTTCTGGTTATCCTTGAGCTTGTACCTGCAGGTGCCTATGCTGCCTGCAGCAGGAGTTGTGCGTAAAAGAGAGATTTCTTCCTCAGGCTGGGCTGAAAGGTCAAGCAGTTCTTCCTTTAGCACCCCCTCAATCCCATGCCATCCGGCATATAAGCTACCGAACCTGTCCGGGAACATCCGGCAGGCTTCTATTATGCCCCTGAGGGAATTGTTTATTACCGGCGACGGACCGCCGGACTGTGCAACAATTACATTTTTTCCCATATCCTGATTATTTTTTTAACATTATAAATATCCGATAGTATAAATCGTATTAAATCCTTCCTTTAGCCTCTATACACCGCCAAACGCGCTGTATCCGCCGTCCACCGGAATTACCACACCATTAATGAATGAAGAAAGATCCGAAAGCAAAAACAAAAGCGGTCCATTCAGGTCATCGGGCTGTCCAAATTTGCCGACAGGGGTATTTGCGATTATCTTCTCTCCCCGTGGTGTAAGCTGACCGGTATCCTCCCTGGTTAGCAGGAACCTGTTCTGATTGGTCAGGAAAAATCCCGGAGCAATGGCATTTACCCTGACACCGGTTTTCCCAAAATGCACGGCAAGCCACTGGGTGAAATTATTTACCGAGGCTTTTGCTGCGGAGTATGCAGGTATCTTTGTAAGGGGTTTGAATGCATTCATCGATGATATATTTATGACAACCCCTTTCCCCCGTTCAACCATTGCACCGGAAAAAACCATGGTCGGGAGAAGGGTTCCCATAAAATTGAGATCAAATACCTGCCTGAAAGCTTCGACCTCAAGTCCGAAAAATCCGCCTGTCAGGTCATTCAGGTTATCAGGATCAATCTGTTCTTCTTTGGTGGTTGCTCCGGGTGAATTCCCTCCTGCTGCATTGATAAGGAAATCAATTTTCCCGAAATGATCCATAACTATGTCCTTTGTTTCAGTAAGCGAAAGGTTATCAAGTACATTTGCTTTAAGACCCAGTGTCTGGGCACCATGTTCCTTTTGCAGCCTCAATGCCAGGGCTGCCGAGGCTTCCTTGTCCCTGTCAACTATTACCGTCCTGACGCCGGCAGCAGCAAGTGCCCCGGCCATGGAAGTACCCAGTACTCCGGCCCCACCTGTAAGAATGCAAACCTTGTTTTTTAAATCTTCGAAACCAAATTTGTTCATGTTTGTGCTTTTTAAGTATATAAATTTAAGCATCCCTGATCTCTTGTGTTAAAAGAAATAGAGCCTTAAGTAAATGAATAATGCTGCAGGTTTTCTCTTGCAATGATATCAACAGGCAAATACTGGTTTTTCTCTACTTCCTTTTTTAGCAGTAGATGATAATAAAGAGCCATGATGCTTTTATATCCCTGCTCGCGGGGTTTCTGACTAATAAGAAAGTCAATCGTCCCGTTTTTGAGGAAATGTTTGTTTTCATCAAGCAGATCATAGCCTATCAGGATAATATTGCCGCAATTGTTATTCTCCAGGAAACGGGCTACCCTGAATACCCTCGAGTTGGTGACAAATATTCCTTTTACCGGACGGGGGGATGATAAAATGGCCTTTCTCATGATTCCGTTAATATTTCCATGTGTTTCACCAATATTAACCTGCCTCAGCAGGGAGTCGCCGGTTTTTGAAATATCCCTGTAATAATTTCTGAAGCCCTCCTCTCTTTTTATAATATGATTCTGGTTTCCATTTTCCCTGATAAAGTTAACAACAAGGACATCCGAATCATCTCCCAGCCCGTAATGCATAAGGCGGGCGGCAACCATTCCGCTTTGAAGGGAATCCTGCCCTATAAAGGCAAGGCATGAACCTGAACAAATATTGGCATTTATAAGCACAACCGGGATTTTAAGCTCGTTACAACTATCAAGCAATAAAGCGGCTTCCCCGGTGAAAACAGGGGCCAGAATAACTCCCTGCGGCTTGTCGCTTAGCATTTTAGCCGATTGCCGGAGAAAACTTTCCCTGTCAGTAAAATTGAAATAATATCTTTCCAGCGATATGCCGAAATGCACTATCTCACGTAACCCTTCTTCAACTCCCGCAAGGGGATATTTCCAGAATGGATTCTCATCAGTACCCCCGGGTATCAGAACGGCAATTTTGTTATCCCGTTTGCTGGCAAGGGCACTGGCCAGAATATCGGGCTGGTAATTCAGTTTATGAATTATCCCCAGAACTTTTTCCCGGGTCCTGTTCGACACCTCACCGCGGTTGTGCAGGACCCTGTCAACTGTTCCAACTGATACGCCTGCAAAATCGGCAATATCCTTAATCCGTACCGGGGGAATATGATGCATGTCTGTTTTAGTGCAAAGTTACATGGGAGTTTACTGGCAATTTCAATAAATTATCGTTCTGTTTGCAAAGTAATAAAAATTATTTGTATTTTCGTGTACGCACACGGAAAATTTTTCCGTCACCCGGGTGGACGGAATATGCCCGGATAAATTCCTGATTTATTTGTGACCACTTAATATCCTCATACATGCAACTAGGTAAATACTCTTTTGGAATTGGTGACCGCTTTGCCAGGCAGGGGGAAGCCCAGCTTAAAGCATTTGTTGAAGCCAGGAAGGGGGGACTGGACATCACCCCCGTCTGGAACAAGTCTAATCGTGAACATATGACCATCGGTTCGGAACCACATGAAACCAGGCATGAGGCCGATAATGCTGTGAAAAGGCTTGACTGGAGCGGGGCATGGTTTGTTGATGCCGATCATATTAGTATGGACAACGTGGAGAGGTTTATTGAGAGCTCCGATTTTTTTACCATCGATGTGGCAGATTACATTGGCAAAAAAGCTTCGGGCAGGGAACTGGAAGATTTTGTAGACAGCAACATAAAATTTACCGGCAAATTCAGTATACCGGGCATCAACGGATCCTTCAATCCTACCAGGGAGATGCTTTATCTGATCGGAGGAAAATTCCTTTTCGCAATCAAGGAGGCTGCAAAAATCTACAGGCACATTGAATCCAGGAAAGGAACCAACAAATTTATCACGGAAATATCAATGGACGAAGTGAGCGATTCACAGACCCCGCTGGAACTGTTTTTCATACTTAGTGCCATATCGGCCGAAACAATACCGGCCCAAACCATCGCCCCTAAATTCAGCGGCAGGTTCAATAAGGGAGTGGACTATCGGGGCGATACCGGGAAGTTTTCCACGGAGTTTGAACAGGACCTGATGGTTGTCGATCTGGCAATTAAAGAATTCGGGTTACCTGAAAACTTAAAACTAAGTGTTCACAGCGGCAGTGACAAATTCAGCATTTATCCCGCTATAGGCAGCCTTATCAGAAAATACGACAAAGGCATCCATATTAAAACTGCCGGTACTACCTGGCTGGAAGAAGTAACGGGCCTGGCACTTGCCGGAGGTGCTGCACTTAATCTCGCCGCAGCCATTTACAGTGCTGCACTGGAAAGGTTTAATGAACTATGCGGACCCTATGCTACTGTTATTGATATTGATAAGGGCGAGCTCCCTTCTTCCGGGGAAGTTTCAGGCTGGGACGGTGACCGCTTTGCCGCCGCGCTGAGACATGAACCAAATCACCCTGATTATAATCCTCATATGAGACAACTGATACATGTTGCGTATAAAATCGCCGCTGAATACGGGCATACCTATACCGACATGCTGGAAGAGCATAAAGAGATTATTTCCCGGCAGGTAACCGAAAATATTTACAACAGGCATTTTAGCAGGATTTTCAACCTATGAACCTGAATAACTCAGCCGGCAAATCCCTGGATAATTACCGCTATTAATAAAAACAAAAAAATATCACTATGAAGGGCTTTATGGATGACAGTTTTATGCTCGAGAACAAAACTGCAGAACGTCTCTACAATGAATATGCAAAAGACCTGCCGATTATCGATTACCACTGCCATCTTCCCCCTGAAGAAATAGCAGACGACAGGATGTTTCCTTCCATGACGAAGATTTGGCTGGATGGAGATCACTATAAATGGCGTGCCATGAGAGCCAACGGGATTCCGGAAAAGTATTGCACCGGTGATGCCACGGATAAGGAAAAATTCATGAAATGGGCCGAGACGGTTCCCGGCACACTGCGAAATCCTCTTTACCACTGGACTCATATGGAGCTGTGCCGGCCATTCGGCATAAAAAAGCTTCTTAATCCCTTGAGCGCAAATGAAATATACGCCGAATGCAACAAAATGCTGCAGACACCGGACTTCAGCGCAAGAAACATCATGAGGAAGATGAAGGTTGAACTGGTATGCACCACAGATGACCCTGCCGACACCCTGGAGCATCATATCAGGGCCAGAGACGATGGCTTTGAGATAAATGTACTGCCAACCTTCAGGCCCGACAGGTCAATGGCCGTTGAAACCCCCGGAACATACAACGCCTACCTGGATAAACTCGAAGAGGCATCAGGGATCTCTATATCAGGATTTGATGACCTTATTAATGCCCTGAAAAGCAGGCATGAATTTTTTCACCAGCAGGGCTGCCGGCTTTCTGATCACGGACTGGAAACTTTCTTTGCCGCAGAATATACCCCTGGCGGGATAAGGGATATTTTCGGCAGGGTAAGGTCAGGTAAGAAACTTGACAATGAAATGACTGAAAAATTCAAATCAGCCATGCTGATTGAATTCGGACTTATGGATCATGATAAAGGCTGGACACAGCAGTTTCATATTGGTGCAATGCGGAACAACTCCACCCGGATGTTCCGCAGGCTGGGAGCTGACAAGGGATTCGATTCGATCGGTGATTTGCCGGTAGCGGGGGCAATGTCACGGTTCTTTGACAGGCTGGATGGCATGAACAAGCTTGGCAAAACTATTCTATACAATCTTAATCCCCGGGATAATGCGGTGATGGCAACAATGGCAGGCAATTTCAATGACGGGTCAGTGCCGGGAAAAATGCAGTTCGGAAGTGGTTGGTGGTTTCTCGACCAGAAAGAGGGGATGCAAAACCAGATTAATACCCTGTCAAATATGGGCCTCTTAAGCCGGTTCATTGGAATGCTTACCGATTCACGCAGTTTTTTATCATATCCCCGTCATGATTATTTCAGAAGGATACTGTGCAGCATGATAGGAAGAGATATTGAAAACGGAGAGATCCCGGGTGATTTTGATCTGGTAGGGGCAATGGTGCAGGATATTTGCTATTACAATGCCAAAGGCTACTTCGGCCACATCTTCACTGACGCAAGGATAAAGACGGATTAAAAAAATGCTGGAAGGATAGTTTATACATCCTTTTGTTGAAATTTTTATATTTTAGCGGTATTGAAAAAAAGCAAATGCAGATAATATGTTGGGAAAAACCTTGAAAATTCATCTTCCATTACTGCTTATCTCCTTGTCCCTCGTGTCGTGTGGAGGATCTGACGGGATAACGGTGTTAAAGCTGGGCCACGGAATGGCACCGCTCCATTCGGTACACCAGGGCATGGTATATATGGCCCAGCTGGTTGAAGAAAAGTCCGCTGGACAAATGAGGATAGATATATATCCAAGCGAACAACTTGGCTCTGAAAGGGAGAATCTTGAAATGCTGCAAATAGGCAGCCTGGCGATTACCAAGGTATCGGCAGCGGTTATGGAAAGTTTTGCCCCGAGTTACCGGGTTATGAACCTCCCCTATATCTTTGTGAGCAAGGAGCATTCGGAAAGGGTTCTGGATGGCGATATCGGAAGGGAAATACTCAGGGACGGTGAAGAATTCTGGCTTCGCGGACTGGCTTTCTATGATTCAGGGAGCAGAAGCTTCTATACCAAAGACCGCCCCATTAATCACCCTGATGACCTCAGGGGCCTTAAAATCAGGGTCCAGCCAAGTCCCTCGGCGGTAAACATGATCAGGGCCATGGGCGGGTCGCCGACTCCTATTTCCTGGGGAGAACTTTACACCGCATTGCAGGGCGGAGTGGTTGACGGCGCAGAAAACAATCCCCCGAGTTTTTACCTGTCCCATCACTATGAGGTTTGTCGTTATTATTCAATCAATGAACACTCAACAGTACCGGATGTGCTGCTGATAAGCACCAAGATCTGGAATACCCTGACCCCCGAGGAACAAGGATGGTTGCAGGAAGCTGCAACAGAATCGGTGGCATACCAGAGGGCCCTGTGGCTGGAATCGGAAAGATACTCCCTGGAAATGGCAGAGGCAGCAGGAGTAATCATTAATTACCCCGATAAGGATCCATTTATTGAGATAGTTCAGCCCCTGTATGAAGAATTTAAAAGTGATGTGCAATTGAATAGCCTGATACAAAGAATCCAGGCAGAAGCATCCATGTAAAAAAAGATCGTTACCGGCATGACAGGTGGAAGTCACTTATTATATTTTCATACGCAACATGAAATGGCCAAGTTGACTTGATTGGCTGTAGTAAAAAACAGGAATAGTTTATACCTGGCGGTTCCTGAGTAAATTTTTAATCCTTTTTCAATGACACTAAGAAAAAATCTCGACAGGCTCCTCTCTGTTTTTGTTACAATATTAATGGGGGTACTGGTTATAAACGTCCTCTGGCAGGTAATAAGCCGCTACATAGTGGGTCATCCCAGCCCTTTTACAGATGAGCTTGCAGGTTTTCTGCTGATCTGGGTAGGGCTTCTCGGGGCTACATACATTACCGGAAAAAAAGAACACCTGGCCATAGATATATTACACCATAAACTATCCCCCGAAAGGAAAAGAACGGCAGACAGGGCAATCAACGTCCTGGTTGCACTGTTTGCCCTTGCAGTTCTTGTGATAGGCGGGGCTAACCTTGTTTATATAACACTGCATCTCAAGCAGATCTCTTCTGCCCTGCAGATACCTGTAGGATATGTTTACATGGTACTGCCATTGAGCGGTGTTTTTATTATATACTATAGTATTTACGATATAGTATATCCCCAGACCGATTACTCCGGACCCGGCGAAAATGGTCCAAAGGTTAATTGACCAAACCTGAAAAAAACCTGAATAATGGAATATCTTGAAATATGGGTTCTTGTAATAAGCTTTGTCCTGCTGCTTATCCTTGGTGTGCCAATTGCCTACAGTATTGGTATATCCGGAACCCTCACCCTGTTGATACATATCATGCCCCTGCCGGCTTTTACGACTTTCTCCCAGCGCATGGCAACCGGACTGGACAGCTTCGCACTGCTTGCCATTCCTTTCTTTATCCTTGCCGGACAATTAATGAATCAGGGGGGTATTGCCCTGAGGCTTATAGATTTTGCAAAGTCACTTGTTGGGAGATTGCCGGGGGGACTGGCATTTGTTAATGTTATGGCAAATATGCTGTTCGGATCCATATCGGGTTCAGCTGCTGCTTCAGCTTCTGCAATAGGAAGTTTCATGACACCAAAAATGGTTGAAGAGGGTTATGACAAACCATTTGCTGCGGCGGTCAATATTACCTCAGCCACTACCGGCCTGGTGATACCGCCAAGTAATATTTTAATAGTATACAGCCTGGCCAGCGGAGGAGTTTCCATCGCTGCCCTTTTTATTGCAGGTTATATACCAGGCATACTTACCGGGCTTTTCCTGATGGGTGTCGCTGCAGCTTATGCCTACAGAAACAATTACCCCGTGGGCGAAAAAACAAGCCTTAGAATTGCGGTCATCAGATTCTTCCATGCAGTTCCAAGCCTGCTTCTTCTGGTCATAGTCATCGGGGGCATACTGGCAGGGATATTTACTGCCACTGAAGCCTCAGCAATAGCAGTTCTGTATGCACTGATACTTGCACTGATTTATGGTGAAGTGAGGATTAATCACCTGCCTGCCATCCTTTTGAAAAGTGTCAGGGTCACTTCAATTGTACTATTGCTCGTGGCCACTTCAATTGGTATGTCCTGGGCAATGTCATTTGCCAACATTCCACAGAATGTGAGCGAAGGATTGCTCTCTATAAGCACCAATAAGATAATTATATTGCTGATTATAAATTTAATACTGCTCTTTGTTGGTGTGTTCATGGATATGACACCGGCCGTACTGATCTTTACTCCGATCTTCCTGCCTGTTGTTGCTGATCTGGGAATAGATCCGGTGCACTTTGGAATTATTATGGTAGTAAACCTTACCGTTGGTCTATGCACCCCTCCCGTAGGGTCGTTGTTATTCATTGGTTGTTCGGTTGCCGATATAAGCATTATGAAAGTTATCCGCCCGTTAATACCGTTTTTTATTGCAATGATAGTTGCTCTTATGCTTATTACATATATACCGGCACTAAGCCTCTGGCTCCCGGGCGTTTTCGGCTACTAGTTTTTTACTGTTATGGTAAGATCCATAAGTACAATGTTTTAATCTAACTTATGAATCACCCAGGTTACCGTGTAACACAAAATGCAATGAATAGTCTGGAACGTACACTTGCATTCATAAAGGGCGAAGACGTAGACCGTCCCCCGTTCCATCCTATCATTATGCGCTGGGCAGCAAAATATTCAGGAATCAACTACCGTGATTTCTGCCTTGACCCGATGAGTAAATGCCAGGGCATGATCCGCTGCGCCAAAGATTTTGATATTGACTGGGTAACTGTTATGTCTGATCCGTGGGCCGAAGCTTCAGCGTTCGGTATTAATGTAATCTATCCCGAAAATAACCTTCCCATTGATGCAGGAGGACATTTTCCCGATGCAAGATCCGTGGCACAACTCAGGGGCTATGACCCTCTGAAAAATGAACGCTGCCGGAACAGAATCAGGGAAATACAGGAATTTAAAAGAAGGCTGGGAAACGATTACTTTATTTCAGGTTGGGTTGAGGGGCCGGTTGCTGAGTATGCTAACCTGCGAAAGGCCTCTGAAGCATCGACCGATTTTTACCTGGATCCTGAATCGGTCAATGAAGCAATGGATATCATTACCGAAAGTGCAATTGGATTTATAACACTCCAGGCAGAACATGGAGCACATTGTATAGGAATTGGTGATTCTTTTTGCTCACAGATAGGCCCGGATTTGTACACCCAGTTTGCATTGGGGCGTGAAAAACGACTAGTGGACCATATTCACAGTATGGGTGCCCTGGCAAAACTCCATATCTGCGGGAATACCAGCGCTATTTTGCCATACATGATAAGGACCGGGGCTGACATTATTGATATTGACCATCTTGTGCCCTCCATTGAACCCTTTGCCGGTATGTTGTATCCACATCAGGTATTCTCGGGAAAAGCAGACCCTGCAGATATAATACAGGATGGCAATTATCAAAGCATTCTGAAATCCGTAAGGAATGACTACAAAGCTTCCAAAGGCCGTTGCATAGTATCGGCGGGATGCGAGATAACGCCCGGTACGACCACAGAAAACATGGATGCCTTCAGGTCAGCAGCACAGGCACTAAAGGCGAAATAATTTACGAACCAGAAAATCCACGGGTTCCTTAAACATAATTTATACGAATGAATCCCCGTGTCACTGAGTGACACAAAAAGACATGAACAAACCAGGGGGATCCATACGAGTGAAATACCGAATATGAATTACATGCCTTAGTAAATATTTGAATATAAATTTGATAACAATAGTTTGTT
>SLJO01000042.1 GCA_007135095.1 Bacteroidales bacterium | reverse complement strand
TATTAATAATAAGGATAATACACAAGATTTGTGATATAAAAAGTGCCAATTATTAAAAAAGTGGTAAAAAAAGTGGTCTTGATAATCAATAAATTAAGACAAAATTTAGTCCTGGTGAGGCTACAGAAAAGACCTCTTAACAGATTAAAGTTGAGGGGTTTTTTGTGTCCCTGCACATATTGGGATAAGAGGGTCGGGTTCATTCCAATTTTATGAGCAAGAAATTTAGATTTCAATCCTAAGTGGTTTCATGTTCACTTGCCAAAAGGTTTGAAATAAATGGAATAGCTGTACTGCTGCGGATATGTCCTGTACCGGGCCCTTGCCGTTACGGGAGTGCCGCCAACGCCGGTCACCCGGTGGTCAATATTGAGAACGGGGTTTTTACTCCTCTCAAGCTGATAGGGGTACCATGAAGTTTCAAGGTTGCTGTAGGGATTTATGGCTACGTTCATCAGATAGTCAGAGTGAAATGCCAGTCCCGCTCCATTGCCTGAATAAATCTTTGCCCACCTCACATCGGTACGGTTGTCAAAATCCTGAGGAATTATATAGGGTAGTTCAATTTCATCAATATCCATCCGGTAAATCCCGGTTTTTGCCCCGGTTTTCCGGTCCGGATATGTTTCAAAGGGTCCTTTACCGAACCATTCAAGAGTCTGAATTTCCGAAGGCAGGGTAAAGGCAAGTCCCATCTTCTGGAGCCATGCAATCTGGCCCGGCGGATAACCGGGCAGTTCAAGGTCGGGAGTCATGGAATGGTCAAGCCGGATCATTCCGTCAGGCCGGATGGTGTAGACAAACCTGTTTGCAAACCTGATGTCGGTCCTTACCGGCGACCGGGAGGTAACATCAAACACCAGCATTATCTTTCCTCCGGGCAGTTCAGTTTGCCGGAAACTTTTAAGTTCATGCTCAAGTATATCCAGTCCCCATCGGTAGACTGGTTCGAATTCAGCCAATCGGGACATGCACAGATACCTGGTTTTCTTCTGTCAGGGAAGGGTTCATCAGGTAACGTGTCAGTTCCTGGCGGGAACCTGGTTGAGAAAAGGCAGGGCGGAGAGATACAGAGAACATCAGGATAAATAGAGATAGCTTCATGAATAATGATTTATTTTCCATTTCCTGAAAAAGTTTAATGATTGCAAACCCGGGCTTTGCCTGAATAAGGTTAAAATTAGCATTATATATTTATATGCGTCAGAGAAATTTCAGTTTTCTTTTTTGATTTATTAATTTAGGGTGGATATTTACCCGTGGTAAAAAACGCTCCGGATTATACGTGATGTTAATTCTGCCAAGTGCTTAATTTCCCAATGGCTCCAAATACATGCGCCAATTTTATTAATTTTACGGTAAAAGAACAAAGAACATCCCTTCTACCCCGGAATCATTACTTATAAGTTGTACACTGAATGAATTTAACAATTGAAAATATACTGTTAATCGGCTCATTCTTGCTTCTGGTTAGTATAGTAGCCGGGAAAACCTCCTATAAATTTGGTGTTCCCACATTAATATTGTTTCTGGCTATAGGAATTATTGCAGGGTCTGATGGTCTTGGAATACATTTTGACGATCCTGCGATTGCACAGTTTATCGGTATAGTATCACTTAATTTCATTCTGTTTTCCGGCGGACTTGATACTGACTGGGTATCAACCAGGCCAATTCTCTGGCAGGGGGTCTCCTTATCCTCAATTGGTGTATTGCTTACGGCAGTTACATTGGGAATTTTTGTCTGGGCTATCACAGATTTCACGATTTACGAGGGTTTGCTTTTAGGCGCGATTGTTTCTTCCACTGATGCTGCGGCTGTATTCTCTATACTAAGGTCAAACCGGCTGGCGCTTAAAAGTAAACTGCGCCCCACCCTGGAGCTGGAAAGCGGCAGTAATGATCCAATGGCTTATGCGTTAACTATTGCATTTTTAGGACTTGTGGTAAATCAGGAAAAGAGTTTTGCTTCAATTATACCATTATTCCTGCAGCAGATGATCATAGGCGGATTGGCAGGCTACCTGTTCGGTAAGGCAAGTACCTTTATTATCAATAAAATAAAGCTTGATTTTGAGGGACTCTATCCTGTGCTGGTTATTGCCCTTATGTTTATAACCTTCTCAACCACTGATTTTATTGGAGGTAACGGATTTTTGGCGATATATATATGTTCTGTCTACCTGGGTAATCAGGATTTTATTCATAAGAAGTCCATTTTAAAGGTTTTTGACGGACTGGCATGGCTGATGCAGATAGTTTTGTTCCTTACCCTGGGTTTACTTGTATTCCCGACACAGATAGTTCCGGTATTTGGTATTGGGATTCTTATTTCACTATTCCTGATATTCATTGCCCGTCCCTTCAGTGTATTTTTAAGTTTAATACCCTTCCGGATGAGGCTCAGAAGGCGAATTTATATTTCATGGATAGGGTTAAGGGGTGCAGTACCGATAGTTTTTGCCACATATCCGCTTATAGCAGGCATTGAAAAGGCAAATATGATTTTTAATATCGTGTTTTTTATTTCAGTAACCTCTGTATTGATTCAGGGTACTACTTTATCACTTGTAGCAAAATGGCTGCGCGTTGCCCTGCCTGAAAAGGTTAAGCCAAAATCTTCGGTTGAGCTGTTTTTATCCGATCGAGCTAAAACCGTAATGGCTGAAATTGAAATACCCCAGGATGCTCATGCAGTCGGGAAAGAAATTGTTGAACTGCATTTTCCTAAAACCGCTTCGATTGCCGTAATAAACAGGGATGGAGGGTTTATTACTCCAAGTGGTTCAACGGTTATTGAAGCAAATGATGTATTGATTATTATTGCTGATAATCAGCAAAGTATCAGTCAGGTAAATAAATGTCTTGGAATTAGTGAGCCAGCGTGATTAACTTAAAGGAGTTAACAGGTTGACTGGTTTGCCGGGCCGGTAATTTAAAAAGAAAGGGCATATGAGTATCTTTATATTAAAGTCAAATGGCAATGATGCTGCTGAACAGTATTGATATTACACTACCCCTTACCAATCCGATACTGAAGTTTTTAGTAATATTATTAATAATACTAATTGCTCCGATCTTATTCTCCAGGATCAAAATACCTCATATTCTCGGACTTATTATCAGTGGTGCAGTAATCGGACCTTACGGAATGAATTTAATGCTAAGGGATAGCGGGATCATTCTTTCGGGTACGGCAGGCTTGCTATACATAATGTTTCTTGCGGCACTGGAAATTGATTTAAGCGAATTCAGAAAAAACAGCTCCAGGAGTGTGATTTTCGGATTGATGACGTTCCTTATTCCCATGGTCCTGGGAACCCTTGCGGGCTTGTATGTATTAAATTTTACCGCACCAACTGCTGTTTTGCTTGCCAGTTTGTTTGCCTCACATACTTTGATCACTTATCCTATAGTCAGTGATTTCGGGGTAACCAAGAACCGGGCAGTCAATATTGCCATCGGAGGCACGATGATAACCGATACACTTGCTCTTCTGGTGCTGGCTGTTATCGTTGGTACCGCGACGGGGGAAGTGGGTTCAGGATTCTGGATTAACCTGACAATTTCAGTTATTGTTGCCGGATTAATCATAATATTTATTTTCCCGCGGATTGCAAGGTGGTTTTTTAAAAAATATAATGATAATGTTTCCCAGTATATTTTCGTGCTTGTAATGGTCTTTTTCGGGGCATTTCTTGCAGAAATGGCAGGAATTGAAGGAATTATCGGGGCATTTTTTACAGGACTGGCATTAAACCGGCTGATTCCGGCCACATCGCCGCTAAAGAACAGGGTTGAATTTGTCGGAAATGCAATTTTTATCCCGTTTTTTCTGATATCCGTGGGTATGCTTGTCGATTACAAGGCATTTTTCAGGGAACTTGATACGATAAAAGTTGCTGCCGTAATGACGATTGTCGCAACCTCTGCCAAATATATTGCTGCATGGGCCACCCAAAAATCTTTCAAATTTACAATCGATGAACGGCGGCTAATTTTCGGTCTGAGTAATGCCCAGGCCGCCGCTACACTTGCTGCAGTAATTGTTGGATATAATGTCATTATCGGCACGCAGGTTGACGGTTCTCCCGTCAGGCTGCTGGATGAAAGTGTTTTGAACGGAGCAATTATCATGATCCTTGTTACATGCACCATTGCTTCGTTTTTTACCCAGAAAGGAGCTCAAAACATATCTTTGTCCCAAACGACCTTCCTTGATGAAAGCAAAACGGAAAACATGGAAAAAATACTGATACCTGTCAGTAATCCGGAAACCGTCGAAGAACTCATAAGGTTAAGTACCATAATTAAATCTATTGGAAATAAATATGAAATCTATGCCCTTAATGTAATTATCAACAGGTCATCTGACCCCGAGGAAAATCAAAAGGCAAAAAAACTCCTTGATAAAGCGGCAATAGAAGCAGCCTCCACGGATATCCATTTACACAAGCTATTGCGGTATGATTTGAATATAGTTAATGCAATAACGGGAGTAATAAGGGAACATAATATTACTGACCTGATTTTAGGCATACATGGTAAAAAGGGAATTACCGAATCTTTTTTGGGGAGCTTGACAGAAGGAATACTGACCAGATGCAATACAACGACATTTGTATATAAATCAACCCAGCCCATATCTACCATTAAAAGACATATTATAGTGGTACCCGTTAATGCGGAACATGAAATTGGCTTCCCCTTCTGGTTGATCAAAATCTGGAATATAGGGCGAAATACCGGCGGTAAACTCCTGTTTTACGGGGCAGAGAAAACGCTTAATTTAATAAGGGAGATTCATGCAAAGCATCCCGTTGAAGCCGATTTCAGAAATTTCAGTAACTGGAATGACTTCTTGATTCTTTCCCGCGATATTGAATCAGATGATAATCTTTTAATAGTTATGTCCAGAGAAAATAAGCCATCCTATCATCACAATATGGTGAATATTCCTGTTTATTTAAATTCATACTTCAAGGCGAATAGTTTCATAATTGTTTATCCCATGCAGAGGGGAGTAACGGATAACGAAAATGTCGACCTGAAGAATGCCTCTTTGCTGGAACCAATAGAAAAACTTGATGAAATCGGGAAAACTCTCGCCGGCTTGTTCAAACGAAAATAAGCCACCGCTAATCCCAAAATTGGTTCATTCTCAGGCTCCCCGTTTATACTGATATGAATCATCCATGTTCCGGTGTAACACAAAATGCAATGAATGTCACATCCAGTTTGTAATAACCCGTCCGCAGAGAGGAGTTGCAGGGCCTTATCCCTGAAGACTTATTGATCCGGGTCAGGTTTATACCGGTTAATAATAGTGCAGTATTGTTTTATTAACAGATATAATTTGATATAATGAACTATTTTTTATATATTTGATATACAGATGGTTTAGAATAATAAAGTTAAATAAAATTGAGCTATGATAAAGCAAATCGGGAAGTTTATAGGTGTGGCAGCTCTGATATTTACGATGTATTCATGCAGCGATGATGATAATGATATCATCCATGACATAGAACCTGGCACATTCGAAGCTTCGGTCGCAGGTGATTTTGAGGCCCAGATTGACGGCGTTGCGGTTTTCATTGATTATTTTGATCAATTTACCGGCGACCGTGCTTTTATTTTAGGCTTCGGATCATCCAACCAGGAGATTATGAATATCTGGGTTCTCAGGGCAGGGGAATATCCAGGCGATGGTACTTATGACATTCAACCGGTTGATCTTGAAGATATGGAGCAGCAAGATTGGTTTTTGGATGTACAGGAATTCGTGAGCTATAGCGAAAGAATGGTTGATGAGCAGTATGAACTGTTTATTACTGAATCCGGGACTGTTACCCTGGAGTTGACCGGCGATAACACTGTAACCGGTGAATTCGAAATCAATGCCACCGGATTTCTGATTGATCAGGAAGGACTGGCAGAGGAAACATCACAGGTTCAGATAACCGGGAGTTACAACGCCGTACCCGGGCAATAGATTTCAGTGCAGCCGCCGGATTCCCGTAACCCCCCATCCGGGAAATCCGGTTAATCTCAAGCTAACGGGTTCCGGGAATCTGCCTGCATTATTTTTTCGCACGATCCTTTATTAAGCCGCCTTTTAAATGGTGCTTCCCGGAAGGGAAGGTCGGGCGTAACCCTTGTTGAAATATAAACAAGCCATCCGGTATGAAAAAACTTGTTTTTAATTCTATTTGCTAATGGCATAAACCACCAGCCTTGAGAAATCAATGCCCGGGTGCGATAAAAATGATGGGCTTTTACCGGGTTCCGAAATGGGTTATTTTTAATTAATAATTTATACGGGGCGATCACCTGATAGTATGTCTGATTTTATATACCTTTAATACACAGATAGTTTATGCACATTAATTAGAAAACACATGAGCTATGAGTATAGGATTCTTGAAATTTGCGGGGATAGCGGCTCTGTTTTTAACACTGACCTCCTGCAGTAATGACAGCAACATCATCGATATGGGACCCGGTACTTTTGAGGTTGTCATTACGGGTGATGTGGAAGCTGAGTATGATGGTTTCGCTATTTTTGCTGAGTATGCTGATCAGATAACCGGACAACTTTTTTTTGCGATGTCTTTAACGTCAAACGAGGGAGAGAATATAAAAACCTGGTTTGTGCGCAGTGGCCAGTTCCCGGGGAATGACACTTATTTTATCGAACCGTTTACAAGGGAAGAAATGAATGATCCTGGATGGCTTTTCGGGACTGAAGAATTTGTAAGTTTTTTCATGAGAGAGGTAGAACTGGAACAGGATCTCTTTTTTTCAAATTCCGGAACAATAACCCTCCAGCTTACCACTGACAATACCATGTTTGGTGACTTTGAGCTTGTTGCCGCCGGGTATCCGCGGCATAGAATGATCGGGGAGGATGAACCAGAGGAGATGGAGGTTCATTTAAGCGGCCGGTTCAATGCCATATTCGGAGAAATTATGTTCCCGGTTTTCTGAGAAAGTATGCCGGAAGCAGTGACCCGGTCCTTTCGGAGGCATAATTATATCCTGCCTGTAACAGGAGGGGTTGTTCAGGAAAGGGTGAGGTGACGTATAAGAATAATAGTGTTCTTGCACCCCATGGCTGTTGCAACTGACCAGTCACTGAATGCACCGTTAATATCCTTGAGGCAATATTTAAGCATGCCGCGGGCACAGTATGAGTCAGGATGATCAGGATTTAGAATTATTTCCTGGTTGAAGTCATTTATAATGTCATTCAGGGATAATCGGGTTACTTTGTTCATGAGAGGTGCGTTACGTTTAACCGGGTTTATGTATTTTGCAGATTGATCTATTTCATACTTATTACGCCTGAAAGACTTATTAGGTTGCAGGAAATACGTTAAATAAACTGGTAAATGTGCTAAATGACACCAAATCATGCAGGAAAAAGTCAAAACAATTTATCTTGAAATAACCGCGAATGACAGATTCCTGTTTAAGGAGGGATTCCTTGAAAAAATGGAAGTGCGTGAGATTGAAAATGATGCATACATCAGCTTCATCCTGTTTGCAGGTGTGGGCCTGCCCTGGAGATGGCATAGCCGGTTAAACTGGACTATGCAGGAATGGAAGGAGTATTTTTCCCCGGGCAGGACAAAAACATTTCTTGGATTCTCCGGTAACATACTGGCAGGATATTATGAGCTGATATTTGAGGAGGACGGGAATGCCGAGATAAAATTTTTCGGTATTCTGCCTGCATACCTGGGGAAAGGCTTCGGGGGCATGCTGCTTTCCCATGCTGTTAAAAGTTCGTTCGACAACGGGGCTACAAGGGTTTGGCTTCACACCTGTTCCAAAGATTCAAAGAATGCACTTGGTAATTACCTTGCACGGGGCTTCAGAATTTTCAGGGAGGAAGAAAAGCTTGAACTTGTGCCTGAAAAGAAGGAGCTTATCAAAATGGTCTCCCTGTTTTATACCCGCTATATGGATTATTTTACCGGCATTGGCGGATAGCAGGAAGATTGTTCCTGCCTGAAGGCAAATTCAGAGGTCTTGAATTGCCTTTTTTTTATTACTTTAGAGCCATATATCATTTCAGTCTATCCTTATGTTTAATTTCAGATTGCGTGATTCAGGGGAAGAAATAAAACGGCAGGCTGATTCCGTGGTTAACAGTCCGGCCTTCAGTACCCTGCTGGACGATATTCCCAATATGATCATTATCATGAATCATAGGAGGCAGATCATCTATATGAACAAAAAGTTTTCAGAGATGGTGGCAGAAAGCCTCCCTGATGGGCGGACCAGCAGGAGGCCCGGAGAGTGCCTGCTTTGTGTTCATGCATCCCAGGGTGAATACGGGTGTGGTAGTACCGATTTTTGCCGGGTTTGCGGATTCGCAAATGCAATCCAGAAAAGTGAAAGAGGAAGAAAGGCAACCGGTGAGTGCAATATAACATTAACGCACGGAGAAACTTTCACTTTCAGTGTGCACACCATGCCGTTCAACCACCAGGGGAATAAGTTTATTTTCGCCTATATGCTGGATATAAGCGATTATAAAACGAGGCAGATGCTTGAGAACATATTTCTTCACGACATCAATAACTCTGTTACGGCATTAAACGGTCTGAACGAGATGATCAACGACCTCCCCATTGATGAAACCAAAAGTATTATCAACGATCTTTCTCTTCGTCTTACCGATGAGATCCATTCCTACCGGCTTATTACAGAAGCAGAAAACCGGTCACTTTCCATTATGGTAACCGAGGTAGATATAGATGACCTGATAAATAATGTGATAAGATCACTTTTGAGCATAAGGAGCCTGCGCAACCGGAAGATTATTCTCAAAAGGTCGGGAATAACTATCTTCACTGATGAAACCCTGCTTAGAAGAGTACTGATCAACACCATTAAAAATGCTCTCGAAGCCAGTACCGACAGCGAGGAGATAAAAATTTCCATTGAAAATGGGGAAGAGCCCGGTTTATACCATATAAAGGTAAAAAGCCATCCCCTCATTCCCAAAGATGTTCAGCTGCAGTTATTCCAGAGGGCATTTTCAACCAAAGGGCTGGGAAGGGGATGGGGTACCTACAGCATCCGGCTTCTGACTGAAAGGTATCTGGGCGGCAGGGTCGGCTTTGTGTCAAACAGTAAGAAAAGGACTGTATTTACTATAAGCATCCCCTCGCTTACCCAAGTCTGATCTGATCAAATGGTTTTATTTCTATTATCCCTCTATGCAAAACACTGATGAAAATGAAATCCGGTCTGAAAAAGGATCCGGGCGCAGTGATGATGAAAAAGGCTCTGGTAATGACAGTTCCGGTTCTCCAGAAAGTGGTGCTGAGGTTACCGGATCAAAAGGAGTATTGCGGTGGATAGAAGTGTTGGGCAATAAGCTGCCCCATCCCTTCTGGATGTTTCTGTGGATCTGTATTTTTATAGTAATACTCAGCGGGATCACAGCCTTTTTGGGCGTCAGCGCTGTTGATCCGGGAACCGGCGAGCTTGTCAGGGCGCAGAATCTTATTTCGGGGGAGGGCCTGAGAAGGTTTATTGAAGAGGTAGTTACCAATTTCGCGCATTTCGCGCCCTTCGGACTGGTTTTGGTGATGCTCATGGGAGTATCGATTGCCGAAAGAAGCGGCCTGCTGACTATTGTTTTGCGCACCGCAGCTTTTGCCGTTCCGCGCCAGGTTGTGCTTCCGGTTATTTTTATCATAGGAGCCTGCGGAAACATCGGTTCCGATGCCGGTATTGTTATCGTTCCCCCTATCGCGGCTCTTATCTTTGCGCAAATGGGACTTAGCCCCATTGCCGGTTTAATAGCAGGATATGCCGGGGCAACAGCCGGATTCACTGCAAACTTCTTTATAGCGGGCACAGATGTGCTGTTGGCAGGCATCAGTTCGGAGATTACCGGCCAGATGACAGATGTTCCTGAGGTAAGTGCCACTGCAAACTGGTATTTTATGATCGTATCAACCCTTTTACTGGGAATTGGTGGCGCCTTTATAGCAAAAAGATATACCATCCCTGCATGCAGGCGTTTTGAATATGCCGGTGAAGGTATCGCCCCTGCAGGTGCCCCGGTACTTACACCGCTCGAAAAAAAGGGATTGAGAAAGGCGGGAATTGCCCTGTTAATGTATTCTCTCCTTATATTGCTGCTTGTTGCTCCTCCCGGTGCACCACTGCGCGATCAGGCTACAGGGGGCATTGTTCCCTCGCCGTTTTTGCGGGGACTGATTCCCGTCCTGTTCTTCTTTTTCGCAATACCGGGGTATTACTATGGCAAAACCGTCGGGGTGATCAAAAAACCCAATGATGTCCTGCAGCAAATGGAGCACGGAATGAAGGAGCTTTCGGGCTATATAGTCCTTATGCTTGTTGTCGCCCAGTTCATCAATCTTTTCAGCTGGTCAAACCTGGATACAATCCTGGCCATAACCGGTGCAGAATTTCTTCGGGCTACCGGCCTTACCGGTCCGCTGATGTTTACGCTCTTCATGACACTGATTGCATTTCTAAACATATTTCTTGGAAGCGGATCAGCCAAGTGGGCAATTTTTGCGCCCATATTCATACCCATGCTTGCCCAGATAGGTTATAGTCCCGCTTTTGTTCAACTGATGTACCGCATTGGCGATTCAATAACCAACTGCGTAACTCCTTTATATGTTTATTTTCCGCTTTTGCTCGGGTGGGTGCATAAATACAACAGCAGAATTGGCATAGGCACCATCGTGTCACTGCTGGTCCCCTATTCTGTTATTCTGTTTATAATGTGGATTGCCCTGCTGTTCATATGGTACGCACTTAACCTTCCAATAGGGGTGGGAGAGTATATCCATCTGTAGAAAGGACCGAAACCCGGCTTAAATTCCGGATACCGGTATGTATAAGCTTAAACTAAAATAAATCCATAAACTATGCCAACGCTATTATTTGACAAAGCACCATATGAAATTGTAAGGGAAGGTATGCAGCGTAAAATTATTCATACCGCTAACCTGATGAACGTACTGATTGACTTTACAGATGGTCCATGGGAACACCCCGAACCATATCATTCACATTTGCACGAACAAACCTCGTATGTTGCAGCCGGGGAGATCATATTTTACTGCGAAGGAGAGAAACAGCAGCATCTTAAGGCAGGAGACATGTTTGCGGTGCCTTCGGGGTTAAGGCATACCATTCAGTTACTGACGCGAGAAGCCAGGCTGGTAGATAGCTTTACCCCTGTCAGGGAAGATTTTTTGCCCTAGAATACTTATCGGGTTGAATCCCCTCATGTTACTGAAACTAAACCCCTCATTACCCCTTAACCTGATACCATGAAACATGAAATGATCTTTCTCTTTGCCGGCGGCATTGCTTTATCCAGTGCCTCCTGCAGTACCGGCCCGGAAAAAGGCAGGGAAGGTTCTCCTCGCCCGAATATTCTCTGGATCACCTGCGAGGATATGAGTCCGCGATTAAGCTGCTACGGCGATCCGATAGCCTTAACGCCCAACATCGACAATCTTGCATCCCAGGGGATAAGATTTACCAATGCTTATTCCGTTAGTGGCGTATGTGCACCAAGCAGGGCCGCCCTGATCACCGGTTTGTACCCTACCAGCTTCGGAGCCCAGCATATGAGGACGCTTTCCCGTACTGCATCACTTGACCGTATAACAGACCCTGAACTGCTGGCTATTCCTGTTTACGAAGCGGTTCCTCCACCCCAGGCCAGAACTTATGCGGAACTTTTCCGGCAGGCAGGGTATTATACAACGAACAATGTAAAAACAGACTATCAGTTTCATGTTCCCATAACAGCCTGGGATGAATCCAGTAATCAGGCGCACTGGCGTAACCGCGAAGATAAAAGCCAGCCTTTCTTTTCAGTGTTCAATATCATGGAGACCCATGAATCGAGAGTCTGGGGTCATGCTTCCAAAAAGATCCTGGTTGACCCCGATGACATTGAACTGCCCCCGTATTATCCTGACAGTCCTGTGATAAGACAGGATATGGCCATCCACTACAGCAATATCATGAGAATGGACTCGATTGTGGGCACCATATTGCACGAATTAAGGGAGGATGGCCTCGAAGACAATACGATCATATTTTTTTACAGCGACCATGGCGACGGGCTGCCAAGGATGAAGCGGTGGACCTATGACTCCGGCCTGCATGTGCCATTAATTGTTAAATTTCCTGATGGGCACGCTGCAGGAACTGTAAATGACCGGCTGGTAAGCTTTGTTGATTTTCCTGCAACGGCCCTGTCGCTGGCCGGGCTGGATGTGCCCGAATATATGCACGGCAGGCCTTTCCTGGGGGATGGAGCAGTTGCCCCCCGTGAATATGTATTTGCTGCGCGCGACAGGATGGATCCGGCGCTTGACTGTATAAGGACCGTAAGGGACAAACGGTATAAATACAGCCGCAATTATATGCCTGAGAGGCCATATGTGCAATTTCTCCCATATCGGGACCAGATGCCCCTTATGCAGGAACTGTTTGAATTCAGGAGTGCAAACAAGCTTGATTCAGTGCAGATGCTCTGGTTCCGGAATAACAAACCCGGCGAGGAACTATTTGACCTCGAGGTCGATCCGCATGAAATTCACAATCTGGCGGATCGGCCGGAATATCAGGAAATTAAAAACCGTCTGGGCAGGGCACTCGATGGATGGATCGAACTGACAAATGATCCGCTCACATTACCTGAACCCGAACTTGTAAAAAGATTATGGCCTCCCGACGGAGTGCAGCCTGTAACTGATCGGGTGACCTTCACCTCCTCAGGGGGAAAGGTTACTATGAATTCAGTAACCAGGGGTGCTTCAATAGCCTGGCAGAAGAATGAGGCCATTGGCGGAAGCCACTGGATGCTTTATACAAATCCCGTGGAGGCAAATGCTTCTGACTCCCTGGCCGCAACGGCAATCAGGATCGGATATTTGCAAAGCCCTGTTAAGCGGTATTATAAATAGATCCACCATACCACTGAAAGGGGGCAGGGAAATCAGGTAACTGCACCCGGGCTCGCGGGGAACCCGGCCGGCGAATCCCGGCATGCCCCTGGAGGGGTCATGGAAGGCGGAACTATCTGGCTGCTTCCGCCACTTCCTCCATCCGGAAACACCTTACCCAGTCAATGTCCATGCTTGTTGGTAAGCCGGCACCGTCAGCGCTGCCATTGACTCCTGAACTGAAGAGTATATACATCGGTTCCGACGGCACGCCCACATTTTCCTTTTTAACAATGGTATTGTTGATTTTCCACACCAGCTTACCGGGAAACCATTCAAGCCGGAAGATAAAAAAGCCCTTTGAAAAATCTATACCACCTACTGTGGCTGATCTGCTGTTTATCTTTGCCGTGTCGCTGTCATCCCCCCAGTGATTGTTAAGTTCAATCTTCTTTTTATTTTTCCCGGCGAACCGGAAAATATCAATATGGGGGACCGCTTTATCGGAAAGCAACCAGAAAGCATGAAATACAGAGGGGGAGGTCCGCATTCTGACCTTTGCCTCGAAAGCCCCGTACTGCTGACGGAAGTTTTCCCCGGTGTTCACCAGTGCGGAAGTGTAGTCGAACTCTTTTGGAAAAAATCCGATTGCCGGATCCCATGCCTGACCTGTAATCGACTCTTTCCTGGTCTGAAGCTGAAGAAGGCTGTTTCCTACTTTTGTGTTGTCTTTTGTATAGAAATGGGGGTCTGAGGCCAGCGAATAACTCTGGTTAAGCAGCTGCTCACCCCAGTAATATGTGGTCAGCCATTTCTGCCTGTCAAGCGATTCACCGATAAAATCATCGGTAAAGGTCAGCTTCCATTTTTTCAGGTCATCAAATTTGGCTGATTTTTTTAGTTTGTTGTACCACTTAAGCTTGCCGGATTTCTTCAGTTCCCTGTATTCCATCAGCTGCTTGTATTCGGGCGATTTTTTAAACTTATCGCGCGACTCCATCCAGGCTTTATACTCTTTGAACTCATTTGAATTGATGTACTTATCCAGTTCAATGAATCTTTCAAGTTCCGGCGAATTGCGCAGCTGCCTGAAATAATCCAGATCTTTTGAATTTCTGATCTTATAATAGGCCTTGAACTTGACCGAATTTTTCAGAGTCTTGTAATCATTTAATTTGTGCAGTTCTGTTGCCTTTTTTAGTTCAAAATCCTTCCTGGCATTCCTGAAATCAGGCGAATTGACAAACTTTTCCAGGTTCATGAATTTTTCAAGCTCAGGGGAATTCTCCATCATCCTGAATTTTGCAAATGCCTTGTCATTCTGAATATTCAGGTATGCCTTAATATCGGGCTCGGACTTAAGTGACAGGTATTCCCTGTATTTTGCATATTCGGTTGTCTCTTTGAATTCCTTTGCGCTCAGGGTCTTTTTCATTATGACAAATTCCGAGGAATTGACCATCAGGTGCAGCTCTTCAAAATGGCTTAATTTCTTACTGCCTTCCACCTCCTTAAGGGCCTTGTAGTTACCCGAATGCCTTATTCTGAAGTAGTCTTTAATATCCTGGGTTTTTTGCATGCTTTTATACTCGCGGTATTTCTGCCAGGCCTCCGAATCTTTGAACCTTGACTTTTTCAGAGCCCTGAATTCAGGCGAATTGATGTATCTTTTTAGTTCTTCGAACTCCTTTATCTCCTGTGAGCCATCGAGCCTCATGAAATCATCGAATTCCTTCGAAGAGGTAATCCTGAAATACCCCCTGAATTCGCGGGATTTTTTCATTCCCTTATATTCGGTATATTTCAGATACTCGTCGGTACCTTTAAACCTCTGGTTATTAAGATATTTTTTGCGGTCAGCAAAATCCTGGGAATTTACTAAATCTTCCAGTTCATTGAATCTCTGAGGATCCCCTGATTCTTCATAACGCAGAAATTCTTCATATTCCCTTCTAAGCTCAAGATCTTTGACTTCGAGCCTGGAGGTGCCCGGTATTAAACCAAGCCTGGCCATTAAACCGAATTTGAATTTCAGTAGAGAGTTCGACATTGCCTTATTCTTTGATTTTTAATTAATACAGCTAAAGATATGAAAATATGAATCACTTATTGCCGGGCGCAGTTAAATTTAACCCGATATTTCCCCGGCTCATTCTTTTTCTGCCGCTTGATATTTAAATTAAATCCCTTTAATTTGTATAATGTTAATTTACCGGATTGTAAAAGATAATTATACGCATGAAAAATGAAAAGGTTGCCAGACGGAAGTTTTTAAAAAATGCGGCGCTCACAGCAGGAGCCGTTGCCGCAGGTTCACTTGGATATGCTCATGGAACCCCCGGCATTACCCTGAAAGATAATGGCCGGTTACCAAGGGAGGTCTGGATTGCCGGAATTTCCCAGCAGGATTTAACAACCCAAACTTACCAGCAGATGGCTGATGAAATTATCCGTATCATGAATACACTGGTTATTTACCAGCCGGATATAATATGCCTGTCTGAAATTTTTCCAACCTCAAACGTTGCAGAACGATATTCATTTAGCGAAAGGGTTGATATATCGGTAAGGGTAACGCCGAGATTTGCCGAATTTGCAAAGCAGAACCGGTGCTATGTTATCTGCCCGGTTTATACAACCGAAAACGGAAAGGTATACAATTCAGCAATTGTTTTTGACAGGGATGGCATCAGCATTGGAGAATACCGCAAAATTCACCTTACAGAAGGGGAGATTGCAAACGGCATTACCCCGGGTCCACTGCAGCCGCCGGTCTTCAGGACCGATTTCGGTGTAATCGGCATCCAGATATGTTTTGATATACTCTGGGATGATGCCTGGGCAAGGCTTAGAGAGCAGGGTGCGGAAATAGTTTTCTGGCCTTCTGCATACGGAGGCGGGCAGACAGTCAATACCAAGGCCTGGCAGAACAAGTACGTTGTTGCTTCAGGCACGCGTAAAGGCACAGCGAAAATTTGTGACATTTCCGGCAAGGTACTGGCGCAAACCGGTTTTTGGGACAAAAATTACTATTGCGCGCCTGTAAACCTTGAAAAGGTGTTTTTACACACATGGCCCTATGTCAGGGAGTTCGATAATATCAGGAGGAAGTACGGGCGGAAGGTTCTCATCACCAATTACGATGAGGAGGAATGGTCAATTATTGAAAGCCTTTCGGCTGATGTATCAATAAGCCGGGTTATGGAAGAATTTAATCTGAAAAGCTTCGAGGAGCATACCCGTACTGCGCTGGAAGCACAAATCCGGGCCCGAGGAAAAGTCTGACCAGGGTCGGAGGTATTATCCCGGCTCATTATTTTCACCAAGACACTGCCGGATGACTGCAATGAGCCGCTCAATTCTGACCGGCTTTGTGATGTAGCCATTACACCCGGCTTTCAGGCAGCGTTCCCTCTCGCCGTTCATGGCGTATGCTGTTTGGATTATAACAGGAACATCAGGGCTGGTTTTGCGGATCTCCAGCAGCACATCGTAACCGTCAATGTCGGGGAGGTTCAAATCCAGCAGTACCAGGGCCAGGTCAGATACGGTATTAATAATTTCAAGTGCCTGCGCACCCGTGCCTGCGCGAAGAATACTGGCTCCTGTTTTTCTGAGCATCTTGCCTGTAAGTCCGTAGCTTGCTTCCCTGTTTTCAATAAGCAGTATATTTCGATCATTGAGCACCGGCCAGGTCAGAACTTTTTGATCGGGTGTTTGCTGTGAAGGCAGGGCCTGCCTGTAGGGGATAGTAAAAAAGAAGGCTGACCCTTTCCCCTTTTCAGACTCAACCCATATTGAACCTCCCATAAGCTGCACCAGGCTCCTGGAGATAGACAGTCCGAGACCCGCTCCCCTGTGGATCTTTGTTCTTGAATCATCCACTTGCCCGAAGCGGTCAAAGATCAATTTATGTTTATTTTTCGGAATGCCTATTCCGGTATCTTTCACAAAGAAGAGGATCTGGGTTTCATTATCCATCCGGCAACCCAGTTCAACGGACCCCTCATCGGTGAATTTAAGAGCATTGCTGACAAGGTTTGTAATAACCTGCCTGAGCCGTTGGGCATCGGTGACCGTGCGTATTTCCTCTTTTAACTCCTTCAGGTTCAGAATAAATTTTAGCGTATTTTCCCTTTCTTTAATCTGGAACTTAAATGTATCATATATATCTGTCATCAGGGAATTGACATTGCAGCCCGAGGGGCGCATTATTATTTGCCCCGCTTCAATTTTGGATATATCTACAATGTCGTCAATCAGCTGGAGCAGGATATCGGAATTTTCTTTGATAATGGCAGAAAAATTTTCCTTTTCCTTAAAAGAGAGCTCCGGATCTGCCATCAAGCCCGAAAGCCCCACTATGGCATTCATGGGGGTTCTTATTTCGTGCGACATATTGGCCAGGAAAGCCGATTTGAGCCTGTCATTCTCTTCTGCCTTTTCTTTGGCCTGTATCTGGGCTTCTTCCACAAGCTTTCGCTTGCTGATATCATCCTTAATGGCTACATAGTGAGTAATTTCACCATGTCTGTTTTTAACCGATGAGATGCTGACAAATTCCCAGAAAAGGGTTCCGTCTTTTTTTCTGTTAAGGATCTCTCCCTGCCAGTCGCCGCCACTTTTTATTTTTTTCCACATTTCACTGAAAAAGGCTCCTTCATGATTTCCCGAGTTGATAATGCTCATGTTTTCCCCCATCACCTCGGCAAAGCTGTATCCGGTGGAATTAACAAATGCAGGGTTGACATATTCAATATGCCCGTGCGGGTCGGTTATCAGCACGCACACGGGCGAGTTTTTTATTGCCTGGGAAAGTATTCTGAGCTTATATTCCGCTTCCCTGCGAAGGGTAATTTCAATCGAGATCCCGCCTATCCTTCTTCTGTTGCCCCCGCCGTCCCACATACAGAATTTATGGGTCATGTAGATTCTTTCCTTGCCATGCTTGTCGGTAAGCACCTCTTCAACCATAAAGGATTCACCCGCAAGGGCCCTTTTATCTTCAAGAATTACCCGGTCGGCAATTTCCCTGTCAAAAATGTTATAGGGAGTTTTACCGATACAGTTAGGCTTGCAGAAAACCTTATCCATATACTTGTTAAGGTAAACAGCCCTGCTCTGGTCGTCTTTAATAAATACCCCTATGGGCAGTTCATCCATAAAGCCGGCAAACTGTTCATGGGTTTTCAGCAGGGCCTCTTGTTCACCCCTGTACATCAGCTTCAGAAGGGGTTTGGTGTAGATGTGGAAGAAAAACCGGGAAACGGCAAAGGCGGCAATAACCAAAAATGCGGCACCCGCAGCATTAACCACGAGGCTGCTGCTTTGCCATGCCTTAACAAAAATAATGGTAAGCAGTGCTGTGGAAATGATAATAACTATCATTAGCGACATCACGGCCCTGAGCAGGAGTTTTTCTTTTATTCGCATCAGAAACCCTGTAACTGTGGCCCTTCTAATAATGAACACTAAGGAACTCTTTTTTTTTGATAAAGAGCCCGTACAGGGCAGGAATTTTATCAACAGTGATGCCCTTTGATTTCCCGGCGGTAGTGTTGATAAAGCTGATCATGCTGCAGGAGGATATAGTTTCATTGACTATTCCCGGGGATGGGTGTATAATTCCTCCCTTATTCTTGCTTCTTCGAGCCACACGGGCAAAACAGTATTCAGGAATTTATCTTTTTGCTGCTGTATTGTCTCCATATCCAGTCCGACAAGCTGCTGGGCCTCCTGCTTTGTTGAATAAACGGGCAGTTCAACAGGCTGGGGAACATTGTATTTGCTGAATACACGTGTAAGAAGCACCCTGGCTTCCTGTGCCTTGTCAATGGATGTGGCCAGGGTTCTGAGTGACTCGTTTGGGGAATGAAACCCCATGCTGTTTGCGGCGGCCACCCAATCCCACCGCCATTGTGAATGCCTTATGAGCACCAGTATCTCCTCCATATCTTCTTGCGTTGCGCCGGCATCCCAGGCAACTTTTGCTTCGAGGTGGAGCCTTGCCAGGTGCCTCTCGGCGATACGCCTCAGCTCGCTGACCTTATCCTGCCTGTCATAAACATTTTGCCGCAGGGTTTCTGCGCTTTCCCGGTGACATACCTGGCATGATCCTTCTATATTGTTCAGCGGACTTTGCAGGTGATGATCGGTAAATTTCATGCCCCCTTCCCTTTTATAGGGCATATGACAATCAGCACAGGAAACGCCCCGTTCGGCATGAATGCCTGTCTTATAGTGTTCATAATCGGGATGTTGTGCCTTGAGCATGGGGGCCCGGCTTAACCCGTGTACCCAATCGGTGAATTCATGGTTATCAAAATAATTCTCTATGTCCACTGCGCTGAAACCCTCATCCCAGGGGAATATGAGATAATTATTCTCGCCAAAATAATATTCGACATGGCATTGGGCGCAAACCAGCGAGCGCATTTCCTGGTGTGTGGCATCGTGTATGTTTCTTCCCTGTCTTTCAAATGCCTCTGCCAGTGCAGGCCGGGTAATTCTCAGGGTCATGTTCCGGGGGTCATGGCAATCCTGGCAGCCAATGGGATTGATTATTTCGCTGCCCATGCCGCTCCATGTGCTGCTGTAGAACCCGCTTACGCCGAGTTCATTCATCATCCTCGGCACATCGGTACTTTTGCATGTCCAGCAGGTGGCGGGCTGGGGTTGCACTGTGCGCAGGGTTTTTTGTATGTCATAAACTGAGTAGTAGTGGCCCCTGCCCTGGCTATAATCCCTTGCAAAGGCATATCCCGCCCACATAATTACCAATTCGGGATATTTTTCAAGGTAATCAATCATGACCGACCCGTAGTATTTGCTTTCAAAGGTTGTGTCAAGGGTTTGCCTGTATGATTCATACTGCCTCGGGAAATTCTGACCCCATATTTCATTTCTGGGCTCGAATTCCGGTATCGGCTCCACCATCTGAAAATACATTTGTGCCTCGGACCTTCTTTCCACTATCGACGCTGCAAACAGTCCGAGAAAAAATACTATAATCACTGTGCCGAAAAACAGTACCCAGTTCAGCCAGGGTTTTTTTTCAGAAAGCTCTTTAATTGTTGCCATATTCTGGGGTTTTGATATTTTTCCTGTTTTGTTTAATTTCCGCGGGTAAGGAAGGTTTTCAGCCATTCCGGTAATATTGGCGGCAGGCGGGGAACCAGGGAGAAGGGAGCTGATGAGAGGCCTCCGACGGTTCCGTGGGGCACATCCCTGTGGCAGTCCCAGCAAAGGCTTCCCCTGCCTTCGTGGTGGTTCATTCCGGTTACTTCAACTATACTTACCATATCGACCAGATCCATATGGCAGCGTTTACAGTTTTCCTGCACCACGTTGATGCCCCGTTGTTTTATCTGTATAACCTGGGGTTCTGTCCTTGAGGTGAAGACATAGGCATGCCTCATACCATCGGTCCCCTTTACATAATACTTGCTAAAGAAATTATCCTGCGGTACATGGCATTCTGCACAGGTGGCCCTTTCGCGGTGACTGCTTCTTGCCCAGGAGGCGTATTGCGGGTACATTACATGGCAATTAATACAGGTCTCAGGCTCATCCGAAATATAGGAATGGGCTTCAGAGGCATGAAATACAAGTAATGATACGCCTGTCAGTACGCCAAGTAAAATAATTACGGCAGGTTTCCACCCGGGTGGCGGTTCCAAAATTCTCAAAAGGCCTTTCATGACGGAGCAGGGGTTTTAATTAAACCGATAAACAAACCGGCATTCAAGGGTGCATGAATTTAATGACTCTCATGTATACTGATTTGAAACATTTCCCTGTAGCATCAGGTAACCAAATGTATTCAGAAATCTGCTATAAACCAAGCATACAGGATTATTTGAAATTAGTCTAATCCCGGATCCTGGCGCTTTTGCCGGAACGGGAGCCGCCCCGGGATGGCTCCCGGCTATGGGGGTTTTGGTGGCATGGATACTCCGGGCGCCCCGGGATGCCTTCAGGTTATGGGGGCTTTGCCGGCACGGGTAGTCCGGGCGCCCCGGGATGCTGTTCTGCTACGGGGGTTTTACGGGGTGCTCCAGCCGCACCGGGATGCCGCCCTGTTATGGCGTTTCTCCCGGCGGGGCTGGCCCTGCTGTTATTTAGGCTCTTTTATCATGGTGAGCAGCATCTTGTATCGTTCCACCGCTTTGAGAGCATGGGGAATGTTGGCAGGCATTATTATTGAATCGCCCTTGCCGAGCAGATGTTTTTTCCCGCCAACGGTTATTTCTGCTTTCCCGTCGACGATTTGCACTACAGCATCAAATGGTGCCGTATGCTCACTGAGTCCCTCACCCTTGTCAAAAGCAAAGAGTGAAATATTCCCGGTATCTTTTTTAAGCACATTCTTGCTAACGATTGCTCCATCGGCATAATTGACTTCTTCCTCGAAGCGAAATATTTTGTCTTTTTCAAATTCTTTCTGTTCCATAATATAATTTGTTTTTGTTAAGATAGATTATCTTTCAAGGCGCCCGCAATTTTGCATCCGATGCAAAATTCATTGCCAGGGATAATAATTATCGTCAATTACCATTCATAAAGAGCGCCATGTCCTGATCAGCCGTTGTGATACCCGCAATTCCAAACTTTTCAACAAGCACGCCTGCCACATTTGGAGAGAGGAATGCCGGCAGGGTAGGGCCAAGGTGAATATTCTTCACGCCAAGGGAAAGCAGGGCCAGCAGAACGATTACTGCCTTTTGCTCATACCATGCAATATTATAGGCAATGGGCAGTTCGTTGATGTCATTGAGCTCGAAAACCTCCTTGAGTTTCATCGCAATTACCGCAAGCGAATATGAGTCGTTGCACTGGCCGGCATCAAGAACTCTGGGAATTCCGCCGATATCACCCAGGGGAAGCTTGTTGTAACGGTATTTAGCGCACCCTGCGGTAAGTATCACGGTATCCTGGGGAAGTTTTTCCGCAAATTCACTATAGTAATTCCTGCTCTTCATTCTGCCGTCACAGCCAGCCATCACAAAGAACTTCCTTATGGCACCGCTTTTCACTGCCTCCACAATCTTATCGGCGAGGGCAAAGACCTGTGCATGTGCAAATCCACCGGTTATTTCACCCTTTTCGATTTCCACAGGGGGAAGGCAATTTTTTGCATGCTCAATTATACTGGAAAAATCCTTTTTGCCTCCACTTTCACGATCAGGGATATGCCTGAATCCATAAAAACCCGCTGCACCTGTAGTGTATACACGGTCACTGTATGTACTGGATGAAGCGGGGGGTACAATGCAGTTTGTTGTAAACAGCACCGGGCCGTTGAAGGTTTCAAATTCCTCTTTCTGTTTCCACCAGGAATTCCCGTAGTTACCTACAAAATGGCTGTATTTTTTGAAGGCCGGGTAGTAGTTGGCCGGAAGCATCTCGCTGTGGGTGTAAACGTCTACCCCTGTTCCTTCTGTTTGTGCCAGCAATTCCTCCATGTCCTTCAGATCGTGTCCGCTGATAAGTATACCGGGATTGTTCCTGGTTCCTATGTTCACAGTTGTAATTTCCGGATTCCCGTAAGCCGAGGTATTGGCCTTATCCAGCAGGGCCATGGCGGTAACTCCATATTTCCCGGTTTCAATTACCAGTTCAACCAGCTCATCTGCAGTCAGGGTATCACGGGTGGTGGCGACAAGGGCTTCCTGCATGAAAGTGTATATTGCAGGATCCTCATAACCAAGGTTGAATGCATGTTCGGTATAGGCAGCCATCCCCTTAACACCATATATTATCAATTCCCTTAGCGAGCGGACATCTTCATCTTCGGTTGCCAGTACACCTGCTGTCTCTGCTTTACTTACAAATTCGTCGGGGGAAAAAGGCTCCCAGGTTGCCGCTTCATTAACGGGGCCTTCGGGCCTGATCCCCGTTTTTTCGAGTTCCTGCCTTAACTTGTTACGCATTTCAAGCCCCTGCTGGATCTTTCTGATAAAAACATTCTGGTCGAAGTTGCCGTTGGTTATGGTGGCGAAAAGACCATCAACAATGAATTTGTTGATTTCAGGCTTTTCTATCCCTGCCCTGCGGGCTGTGGTATTGTAGATGGAAATGCCTTTCAGCACGAACATCAGTACATCCTGGAGATTTGCAACCTCATCGGTTTTACCGCATACACCCTTAATTGTACAACCGGTTCCTTTGGCTGCTTCCTGGCACTGATAACAAAACATACTCATAATCTTTTGATTTTTAAGGTTAAACAATGAAAATTAGATTCTTGATTTAATAAACTATCATTATATAAGGCATTGCCTGATCATTCACAAACTGGCGCGGGAAGCCAGTATGGAGAAGAAATGCTGCTTTATAAAAAGGAAAAGTAAGGACAGGCCCCGCAGGCCATAAGCGTTATTGTGGTTTGGTATTGCCGGTTTTTTTTCGTTTTTCCCTGACATCCATCTGCCTCTCCTCGGCTGCCAGTCCCAGTATATTGACGCTGATCTGTAAAAAAGTTGATATCCCTGCTATGGTCATTATATAAATGAAAAGCACCCCGTAAGGCACAAGGTAAAATATCGCGACATTGAAAAGAGAAATCCACACACCTGCGCACCACGGACAGGTGACTATTGTCACAAGGGAATCACCAATCCCTGTACCCCGAAATGAGCGCAGAATATCCCGGAACAGTTTGAATATCCTGTCATAAACAACAAGCCTTGTCATCCTGTAGGTGGCAATGCTGATAAAAAGCATATCAAGAACGGAAATATCGTCAGCCCCTGTTCCCTGCTCACGCATGAGGATTCCAACACCAATAAGACAAAGAACAAAGACGAACATTGAAATAAAATTCCAGATCCTTTCGGTTTTTAATTGTTCCATTATTTTGTCAGTTCTTCAGAAATTAAAATTAAATGAATATGTGAAAATAGACAAAAAATGACAAAGTTTTCTTTACCAAAAGTATCTTTCTTTTTGATACAGATTAAATTTCATTATACCCATTCTTCTGCAAGTATATCTCCTTTTATTCCAATTGTAACGGATTTTACCGGCACTTTTCTTCCTGATAACCGGACTGCCTGGACTGCCATCTGTTCAATGCCGGAACAGCATGGAACCTCCATTTTCATTACCGTCAGGGTGTTTATGCGGGCCTCGTTTACAAGGCTCACCAGTTTTTCGATATAAACCTCCTTGCTGGTATCCAGCTTTGGGCATGCGATGGCCAGAGATTTTCCTTTCAGGAACCTGTTATGAAAGTTTCCGGTGGAGTAGGCCACACAGTCTGCTGCCAGAAGAAGGTCCGATCCCTGGAAGTGGGCTGCCCGGGGGTTGATCAGGTGCATCTGAACGGGCCACTGGGCGAGCCGCGAGCCGTCATCGGAAGGCGTGTTATCGGATGCTCCGTTATCATTGCTTTTGACTGGCGGGGTAAAACTTATCGATCTTGAACCCGGGCATCCTCCGCCATGCTGGAATGAGGGGGCCTGGTGGGCAACACTGTTATGCGGTGCCTGCGTGAAGCCGGCGAAAACCGGGTCAGCCTTGCTTTCCATGCTGATTCCCTGGCCGGCAGCAACAGGTTTTTCAGCGCCGGGTTTATAGGAGTGAACTTCCTGCATCACCTCTTTAACGGGAAAATCAATACGATCCTCGTTTTCCATCAGAAATCCGGCCGCCTGCCTGAGGAAAATGAATTCGCCGTGGTCCTTGAGGTGTTTCATATGGGCCAGAACCACGTTCTTTCCTTTTTTTACCATTTCTTCCATCACCTGGACCTCGTCATACGGCTGGGCTTCGCGCATTTCAATTTCCATCGCCCCTTCAGGGCAGTGGCCGATGCACGCACCGAGTCCGTCACACATCAGGTCGCTTATAAGCCTGGCTTTGCCGTCAATGATCTGCAATGCTCCCTCATGGCAGTTCGGGATGCATAGTCCGCATCCATTGCATTTTTCATCGTCTATTTTAATAATTTCACGCTTCATTATCAGTACATTAAGAATAAGTTTATTTTCAGATTAACCCCGGGGCAGGGCACCGGGTCGGTCCGTTTTATTAAAGGTAATAAGGTAATTAAATACCCAAATATATATATTATGAAAAGATTCTGCAAGCCGGATAATAAACATTATTGAGATGAGGCGTTAATATAGAAGCAATCTAAATAAGAGCCGGGCATAATTTCAACCAGCCAGGGGGGAAATAATTCAGATATACTGATCGAGGGTTTGTTTTTTTAAATGATCCCTGAATTGAAGGGTCATCTGGTTTGTAACATTGTTCATAATGCATTTATCGAACGGGCATATCTGTTTGTCCAGCGGACAGGAAGTGATTTCAATATTTCCTTCAATAGTTTCATAGACTTCCAGAAAAGTGATATCCTCGGGCTTCTTTTTGAGAGTAAACCCGCCTGTCGGCCCCCGCTGCGAGGTAAGGTAATTGTTTTTAGCCAGCCTTTGCATTATTTTGGCCACATGATGCCTGCTTGCACCGGTCTTCTCCGCGATCTGCAAAACATTTATTGAGGGCTTTGATCTGGCTATAAGTATCATTCCATGTAAAGCGATGGAAGCTGCCTCTGAAATTGCTACTACTTTTGACATTGCGGGGCTTTAAGTATTTAAATACCTGAATGGCGTTTCTGCAAATTAACAAAGAATTATTTACTATTTCAAGTGCCGGGGAAAATATTATGTTTCGCAGAGTCATTTCAGACCGGAACCCGGGAGCCAAAATCCCCGCACGGGGCGCACCGGGCCCCGTGCGGGCCTGAGGCATAAAAGGTTGTGCTGGCCCTTTGTCAGATGGTATTCATCATCCTGTCCATATAGTCGTTTAACCGCTCCCTCAGTGGAACCGAAAGTTCCACCCGGTCGAATGCCTCTGCCATCCTCACCATCTCGCTCATCAGCTGGAGAGAGGTGCGCATTTCTGTATCAAGGTAAATTATCAGCCTGCCCGGGAAAGAAAGATAATATTCCATTTCAGAGGCCACATAATCGAAATAATCTTCAAGAACCTGATTTCCCTTATCATTTGCCTCGGCATTGTAATAACCTTCTATCACTGAAAGCAGCATGAACTCTGGAGGCACCTTATCGATGGGCATCAGCTCCATGGCGCGGTCCAGCACCATGACGGCAGAGTCGGCCTTATTCTCTTCAACAAGCGCATTGGCCAGCCGGCCGAACTTGTTCCTTAATCTCAGGATGCTTAACGTCCGGATATTATAATGATCCAGGTAAACGTCCGGCTCATTCATCCTCCCCCATTGAAATTTGTTCATCAGGTTTTCGTACATCGCTGCGGTATTTACCCTGCCGAATTCAAAGCCGTCACTTTCAGTATAAACCGGGACCAGCCGGTAGGCAAAACCTTCAAGCTGGAAATAGTTCTCCAGTCCCAGTGCATCCTCTGTTCCCAGGCTCACGTAATAAACAGGCCGGTCCCAGTCATTGTTTGCCAGAAGGTCAAGTACCATCATCTGGTTCTTTACCAGGTAATCCTCGTCAATCTCCCAGTTGATAGACCCGACGATTTGATCCCTGAGTTCGGGTGCAACAGTATTATTCTCAATTACCTTATCGGCATCAACCCTTATTCTGAAACGTTTGGTGGGTATATAATCGATCTGTCGCCTGTCGGCAACCCGGAGTTTGCTGCGCTCGGTATCATCGGCAATAAAATCCACCACCTGTCTTATATCGATATAATCATCAAAACGTTCAACCATGTAAATCAGGTTATTGGTGCCATCCACATACTTGTGCCTTGGAAGGGAGAAAGGCACGGGGGGAGAATCGTTCTGTTTTCTCTTCATCTGCTCGATGTACCATTCGGCATTAAGCAGCATCAGGTTTATAACCCTTACATCGGTGCGCACTCCTTCCACCTCCTGTGCATACCACAGCGGGAAGGTATCATTGTCGCCATGGGTGAAAATTATCGCATTTGGTTCGCAGCTCTCCAGGTAGTTAATGGCGAAGTCCCGTGCGGTATACCTTCCCGAGCGGTCGTGGTCGTCCCAGTTTTGTGAGGCCATCAGCACCGGCACAAAAAGGAAAGTAGCGGCGGTGGCAATGATGCTGCTCAATTTCAGCGGTAATTTTTTCTGCAACCACTCTATGATGGCCAGCACCCCCATTCCTATCCATATTGAAAAGGCCATAAAAGAGCCGGCATATGTGTAGTCCCTCTCCCTGGGCTGCAGGGGTGTCTGGTTCAGGTAAATGATAATCGCCAGTCCCGTGAAAAAGAACAGCAGCAGCACTATTGTAAAATCGTTCTTATGCTTTTTGTAATGGTAGGCCATTCCGAGCAACCCCAGCAGCAGCGGCAGAAAGTAATATGTATTTCTTGCCGGGTGGCCGGCCATATGGTCGGGCAGATTATGCTGGGGGCCAAGCCTCATTGCATCGATAAATCCTATGCCGCTGATCCAGTTCCCGTTAAGCAATTCACCATGTCCCTGGTGGTCGTTCTGCCTTCCTGCGAAATTCCACATGAAGTACCTTCCGTACATATGCCATACCTGGTACCGGAGAAAAAACCTGATATTCTCCATGAAGGTTGGCCGCACCACCGTCCGCTGCTCGCCGTTGGTGGAAACTCTTACCTGGCGTCCCTCAACCCTGCCCCATCGCTCATATTCGCGTATATGGGAGGGAGTGCTGCTCCACATCCGTGGAAAGAATCCCGTCAGGTCGGGATGATATTCCGCTTCAATCCTTGCCGTTGTCTCGACATACCTCCCGTCCTCCATGATATACTGCATACGCCCCTCCCTGATATCAACCTGCGGAGCACTATAGTACTGCCCGAAAAATAATGGGCTGGCGCCATATTGTTCACGGGCAAGGTACGATATAAGCCTGAACATGTTATTGGGTGAGTTCTGATCCATGGGAGGGCCTGCCGAGGACCGGATAACCACGACGGCATAGGAGGAATAACCTATAAGCACCATGGTAAGGCCCAGGATTATCGTATTAATCACCGCCAGGCGTTTCTTTTGCGTATAGTAAAGGCCCCACCCCAGCAAAGCGCCTGTAAGCACAACAAAGAAAAGTGCACCGCTATGGTAGGGCAATCCGAATGAATTCACGAACACAAGCTCAAAAATGCTGGCTATCCTTACCACTCCGGGGATGATGACATACACGAATGCACCGAGCATCAGCACGGAAATAACTGAAGCAGATATAATGCCCTTCCTTGTGACAGGGTATTTCCTGAAATAATAAACAAACACTATTGCTGGTATGGCGAGCAGGTTAAGCAGGTGGACCCCAATGGAAAGGCCCATCAGGTAGGTAATCAGGATAAGCCATCTTGCCGAATATTTTTGGTCGGCCACATTCTCCCATTTAAGGATTGCCCAGAAGACGATGGCGGTGAAAAGTCCGCTGGTCGCATAGGCCTCGGCCTCTACCGCCACGAACCACTGTGTGTCTGAAAAACAAAATGCCATTGCCCCGACAAAGGCCGATCCGATAAGCGCGAACATTTGCGGCCCTGAAGGCTCAGTGACGGGAGAAATGATCTTTTTCCCAAGGTGGGTTGTTATCCAGAACAGCAGCGTGACAGTAAGCGCGGCGGCAAGGGCTGACATAGCGTTCATGAACATGGCAGCCAGGGAAGGATCAGGGGCAAGCATGGTGAACATTCTCCCCATAAGAATGAAAAACGGCGCTCCCGGAGGGTGAGGCACTTCCAGTTTGTGGGCGGCAGTGATCCGTTCGCTTGCGTCCCACCAGCTTGCTGTCGGCTCAAGGGTCATGAAGTAAACCGAAGTGGCAATTATAAAAACCACCCATCCTCCAATAATGTTGATTCTCTTGTAGTTTGGCATCATAAAGTATATGTCTTCAATTAACGGCAGGAAATAGAATAACTATCCCTATGGGTTTTTTCTGCCTTTCAGGATGTCCGGGTAAAATTAATTATTAACTGTGGCGAAATTATAATATTTGCAGTTAAAAACTGCTATTTTCTCAGGTAATTGCAATAGTATTGTTTTTGTTTAAAAAACAATTGTTGTAATTTTAGCCGTAAGCATTATTAATAAACGAGTATTATTGTGAGAGAATATTTTGTGGTTTTTGTCTTTGGACTGTTTTTCTCCTGTAGCGGAAATGATATTACCGGCGATGCCGGCTCCGGCACGGCATATGAACCAGGGAAAATATACGGGCAGGTTGCCGGCCTTCCCGAGAGCAGGATCCTGCTTTTTGAACTCTACGGGAACAAGGTAAACTTTCTTGATTCTGTTGATGCCGGCAATGATGGCAACTTTGAGATACTCTTTCCCCCGGAAAGGAAAAAGGGCGTTTACCGGTTTGCCATGGAAAGCACCATACCCGGTGATCATGCGCAGCAGCTCCGGCATTTTGATCTGATCTGGGATGGCAGCACCGTGGTGTTCCGTACCCATTATGCTTCCCCCGTCGACAGTATGGAGATCCTCCTTTCCGAAGAAAACATCCATTATTACCAGTTGCTGGCACGGATGAATCAATATCACCGGAAAATAAGCACACTCAGCTCTGCCCTGGTTAATTATCCGCAGGATGACAACTTTCACCGGCGACTGGAAAGGCAGTACAGGAGGGTACAGAACCACCGCATGAATTATATAGACAACCTGACTAAAAGAAACAGAGGAAGCATCTTTGCAACCATTGCCCGTTTCCATAAGATGCCCGTGATAAGCTCTCCCGGGGCCGCCGGGATAAAAACCATGAAGGAAGGGTTCTTTTTCAGCGGCCAGTTTTCCGACCCCGTGATTTTGCGCACCGATCTTATTCCTGCAAAGTTAAACCGCTATCTTGCCCTCTACCGTGGAGATCCCGGCGATGATCGCGGTGAGCTGCAGGAGGAGCTGATTGAAGCAGTCGATGTCATTATGCAGCATGCCATGGAAAATGAGGATGTTTATTACTTCGTCGTTGAATATCTGATCAATCTTTTCGCGGAGATGCAGGACATGAACCTGGTGGTGGAACATTTGACCGGACGTTATCTTCTTGGTTCTGTCTGCTTCGAAGAGGGCCTGCTGCTGGATCAGGCGTCGGCCCCGCTCATGGAACTCCGGGAAGGGGACAGGGTTCCCGGGTTCGGCTTTACGGCCTTTGACGGCAGGGCCATGGATATCCGGGATATTGAGTCCCGGTATACCCTTATCCTTTTCTGGGGAAGCTGGTGCCCCCACTGCGAGGGGTTAATGGATGGCCTGTATGACATTTACAACCTTTACAGGCAGCAGGAAGGCTTCCTGGAGGTCGTTGCCATAGGAATAGAAGATGATGAGGCGATCTGGCGTGCCCATATTGAGGAACGGGGCTATGACTGGATAAACTTCAGCTCCTTTCAGAGGTGGGATTGTCCCGTTGCCCGTGATTACAACCTTAAGGGAACCCCCACCATGATACTCCTCGACAGCGAAAAGCGGTTCCTTCAGGAGCCTGTCAGGGTAAGGACGCTGGCAAGGTATCTCTCCAGGCAGTGAGGAGGAGGGGCCGGATTTTTCAGGGCAAAACTTTATAAAATACTACATTATGGAAAATTCAGCAGAAGGAAAAGACAACCCGAAGAATAAAGAAGGCAAAACGCCATCGGGCAGTATAACCGGCAAGACAGGGACTCCCGAAACCGGCCCCGCCGGCAAGCAGAATTTCCTGGGAACAAAAATCGTCGATGATGTTTTTACCGATTCGGTGGAGATGCTCAAGACCCGGTTTGAGTATGACTATGAAAGTTATACCAAGATGCTCTGGAACTCAAACCCCGAGATACACCGGATACTCAGGTCGGCCGAAACCCACGAGGCAGCAAGGGACTCGATGTATACCTATCTTGACAGGGCAGAAAGGAAGATATTCGAGGTTGACAATGATCTGCATATACTCGAGAAGTCGACCGTGCGCGAGTGCATCAGGGTCTTCCGCAGCATACTCGGCCCGATCAACGAAAAGCGAACCTCCACCTCCGCCCTTAAATTACTCTGGCAACAGGCAAG